>NZ_JBHWGP010000005.1:36544-167139 GCF_042733155.1 Streptomyces sp. NPDC059740 | reverse complement strand
TTTCCTCATCCGGCGACCCCCGATATCTACCCTGATACATCGGCCGCCAGCGACAGTTGTGTATAAGAGCCAGGCCCGGGGGGGCGCGCGGCGGCCCGGGCCGCCGCGGGGCCGTGTCTCAACGAGGGGCGCACACCCGGGTGGGCCGGGAACCCGGGCCGCCGGCGTGGGAGAACGGCTGGGTGCGCCAGTCCAGGCCCTCGGGCAGGGTCAGCAGCAGGTCGGTGTCCTGCTCGTGGGCGCGCAGCGAGTCGTCGACCGGCGGTGCGTCCGCGGCCCGGCGTCCGGCGCCCGGGCACACGGTGAGGACGAACGGGTTCCATGGCGAGGGGCACAGGGCGTGCTCCGGGAGGACCTCCTCGTCGGCCAGCAGGGCCAGGGACTGTCCGCAGTCCGGGCACGACACGCGGTACATCTCCCACGTGTCGAAGTCGTCCGGGGTCTCGGCCGGCCCCTCGACGGCGACGGGCCGGCCCGTCGCCGCCTCGGCGGCGCGGTCCTCCTCGTCGTCCTTGAGGACCTGCTCGGACGGAGCCTGGGACGCGGCGGGTTTCCGACGTGGCATGGGTGGCCTTCCCCCTTTGAGGGCCGAGCGAGCCGCCACCCCCTGTGGCGGGCGGCCTCGACCACCCCGAGCACTTCCCTGCATGCCGCACGCATAATCACTCCGGCGTCTCGCAGGTCAGGACGGGAGTGTGGCGTTGGTCACACCCTGCGCCGGTGGTTGTCCACCTGTCGGCCTCCTGTGCGCAGCCGGGCCCCGGCACAGTAGGTTGACGGGATGGAGGAGCTGGACCGACGGATCGTGGATCTGCTCGTGCGCGACGGGCGGATGAGCTACACCGACCTGGGCAGGGCCACGGGCCTGTCCACCTCGGCGGTGCACCAGCGGGTACGCCGCCTGGAGCAGCGCGGGGTCATCCGCGGCTACGCCGCCATCGTCGACCCGGAGGCGGTGGGCCTGCCCCTGACCGCCTTCATCTCGGTCAAACCCTTCGACCCCAGCGCCCCCGACGACATCGCCGACCGCCTCGCCGGCGTCCCCGAGCTGGAGGCCTGCCACAGCGTCGCCGGGGACGAGAACTACATCCTCAAGGTGCGCGTGGCCACCCCGCTCGAACTGGAGCACCTGCTGACCCGCATCCGCACCCTGGCCGGCGTCTCCACCCGCACCACGGTCGCCCTCTCCACGCCCTACGAGGCCAGGCCGCCCCGCATCAGTCCGCCGCCCACCGACGGCGCCGACGCACCTGACCGGTAATCCGTGCCGGTGAACCCCTCACGCCCGCCGCGGCGCGCGCGACGCCCCCGCCCACGCGGTCGCGCCACGCCGGGCGGGGCGCGCGGGGCGTCCGCCGACCGGCCCCCACGCGACGGCGGCCGGACGCCGCGGGGGACACTGTCGGCATGCGCGACGCCACCACCGAACCGACCCGCCCCCGCACCGTGCTGCTGCGCGGAGGCGAGGTCCACAGCCCCGCCGACCCCTTCGCCACCGCGATGGTGGTGGAGGGCGACCGGGTGGCATGGGTCGGGTCCGAGGGCGCCGCAGACTCCTTCGCCGAGGGCGTGGACGAGGTGGTCGTGCTGGACGGCGCACTCGTCACCCCGGCCTTCACCGACGCCCACGTCCACACCACCGCCACCGGTCTGGCGCTCACCGGCCTCGACCTCGCGCCGGCCCGCAGCCTCGGCGAGGCCCTCGACCTCGTCAGGGCGTACGCCGCCGACCACCGCGACCACCGGGTGCTCCTCGGCCACGGCTGGGACGCCTCCGCGTGGCCCGAGGGCCGGCACCCCTCCCGCGCGGAGCTCGACGAGGCCACGTCCGGCCGTCCGCTCTACCTCAGCCGCGTCGACGTCCACTCCGCCGTGGCCACCACCGCCCTCCTCGAACTCGTCCCCCAGGTACGCCGGTTGCCCGGGTTCGAGCCCGACCGGCCGCTGACGGGCGACGCCCACCACGCGGTCCGGGAGGCCGCACACGCCGCCCTGACGCCCCTCATGCGCGAGAGGGCCCAGCGCGCCGCCCTCGCCCGCGCCGCCTCCCTCGGCATCGGCACCCTCCACGAGTGCGCCGGCCCCGACATCTCCAGCGAGGACGACCTGGCCGCCCTCCTCGCCCTGGCGGCCGGCGAGGAGCCGGCCCCGCGCGTGCTCGGCTACTGGGCCGAGCTCGTGACCGGCGAGAAGGACGTCCAGCGCGTCCGCGACCTGGGCGCGATCGGCGCAGCGGGCGACCTGTTCGCCGACGGCTCCCTCGGCTCCCGCACCGCCTGCCTGCACGCGCCCTACGCCGACGCGCCCGCCCACGCCGGCAGCGCCCACCTCGACGCGGCCGCCATCGCCGAACACGTGGCCCTGTGTACCGAAGCGGGCCTCCAGGCCGGGTTCCACGCCATCGGCGACGCCGCCCTCGCCGCCGTCGTCACCGGGGTCCGCGCCGCCGCCGACCGGGTCGGCCTGGACCGGGTGCGCGCTGCCCGCCACCGCGTGGAGCACGCCGAGATGGCCGACGCCGCCACCGTCGACGCGTTCGCCGAACTGGCCCTCACCGCCTCGGTCCAGCCCGCCTTCGACGCCCGCTGGGGCGGCGGGGAGGGCATGTACGCGCAGCGACTGGGCGCCGAACGCGCCCGGACCCTGAACCCCTTCGCGGCGATGCTGCGCGCCGGAGTCCCCCTGGCGCTGGGCTCCGACGCCCCCGTGACCCCGCTGGACCCGTGGGGGACCGTCCGGGCGGCGGTCTTCCACCACACGCCGGAGCACCGCATCTCCGCCCGTGCCGCCTTCACCGCCCACACCCGGGGCGGCTGGCGCGCCGTGGGCCGGGACGACGCCGGTGTCCTGGTCCCCGGCGCCCCGGCCGACTACGCGGTCTGGCGCACCGAGGAGCTCGTCGTCCAGGCGCCGGACGAGCGGGTGGAGCGCTGGTCCACCGACCCGCGCTCCGGGACGCCGGGCCTGCCCGACCTCACTCCGGGCCGCGAACTCCCGCTCTGTGTGCGCACCGTCGTCGGCGGACGCACCGTCCACGAGCGGCCGAACGGGTGATCGGCCGGGTGTCCGCGCGGCCTCCCGGTGGCCGCCGGCAGGCTCTCGGCGCCCGCGCGGCACAGGGCTGACCAGCACGGACACGAGGACGCCCCAGGTGGCGCCCGTGTTGACAGCCGACCGCCCCCGGCGGGTAGGTTCGGCCGAGTCCACCACCGGACGCCAGGCCGGCAGACCTCCGAGACGTCGTCGGACGCCACTGGGCCACGGTGCGGCGCTCCGCGCCCACCACTGTGAGCCAGGTCCAGTCCACGCGGAACGGGGCGAAGGAAGGATCCGCCCGGCCGGCAGGTGCGACCCGGGTCGGGGCTCGGAGCTCAGTAGACAACGGCCTTCGGTCGACCCGCAGCCAGCGGGCCCCAGGTCGGCCCGAAGGGTACCGAGCCCCCATCCGCACCCCCGCGGACACGGCCACCGCCGGCCCCCGCCGCGAGCCGGTGCTCCGCAGGGGCCTCCGCGCCGGCGCCCGTCCCCACCCGCCGGCGCCCGCCGTCAGCGACACGCGGTACCGTCACCTGATCCTCCCGCACGTCAGGAAGGCCGCGACCGTGCCCTCGGGTTCCTCCCCCCTAGCCCGCACCACGCCCGGCGCCGCGCTCACCGGTGCCGCGACGGACGGCGTGGCACCGCGCTCCGACGGCTCCGAGGCGGAGCACGACGGCCCGCGTCCCGTCGCCGCCCGTCCGGGGCGCCTGCGCCGGCTGGGCGCGCTGCTGCGCCGGGAGGCCTACCGGAGCCTGCTGGCGGTGGTGTGCGGCCTCGCCCTGGGGCTGGCCTTCCCGCCCTACGACCTGTGGCCGCTGTCCTTCCTCGCCGTCACCGCACTCGCCCTCCTGGTGCACGGCCGCACCTTCCGGCAGGGCCTGTGGACCGGGTTCGCCTTCGGTGTCCCCTTCCTCCTGCTGCTGCTGCGCTGGCTGCACGTCGTGGGCTGGGACGCGGTGGTCGGTCTCTCCGTCATCGAGGCGGTGTTCGTCGCGGTCATGGGCGGCGGCATCGCCCTCGCCTCCCGGCTGCCGCTGTGGCCGCTGTGGGGGGCCTGCCTCTGGGTGGCGCAGGAGTGGGCCCGCGACCGGGTGCCGTTCGGCGGTTTCCCCTGGGGCAGGCTGGCGTTCGCCAACGCCGGCTCGCCCTTCACACCGCTCGCCGCCCTCGGCGGCGCGCCCCTGGTCACCTTCGCCGTCGCCCTGGTGGGCGGGATGCTGGCCGCCGCGCTCGTCCGCCTCGCCCGGCTCACCCAGGACCCCGCCGCGCGGACCCGCCACGCCGTGACCACAGCCTCCGCGGTCGTCCTCGCCGCCCTCCTGGCCTGCTCGGGACTGGCCGTACCGCTGCCGCACGGGGCGCACGACGCCGGCGTCCCGGGCAGCACCGGCGGCGGTGGCGAGACCGTGGACGTGGCGGTCGTCCAGGGCAACGTGGAGCGCCCCGGGATGGACTTCCTCGGCCGCCCCATGCAGATCCTGGACAACCACGCCACGGCCACCGAGCGGCTGGCCGCCGAGGTCCGCGCTGGCAAGGCCCGCCGCCCCGACCTCGTGTTGTGGCCGGAGAACTCCTCCGACCTGGACCCCTACACCTACCCGGAGGCCTACGAGCGCATCGACGAGGCGGTGAAGGACATCGGGGTGCCCGTGCTGGTGGGCGCGCTGGTGGACCACCCCACGAAGCCGGGCTACGTCTTCAACGAGGGCATCGTCTGGGACCCGAGGACGGGGCCCGGCGCCTCCTACACCAAACAGCACCCGGTGCCCTTCGGCGAGTACGTCCCCTTCCGGGCCGAACTCAGCAAGGTCATCACCCGCCTCCAGCGCATCCCCCGCGACTTCTACCCGGGCGACCACACCGGGGTGCTCAAGCTCGGCCCAGCGAAGCTCGGGGACGTGATCTGCTTCGAGGTGGCCTACGACGAGATCGTCCGGGACACCGCCAACGCGGGCGCGCGGGCCCTGGTGGTGCAGACCAACAACGCGACCTACGGCCGTACCGGCCAGCCCGAACAGCAGCTGGCCATGTCCCGGCTGCGTGCGGTGGAGCACGGGCGCGCCGTGGTCACCGCGGCCACCAGCGGCATCAGCGCGGTCGTCGCCCCCGACGGCACGGTGGTCCGCCGGCTCCCCGAGTTCACCCGGGGAGTGATGGACCTGAGCATCCCTCTGCGTGACAACACCACGCCGGCCGACCGCGTCGGCGCGGCTCCCGAGTGGGTCCTCGCTATGGTGGGCGTTCTGTCCTGCGTGGCCGCGGTGGTTCTCACCCGGCGTGGGCGCGGGAGGAACCAGAGAGGACTTGGAGAGCAGTGACCAACAGCGGCGGCCGGAGAGAGTACGGCCCGCTCGGGACCACCCTGGTGATCATCCCGACGTACAACGAGGTGGACAACATCCAGCGGATCGTCGCGCGGGTTCGGTCGGCCGTCCCCGCCGCGCACGTGCTGGTCGCGGACGACAACAGCCCCGACGGCACCGGCAAGGTCGCCGACGAGATGGCCGTCGAGGACGAGCAGGTCCACGTCCTGCACCGCAAGGGCAAGGAGGGCCTGGGCGCCGCCTACCTCGCGAGCTTCCGCTGGGGTCTGGACAACGGCTACGGGGTCCTCGTCGAGATGGACGCCGACGGCTCCCACCAGCCCGAGGAACTGCCCCGCCTGCTCACCGCTCTCGGCCAGGCCGACCTCGTCCTGGGCTCCCGCTGGGTCCCCGGCGGACGGACCGTCAACTGGCCGCGGAGCCGGCAGATCATCTCGCGCGGCGGAAGCACCTACTCCCGCCTCATGCTGGGCCTCCCGCTGCGCGACATCACCGGCGGCTTCCGCGCCTTCCGCCGCGAGACCCTGGAGGGCCTGGGGCTGGACGAGGTGGTCTCCCAGGGCTACTGCTTCCAGGTCGACCTCGCCCGTCGGGCGGTGCAGCGCGGCTACCAGGTGGTCGAGGTGCCGATCACCTTCGTCGAGCGCGAGGTGGGCGACAGCAAGATGAGCCGGGACATCCTGGTCGAGGCCATGTGGCGGGTCACCGCCTGGGGCGTCGGCTCCCGCGTGGGGCGGGTCACCGGGCGGCGCGACGCCTGACCGCCCCCGCCCGGGGGCACACGGCCGCTCGGGACGCCCCGCCGAGAGGCGGGCACCTCGGGCCCTGACGGTCCACCCGGTGTCCGCCGGGCCCGGGTGAGGGGCCCGAGGACCGTCGCCTCGGCGGGTTTTCCCCGGGCCCACCAAGGGCAACCGCGACAACATGGTGCAAATCGGCTACACGATGATGACCGAGCAGGCCGGGCCCCGGGAGCTGGTGGACCACGTGGTCCGCGCCGAGGGGGTCGGCTTCGACTTCTCCGTGACCTCGGACCACTACTCGCCGTGGCTCGCCTCGCAGGGCCACGCGCCCTACGCCTGGAGCGTGCTGGGGGCCGCCGCGCAGGCGACGTCCACCATCCCGCTCATGACGTACGTGACGTGCCCGACCTTCCGCTACCACCCCGCCGTGGTCGCGCAGAAGGCGGCGACGCTCCAGCTCCTCGCCGAGGGCAGGTTCCGCCTCGGGCTGGGCTCCGGGGAGAACCTCAACGAGCACGTCGTCGGCGCCGACTGGCCGACCGTGGAGGTCCGCCAGGAGATGTTCACCGAGGCGGTCGAGATCATCCGGGAACTGTTCCGGGGCGGTGTCGTCAACCATCACGGGACCCACTACGACGTGGCCGCGGCCAAGCTGTGGGACCTCCCCGACCAGGCCCCGCCCATCGGCATCGCGGTCTCCGGCGAGCCCTCCTGCGAGATCGCCGGCCGGCTCGGCGACCTCGTCATCGCCACGGAGCCCAAGGCCGAGCTGGTCCAGGGCTTCGAGCGGCACGGTGGGGCGGGCAAGCCCAAGGTGGGCCAGCTCCCGGTCTGCTTCGACACCGATCGCGACGCGGCCGTCAAGCGTGCGCACGACCAGTTCCGCTGGTTCGCCGGCGGTTGGAAGGTCAACGCGGAGCTTCCCGGGCCCGCCAACTTCGCCGGCGCCACGCAGTTCGTGCGGGAGGAGGACGTCGCCCAGTCCATCCCGTGCGGGGACGACGTCGACGAGTTCGTGGCCGCGGTCCGCCCCTACGTGGAGGCGGGCTTCACCGAGGTGGCCCTGGTACAGGTCGGCGGAGGCCACCAGGAGTCGTTCCTGGACTGGGCGGGCAAGACCCTGCTTCCCGCGCTGCGGGCCCTGTGACGAGGCGCCCACGGCCCCGGCCGGGGCCGCGGGGGCGGCAGCGACACGAGGCAGGCCCCACGACCCGTACGCGGGTTGTGGGGCCTGCCCCATGGTGGTGACGGCCCGGGCTCGTGGCGCGGATCCGTGGTGCGCCGCGAGCCCGGGAGTGCGGTCAGTCGGCGGGCTCGTCCGGGTCGGGCTGGTCGGGGTGGACAGCGGGGCGGGGGCCGTCGCCACTGCGCCCGCTGCCCGGGACGTCCGTGTCCGGCACGTCCTCGGGGGTGCCCGGCCGGTGCACGGCGCTGTCGCGGCTCGCCGCCCACCGGTCCTCACGTTCGGTACCGGCCTCCTGGTCGGGCATGTCGCGGGAGATCCCGGTGCCTGCCTGCTCGGGGGTCTCCATCCGGCGGTCCATCGCCGTCCTCCTCCTGCGCGGTGGTGGCTGGGTGCTGCATCCTCCGGGTGCCCGGGCAGCACCCGCGCATGCGGAACGGGACCGTGGCCGGTGCGGCGTGCGAACGGGGACCGCCGGGAAAGGGGAAGGGCATGGCCAAGGAGAAGGCTCCGGCGCGGGCGGAACTGGCCCTCGTGCTGGACTGCGCGGACAACGACCGCCTCGCCGAGTTCTGGTGCGCCGCTCTCGGCTACCGGCGGGTACGTGCCGTGGCCCCGTACGTGAGCCTGGGGCCGCCGGCGGGCCACGGCCCGGAGTTGCTGCTCCAGCAGGTGCCCGAACCCAAGAGAGTTAAGAACCGCATGCACCTCGACCTGCGCGTTCCCGAGCTGGAGCCGGAGCTGTCGCGGCTGCTGGCCTGCGGAGCCGGAATCGTCCGGGGCCCCTTCGACGACAACGGCGTCCTCACCACGGTCCTCGCCGATCCGGAGGGCAACGAGTTCTGCCTCCTGGTGTGGCCCGGCAGCTGACCGGCCCCGCCTCGGCCGCGTTCCGCGGGACCTCGCAGCACGGGCTCGGGCCCGGGCAGGCACACTGGAGACATGACCCAAGCCACACCGCAGGGCTCCCGCCCCGACCAGCGCTCCCGTCTCCGCCGTCTGCTGCCGTTGGCCGTCGCGGCCTGGGTGGCGCTGGAGATCTGGCTCCTGGTGCTCGTCGCCGACGCCGTCGGGGGCTGGGTGGTCTTCCTGCTGCTGCTGGCCGGGATCGTGGTGGGTGCGAGCCTGGTCAAGCGGGCCGGGCGGCGCGCCTGGCGGGACCTGCGGCAGTCCGTCGGGGCCCCGGGGGGCGGCAGCGCCGAGGAGGGCGCCACGCGCCGCACCCCACGCGCCCAGGGCAGCGGCACGCTCGCGATGCTCGGCGGCCTCCTCATCATGGTGCCGGGCCTGATCTCCGACGTGGTGGGGCTGGTGTGCCTGCTGCCCCCGGTCCAGCGCTCGGCCCGCCGGCGTGTCGAACGGTACGTCTCCACCCGCGCCGCCCACCCGGGGCCGCTGGGGGACGCCTTCCGCCAGGCCCGCATGCGGCGGCCGGACGGCAAGGTGGTGCCCGGCGAAGTCGTCCACGAGGAGGAGCAGCCGCGACCGGGCGGCCGGCAGGACCCGCCGCTCAATCCCTGACGGGTTCGCCGCGGGAGCCCTGCCGGGCCCCCCGCGGGCGTCCTGCCGCAGGGGCCGGGGGCTGAGCGGGCACGACGAAGGGCCGGGACCCCAGGAGGTCCCGGCCCTTCGTCGACTCCGCCCTCAGGCGGACTTGCGGCCGTTGTTGTCGCGCGGGTGCACGGCGATGTTCATGGTGCCGGAACGCAGCACCGCCAGACGTTCGGCGAGCACCTCTTCCAGCTCCTCGCGGGTGCGCCGCTCCATGAGCATGTCCCAGTGCGTACGTGCGGGCTTGCCCTTCTTCTCCTCGGGGCCGTCGCCGTCCACCAGGAGTGCCTGGGCGCCGCACACCTTGCACTCCCACTCCGGCGGAATCTCGGCCTCAACCGAGAACGGCATCTCGAAACGATGTCCGTTCTGGCATGCGTACTCCACCGCCTGGCGCGGGGCCAGGTCGATGCCGCGGTCGGTCTCGTAGCTGGTCACCACGAGTCGCGTGCCGCGAAGAGCTCGCTCACTCATGAATCGTGCCTCCCGGGCTTGTCGCCCACAGGACAGGTGTCGCTGTCGTCGTCATCCGTTCAACGTCCGGTCGGCGGTGAAGATTCCCGTAGTGGGACATGCGTCGCCCGTCGTGCCGCCCCTTGTTCTACCCACCGGCGCCCGGTTTGTCACATCTGAAACCAGATGTACTGGGTTGCCTTCGCCGGAACAGTGCGCAGTAACGCTCCCACCGGTGAGCCAAAGGCGTACACTACCGCCCCGCTCACCCCCAGGGGAAACCGAGTCGCCGCCAGCGCGTCCGCAGCTGTCTGCGGGCCAGGCCGAGGCGCCACCTGCGCTGGGCGTGTCGCCGGCCCTCAGACCGCTCCGGTGGCGGCCGGCGCGGGCGCGGGCCGCTCTTGCGGGCCTCTCGCGGGGTGGCCGAGCCCGCCGAAGCGCCGGAGGAAGAACTGGGCCAGCGGCCCGATGGCGAGTGCGTAGGCAACCGTGCCCACCCCGAACGAGCCACCCATCAGCACCCCGGCCGCCAGGACCGTCACCTCGATGCAGGTGCGCACCAGACGCACCGGACGGCCGGTCCGCAGGTGCAGCCCGGTCATCAGCCCGTCCCGGGGGCCGGGGCCGTAGCGCGCCGATATGTAGAGACCGGTGGCGGTGGAGTTCAGCGTGATCGCGAAGGCCAGCAGCGGGACGCGGACCCAGAGCGAGTGCACCTCCGGAACGGCTGCCAGCGTCGCGTCCATGACCAGGCCGAGCACCACCACGTTGGAGACCGTCCCGAGGCCGGGACGCTGCCGCAAGGGGATCCACAGCAGCAGGATCAGGGCGCCGGTCGCGATCGTCACCGTGCCGATCGTGAGGCCGGTGTGCCGGGCCACGCCCTGGTTGAAGACGTTCCACGGCTCCAGGCCGAGCCCGGCACGCAGTTGCAGCCCCATGCTCAGGCCGTACAGGACCAGCCCCGTGTACAGGCGCACCAGGCGTGCGGGGATTCCCGGCGAAAAGTGCCCGGCCGGTCCGCAGCGCTCCGCGGGCCCGGTCGTCGCTCCCGGGCCCCCGGAGGCGGCGGGGTGGGCGCGCTCCCCGTCCCAGCCGTCCGCCCCGCCCCCCGGTGATGTCTCGGTGGCATCCTCGGTCTTCATGTGCACGCCCCTCCCTGGCATTATTGGCTTGTGCTCTGGCTAGTCTTCCGTCGCGTGGAGACGGCATACAGGGCCAATCCTGGGAAGGTGGACTGATTTTGGTGACCCAGTGGACTTCCGCGGTGGGTGCCCAGCAGCTTGCGCGACTGGTGCGCTCGCAGCGCGCCGAGAGTCCGGCCGTCGCGGGAGCGGCGTCCGGTCGCCGGGTCGCCGCCTACCGGGGCCTGGCCGACGGGGTGCGACGGCTGGTGCTGGAGGGGCGGGTGCCCGTCGCGGCCCGGCTGCCGGCGGAGCGTGAACTGGCCGCGGCCCTGGCCGTCAGCCGGACCACGGTCGCCGCGGCCTACGAGGCGCTGCGCGCCGAGGGCTTCCTGGAGTCGCGCCGCGGTGCGGGCAGCTGGACCACCGTCCCGGCCGGCAACCCGCTGCCCACCCGCGGCCTGGAGCCCCTTCCCCCCGAGGCTGCCGGCTCGGTCATCGACCTGGGCTGCGCCTCGCTCCCGGCGCCCGAACCGTGGCTGACCCAGGCGCTGCGGGGGGCGATGGAGGAGCTGCCGCCCTATGCGGCCACCCACGGTGACTACCCCGCGGGTCTGCCGGTGCTCCGCCAGGCCCTGGCCGACCGCTACACGGCCCGCGGCGTCCCCACCATGCCCGAACAGATCATGGTCACCACGGGGGCGATGGGGGCCGTGGCGGCCATCTGCCGACTCATGACGGGGCCGGGTGAACGGGTCGCCGTCGACTCTCCCTCCTACGCCAACATCCTCCAACTGCTGCGGGACGCCGGAGCCCGGCTGGTCCCCGTCGCCCTCGCCGACGAACTGGGCGGCTGGGACGTGCCGGCGTGGCGGCAGGTGCTGCGCGACGCCGCTCCCCGCATGGCCTACGTGGTCGCCGACTACCACAACCCCACCGGGACGCTCGCCACGGACGAGCAGCGCCGGGCGCTGGTGGACACCGCACGCTCGGCCGGCACCCTCCTGGTCGTGGACGAGACGATGGCCGAACTGCGCATCGACGCGAGCCCCGAGGCCGGCACCCCCCGCCCGGTCTCCTCCTTCGACCGCGCCGGCTCCACCGTCGTCACCGTCGGATCGGCCAGCAAGGCGTGCTGGGCGGGCATGCGCATCGGCTGGGTCCGTGCCTCGCCCGAGGCGATCCGGCGGCTCGTCGCGGCCAGGATCTACGCGGACCTGAGCTCCCCGGTCGTCGAGCAACTGGCCATCGCCTGGCTCCTGCAGGGCGAGGGCTGGCAGCAGTGCGTACAGCTCCGGCGCGAGTTGGCCGGAGTCAACCGGGACGCCATGGTGGCCGCCGTCGAAAAGCACCTGCCTGACTGGGAGTTCAGCGTCCCCCACGGCGGGCTCACGCTCTGGGCGCGCACCGGCGGCCTGTCGGGCTCGCGCCTCGCGGAGGCCGGTGAGCGGCTGGGCGTCCGGGTGCCCTCGGGACCGCGGTTCGGCGTCGACGGTGCCTTCGAGGGGTACGTCAGGCTGCCGTTCACCGTGTCGGGCCCGGTCGCCGAGGAGGCGGCGCTCCGGCTGGCGACTGCCGCGCAGGCGGTGGCCGGCGGCAACGTCACGACCGGCGACAGCTTCAGCTCCTTCGTGGCCTGACGGCGCCTCCGGCCGTGGCGAGTCGGCCGGGGCGTCCCGGGGCCGGACCCGCCGCCCGCCGCACTCCCCGGTCCGGCCGGGCGGTTCAGGCCTCCGCCGCCGGGACGTGCACCGCGCCGGGGGACGGCGTGCGGCCGTCCGCGGGGCCCGGACGGCGCGGCAGCAGGGCGAGCACGGCCTGCCGGTGCTCGGGGCTGGCGCTCTCGTCGAACGGGTCGGGGGTGGCCGGCACCTGGAGCCGCAGCACCGGTCCGTCACCGAGGCGGACGTAACCGCGTCCCGCCGGCGCCCCCACCGCCGGGGTGCTCAGCGGCGGTGCCCCGAGCAGGGCGGTGACCTCGGCCGGGTCCACCGGGCCCAGCACCACCCGGGCCCGTACCTGGGAGCGCGCCGCCTCCGCCAACTGCGGCGCCGCGTCGAGGTGTTCGCCGATGACCACGGTGACGCCGACCGACCTCCCGTGGCGCAGCGGCACCTGGAGGAGGTGCTGCGGGTCGGCCAGCTTCTCCACCGCCGCCAGGTGCGACAGCGCCGAGGGGCGGTCCAGCAGCAGCCAGAGCGGACGGCGGGCGTCCGCGGGGGCGGTCCGGCCCGACTGCCGGGCCCGGTTGGCGATGATCAGGCGCCGCTCGGTCTCGTGTGCCGCCCACTCCAGGGTCGCCTCGGCACCGGCGAGACTGTCCTCGACGCCCATGACGCCGGGCCGCCCGGCGAGGTAGGCGTACTCGCCCGCGCCACCGCCGTCGACCAGCAGCACGTCACCGTGCGGGAGCGCCTGGAGCGCCACCGAACGCAGGAGCGTGGTGACGCCGGCACCGGAACGCCCGAGCACCAGCAGGTGGGGTTCGCTGGAGCGCGGACCGGTGCGCCAGAGCACCGGAGAGGCGTCCCGGGTGCCCGAGTCGTCGGTCACGGGCACCGTGCGGGCGACCGCGTCCGGATCGGTGAACCCCAGGACCGTCTCGCCGGGCGAGGTGACGAAGGCCTGCGCGGCGATGTCCACGGGCAGCGGGTCCAGCACGGTCAGCGCCAGCCGGCCGGCCTCCTCGTCCCACGTGAAGCGGTACTCGCGGCCCCGGCCGCACCGCGCGTACAACACCTGCTCCACGCGCGCCCGCGCCTCGGGCTCCCCGTCGGTGAAGTAGGGCGGGTAGGCGACGGTGAGCCGGCTGAGCCGGCCGTCCCGGCCGAAGCCGGCGTCGGTGAGGGCCCTGGTCCAGTCGCCGCCGTGGGCGTACAGCGCGTCGGGGTCCGCCTCCGCACCGAAGTAGGGGACGAGGGCCTCGTAGAGCGCCCGCAGCCGTTCGCGCTGCGACTCGTCGGGACCCTCGGCGACCGGTGCACCACGCCGCCCGAGCCAGGCCGCCGCCGCCAGCAGGCCCCCGGCCGCCAGCACCGGGCCGTAGGGCACCAGGGCGAGGGAGACGAGCAGGCCGAGACCGGTGAGCGCCACCGTTCCACGGCGGTCCTTGGGCGTGGAGCGCCATCTGGTGCGGGCGGCGGAGGTCAGGCGGCCGAGGCCCCGGGCGAGCACGATCAGCGGTTGGGCGACGTCGCACACGCCGTCCGTGGCGGTCCGCACCAGGTCCCGCCCGCGGGCGGCGGGCTGGGCACCGGTTTTCTGCAGGATGCCGGGCAGGGGACGCCGGGCCACATTGATCTCCTGGTGTTCGTCTTGCTGCGGGGGCGGATGCCGGAAGGCGGGTGAGGTCCGGTCGCCCCCGGTACCGGACTCGCCGCTCGCCGCCCGTACGCGGCGACCCCGGCCCGCCCGCTGTCCGCGGAACGGGCCGGGAGGGGCTAGAACTTCAACCCACCGAGCAGACTCGCCAGGCTCGCCCCGCCGGCCTTGATGCTGGGCGCGAGCGCGGTGCCGGCCAGGTAGAAGCCGAACAGGGCGCAGACCAGGGCGTGGGAGGCCTTCAGGCCGTCCTTGCGGAAGAAGAGGAAGACGATGACGCCTAGCAGGACGACACCGGAGATGGTGAGGATCATGACTTCTCCTGGATGGCGGGGACGGTCACCATGGGTCCCTCAAGCCTCACAGGAGGTAGCCGGTCGCACGAGCGGCGAACGGGTGATTCACTCCCCAAACCCGCCGATCCGGTGAAGATCTCCCCGCCCCGACGGTGACCCTTCCCCGCGCCCCCTTGACGCGTTGCCCCGTCAGATGCAAGACACATACGTCAGGTTGACGTGGCGCGAGAGAGCCGTCACGGCACGATGGAGTCCACGTAACCGCCGTCGACGCGCAGCGCCGCGCCCGTGGTGGCGGAGGCCTGCGGGGAACTGAGGTAGACGACCAGATGGGCGATCTCCTCGGGCTCGATGAGCCGTTGCAGCAGTGACTGCGGCCGGTGCTCGCGCATGAAGGCGCGCTGCGCCTCCTCCCACGGCAGCTCCCCGCCCACCATCTCGCGTACGAAGCTCTCGACCCCCGGGGTGTGGGTCGGGCCGGCGATGACGGAGTTGACCGTCACGCCGGTGCCCGCGGCCTCCTTGGCGAAGCCGCGGGAGACCGCCAGCAGGGCCGTCTTCGAGACGCCGTAGTGGATCATCTCCTGCGGGATGACGAGCGCGGAGTCGCTGGCGATGTTCACGATCCGCCCCCAGCCGCGCCCGGTCATCCCGGGCAGGTAGGTGCGGATCAGCCGGACGGCGCTGAGGACGTTGGTCTCGAAGTAGGTCCGCCACTCGTCGTCGGAGATCTCCAGCGCCGGGCGCGCACCGAACACCCCGAGGTTGTTGACGAGGATGTCCGGCTCCGGGAAGGTCACGTGCAGTTCGCCGGCTCCGTCCTCGTCGGCCAGGTCCACGGCCAGCGCCGAGACGTCGGCGCCGGGCACGCTCTCCCGCAACCGGTCGCCGGCCTCGCCCAGCCGCCTCGCGTCACGGCCCGTCAGCACCACCCGGGCACCCGAGCGCGCCAGCTCCGTGGCGATCGCGAGCCCGATGCCGCTGGAGGAGCCGGTGATCACAGCGGTCTTCGCCGTCAGGTCTACGTGCAAGGCGTCCGTCCTTCCGGTTCGCCCCCGGGCGTCGGCCTCGGGACGTGAGGGCCGTGGAACACGGCCACCGTAACCCGCTCCCCGCCCCGCCGCGGTGGCCGGCCGGGTGCGGCGTGCCGCCCGTCACGGGCCGCGGCACCGCCCCGGCCGCCCCGGCCGCTCTCCCGCCTCGCGGACGCGCACCGGGTGTCCCTGCCTGCGCGGCACGGCCGGCAGGCGGACGATGGAGGCATGCTGCTGTCCGAACTGGCCAGAACCTCCCACGAGATGACGCGCACCTCGGCCCGCTCCGCCAAGACCGCCCTGCTGGCGGACCTCTTCCGCAGCGCGGAGCCCGCCGACGCGCCGGTGGTCATCTCCTACCTCGCCGGCCGTCTGCCGCAGCGGCGCATCGGTGTGGGCTGGGCCGTCCTGCGCCATCCGCGTCCCGCGGCCACCCGGCCGACGCTCACGGTGCGCGAGGTCGACGCCCGCCTCGCCGGCATCGCCGAGGTGTCGGGCGCGGGTGCCCAGGCCCGGCGGCGAGAGCTCGTCGACTCGCTCCTGGAGTCGGCCACCGAGGAGGAACAGCGCTTCCTGATCGGGCTGCTCAGTGGTGAGTTGCGGCAGGGCGCCTTGGACGCGCTGGCCCTGGAAGGGCTGGCAGCGGCGCTCGGCATCGATCAGGCGCGGTTGCGGCGGGCCACCATGCTGAGCGGATCGCTCGGGGAGGTCGCCGGCGCGGTGCTCGCGGGCGGCCCTGCGGCGCTGGACGCCTACCGGCTGGAGGTGGGCCGCCCGGTACTGCCGATGCTCGCCCGTACCGGCAAGGACCTGGCGGAGACGGTGGCCGGACTGGCGCCCTGCGCGGTGGAGGAGAAACTCGACGGCGTGCGGGTGCAGGTGCACCGGGACGGGCCGGCGGTGCGGGTCTACACCCGCACCCTGGAGGAGATCACCGAGCGGGTCCCCGAGGTGGTGGAGACGGTGCTGGGCTACCCCTCGCCGCGTCTGGTACTGGACGGGGAGGTCATCTCGCTGGGCGCCGACGGGCGGCCCCGCTCCTTCCAGGACGTCGCCGGGCGGGTGGCCTCCCGCGTCGGCGTGGCGGAGGCCAGGGCGGCACTGCCGGTCTCCGCGGTCTTCTTCGACGCACTGCTGGTGGGAGACCGCGACCTGCTGGACGTCCCGGCGGACGAACGGGCCACGGCGCTCGCCGCCGTCGTGCCCGAGCCCGACCGGGTCCGCCGCGTCCTCGTGGACACCGGGCCGGCGGGGGAGGGGGCGGACGAGGACGACCTGGCGCGGGCCCGGGCGTTCCTGGCGCAGACGCTGGAGCGCGGTCACGAGGGCGTCATGGTCAAGGGGCTGGCGTCCACCTACAGTGCGGGCCGCCGGGGTGCCTCGTGGCGGAAGCTGAAGCCGGTGCACACCCTGGACCTGGTCGTGCTGGCCGCGGAGTGGGGGCACGGGCGGCGCAGCGGCAAGCTGTCCAACCTGCACCTGGGGGCCCTCCGCCCGGACGGTTCGCCGGCCATGCTCGGCAAGACCTTCAAGGGCCTCACGGACGCCCTGCTGCGATGGCAGACCGAGCGGCTGCAGGAGCTGGCGGTGTCGGAGGAGCCGTGGGGCGTGGTGGTCCGGCCCGAACTCGTCGTCGAGGTCGCCTTCGACGGGGTGCAGCGCTCCACCAGGTACCCGGAGGGCGTCACCCTGCGCTTCGCCCGGGTGGTGCGCTTCCGGGAGGACAAGACGGCCGCGGAGGCCGACACGGTGGCCGCGGTGCGCGCACTCCTCCCGGGCGGCGAGGGCGGGTGAACAGGGAAGCGGTGCGGCGCGGGCCCGAGCCCCCGCCGCGCCGCCCCTGCCGGCCGCGCCGTCCTCACTCCTCGTCGTGGTGCCGGTGGGGCAGGTGGCCATGGCGCAGGCCGATCCACACGTCACGGGCGCCTCGTCCGGCCTGGGTGCGGCTCTCGGCGACCATCTCGCGCGCCTCGTCCTCCGACTCGGCCATGGGGGAGGATCCGCGCAGCGGCTGGCCCGCGGTCTCGCGGAGGAAGAGCGCGGAGACCACGCCGATGACGCCGGCCACCATGAGGTAGTAGGCGGGGACGAGTTGGTTGCCGGTGGACTCCACCAGGGCGGAGGCGACCAGCGGTGTGGTGCCGCCGAAGAGCGACACCGAGACGTTGAACGCCACCGAGAGGCCGCCGTAGCGCAGATGGGTGGGGAAGAGGGCCGGGAGGGTGGAGGCGCTGGTGCCGGCGAAGCAGACCAGCAGCAGGCCGAGGATCGCGCAGCCGATCGCGGGGAGCACGATGCCGCCCTGCCGGATGAGCTGGAAGGCGGGGATGGCCAGCACCACCATCGCGATGCCCGCCCACAGGAACATCGGGCGGCGCCCGAACCGGTCGGAGGACCTGCCGACGGTGGTGATGCACAGGACGACCAGCACCATCGTCCCCAGTACCAGGAGCTGGGCGGTGAGCGCGGGTTCGCCCAGTGTGCTGCTCATGAAGGTGGGGAGGTAGGAGGTCACCATGTAGTTGGTGACGTTGTACAGCAGCACCAGGCCCACGCAGATCAGCATGGCGTGCCAGTGGTGGGTGAAGAGCTCCTTCAGCCGGCCCTTGCCCGACATACGGGCCTGCTCCACGCGGTCGGTGTCCTCGTCGGAGGTGGCGGTGCCCGCCGCCAGGGACTCGCGGTGCTTGGCCTCGACCTCCTGGAAGGCGGGTGTCTCCTCCAGCTTCAGCCGCATGTACAGGCCGATCAGTCCGAGCGGCCCGGCGACGAAGAAGGGGATGCGCCATCCCCAGCTCAGCATCTGGCCGTCGGAGAGCACGGCGGTGAGCACGGTGACCAGTCCGGAGCCGAGCGAGTAGCCGACGAAGGTGCCGAAGTCGAGCCAGCTGCCGAGGAAGCCGCGGGTGCGGTCGGGCGAGTACTCGGCGATGTACGTGGTCGCGCCCGCGTACTCGCCGCCGGTGGAGAAGCCCTGCACCAGCCGGCAGAGCAGGAGCAGCAGCGGCGCCGCCAGGCCGATGGCCCCGTAGGTGGGCAGGAAGCCGACGGCGAAGGTGCTGATCGCCATCATGATCATGGTGACGGCCAGTACCTTCTGGCGTCCGACCCGGTCACCGAGGGGCCCGAAGACCAGACCGCCCAGCGGCCGGACCACGAAGGCGGCGGCGAAGGTGGCGAAGGTGGAGATGACCTGGGCGCCCGGTGAGCTGGAGGGGAAGAAGACCTTGCCCAGGGTGGCGGCCACGTAGGCGTACACCCCGAAGTCGAACCACTCCATCGTGTTCCCCAGGGCGGCGGCCGAGACGGCTCGCCGGACCTGGGGTTTGTCGACCACCTTCACGTCCTCGGCGGCGAGTGCGTCCTTCCGCCGCCGCAGGAGGGTACGGGTCATCCGCTCGGTCCGGGCGCTGCCGGAACCGAAACCGGACGTCTTCCCGCCGCTGCGGTTCGTCGGAGACCGTCGCCTGTTGACGTTCATCTGGCTCCACCTGCGCCTCGTTGACTGCTTGGAAACCATGTGCCACTGCCCGGAATCCGGCCAGGCAAAGCGGCACGCGTACACGTTTTCAGCTCACTGCTGTCTGCGCCGTCCGAGTGCGTCCGGACGGCCGCTCGCTCCCTCTACCCAGGTCCGCGCTGGTCAGACGCGTCCGCGAACAGGCATTCTCCCCCTTTGGGCTGACGGGGGCGTGGAAGCCGGGCGCTGCCGCCGCGTGTCGGGGTCGACCGTACGTCCTCGCGGGTCCGGCCGCTCTCCGCCGTCCGGACCGTCGAGAACCGGCCATGCCGCCGCAGAGCGGGCCCGGTCCCCTGGACGTGGTGGGCGCCCGGCTGGGGCGGGTGGCCGGGGCGGGGCGGGCGGTGCCGCGGGGTGACGGCAGCGGCGCGCGGGTGGCCGGAAGGCGGCGCCCGACGCGACTCGGGGTGGCCGGCGGCCGGAAACCTACGGACCGGTAAGCCCGGTGTTACGGGCCTGTTGACGCGCCCTCGGTCGGTGATACATCGTCGTTACATAGGTGCTCGATACAACTGACCGCGGGTCGGTGTGCGGCGCCGTGCCCGCAGGGGCGCGGCGGGGGCCGCCGTGTTCCGCCCCTCGGCCGGAGCTGGAGGAACGACGTGTGTGGCATCGCCGGATGGGTTTCCTTCGACCGGAATCTGCGTGCGGAGCAGGAAACCGTGGACGCCATGACCGAGACCATGTCCTGCCGGGGCCCCGATGACCGCGGGACCTACGTCAGCGGACCGGCCGCCCTCGGCCACCGCCGGCTGGCCATCATCGACCTGCCCGGCGGACGGCAGCCGATGACGGTCGAGAACGAACGGGGGACCTACGCCATCGTCTACTCCGGCGAGGCGTACAACTTCACCGAACTCCGCAAGGAACTGGCCTCCCGCGGCCACCGCTTCACCACCGACTCCGACACCGAGGTGGTCCTGCGCGGCTACGTCGAGTGGGGAGAGGCCGTCGCCGAACGGCTCAACGGCATGTACGCCTTCGCGGTCTGGGACGAGCCCCGGCAGCGCCTGGTGATGATCCGCGACCGCATGGGCATCAAGCCGTTCTACTACTACCCCACCTCCGACGGCGTCCTCTTCGGCTCCGAGCCCAAGGCGATCCTGGCCAACCCGCTGGCGGCCCGCGAGGTCACCCTCGACGGCATGCGTGAGCTGTTCGCCTTCGTCAAGACCCCGGGCCACGCGGTGTGGGAGGGCATGCACGAGGTCGAGCCCGGTACCGTCGTCACCGTCGACCGGAGCGGTCTGCGCCGGCACGTCTACTGGCAGCTGCGGACGCAGCCCCACACCGACGACCGCGACGCCTCCGTCGCACACGTCCGCGAGCTGCTGGACGACATCGTCCGGCGTCAGCTCGTCGCCGACGTGCCCCGCTGCACGCTGCTCTCCGGCGGCCTGGACTCCTCCGCGATGACCGCTCTGGCCGCCCGCCAACTCGGTGAGGTGGGGGAGACGGTGCGCAGCTTCGCCGTCGACTTCGTCGGCCAGACCGAGAACTTCGTCGCCGACGACCTGCGCGCCACCCCCGACGGCCCCTTCGTGCACGACGTGGCGCGCGAGTCCGGCACCGACCACCAGGACATCGTCCTGGACTCCGACGCCCTGGCCGACCCCGAGGTGCGCAAGAAGGTCATCCGGGCCCGCGACATACCCGCCGGCTTCGGCGACATGGACGCCTCCCTGTACCTGCTGTTCAAGGCGATCCGCGAACACTCCACGGTGGCGCTCTCCGGCGAGTCGGCGGACGAGGTCTTCGGCGGCTACAAGCAGTTCTTCGACGAGGAGGCACGCACCGCCGAGACCTTCCCCTGGCTGGTCAACTTCGCCCGGCACTTCGGTAACGACGAGAGCGCCCTCGACCCCGACCTGCTGCGCCGCCTGGACCTGTCGGGCTACGTCCAGGACAGCTACCGCACAGCCGTCGCCGGCATCGAACGGCTCGACGGCGAGAGCGACTTCGAGTACCGGATGCGCCGCATCTGCCACCTGCACCTCACCCGGTTCGTCCGGGTCCTGCTCGACCGCAAGGACCGGGCGAGCATGGCGGTCGGCCTGGAGGTGCGCGTCCCGTTCTGCGACCACCGCCTGGTGGAGTACGTCTACAACACGCCGTGGGCGCTGAAGTCCTTCGACGGCCGCGAGAAGAGCCTGCTGCGCGAGGCCACCGCGGACGTGCTGCCCAAGTCGGTCTACGACCGCGTCAAGAGCCCCTACCCCTCCACCCAGGACCCCAAGTACGCCGTCGCACTCCAGCAGCACGGCAAGGAGCTGCTCTCCCGTCCGTCCCACCAGGTCTTCGAACTCGTCAACCGGGACTGGCTCAAGCGGGCGGTCGAACGCGACACCCCGCAGATCACCCAGGCCTCCCGGCACGGTCTGGAGCGCACCCTCGACCTCGCCCTGTGGCTGGAGATGTACGAGCCCACGCTCAAGCTCTCCTGACAGCTCGCGGCACTCACGTCCCGCGCGGCACCCGGCCCCGCCCCCGCACCCGCGGCGGGCGGGGCCGGTCGCCGCGGTCCCCCCGGTAGATGCCGGTTCACCTCGCTGGTTAGAGTGGCCGACCGGTCGCGTCGCGGCGCGACCGGCCGGGCCGCCCCAGCCGCCCCGGCTCCCCCCACGCACGAACCGGAAGAGGAACCACAGCAGTGTCGAACAGTGACGCCCCGTCCCATCCCCCCATCTACGACAGCCTGGTCCAGGAGCACGGGGACGTTCTGAACGAGACGCGCCGGGTGGCCGAGCAGATCCGCCACGAGGTCGACGAGGTGCTCAACGGGCAGAGCCGCAGGGGCGAGGGGCCCCAGGAGGGCTGACACCGCTGCCTGAGGGCGCCGGGCCCGGACTCCCACCCGCGCGCCCGGGCCCGCCCTGCCACCCGCCCGGTGCCCCTCAGGCCCCGCCCGCCTCGAACACCCCGGCGTCCTCGGAGTCCACCAGGGCGGCTCCCATGTTCCGCTTCATCATGCGCAGGGCCGCGTCGGCGAGGTCGGCGTGGATGTGCGCCACGGCGTCCCGGACGACGGTCACCCCGACGTGGCGGATGTGCGCGTCCAGCGCCGAGTAGAGCACGCACTGCTCGGTCACCTGCCCGCACAGGACGATGTGGTCGGTCTGCTGGGAGCGCAGCAGGTACTCCAGCGGGGTCTGGTAGAAGATCGAGTGGCGGGCCTTGACGACGAACAGCGAGTCGTCGTCCGGGCGGACCGGCTCGACCAGGTCGGCGTGCGGCCCTGCGAGCGCCGTCTCCAGCAGCTCGTCGTGGTGCGAGCGCCACCGCCCGAAGTTGTCGTTGACGTAGATGACGTCGACCCCTTCTCGCCGAGCCCGCGCGATCAGGGCGGACATCGGACCCACCGCCTCCCGCACCGACGGGAGCAGCAGATGCGCGTCCTGGTGCTCGTAGGTGTTGATCATGTCGATCACGATCAGTGCGGTGCCCGGCACGGTGCCTCTCCACAGCTCGCTGCCAACCTGCTGACACGGCCGCCACCTGCGGCCCGGCGCCTCACCCGCGATCCGCCGGACCGCGGTAGGAGCGCCGCCGCGCGGGTACCCCGGACCTGCGGGACACACACGCCGCTCCGCCGCCGGCGCACGCCACGCACTGAAGAGGCGCACGGCATGCATGAGTGGCGACCGGCGTGAGCAGGCGTTCCGTGGACAGCGGTGGACGGCTCCCACCGGCGCAGCCCCCAGGGCGGCCCGAGCGGACGTCGCCCACCCAGGAACGGCGCAGCACGCCGTCAACACCGCGAGGAGGCCACCATGGCGATCAGCACGGACACCGGAGCCACCCAGGTCACGGTCCAGCTCAGCGACTGCGGGGAGAGCGACGCGGACGCCGTGTTCACGGCGCTCGGCTCGGCTTTCGCCTCCGACCGCGCGCCGGACCAGCACCCGCACACCACCCCCGGCACCCACCCGACCGTCTGGTCCTCCGTCTTCGACGTCTCCCAGACGGTCGGCGACCCCGCCCCCGCCGAGTTGCAGGGCGCGGTGAACGCGGAGGTCCAGGGCGGCATCCAGGCCGTCCACCTGCTGGAGGACGCGCTCCGGCGCGCCTTCACCGTCGAGGAGGAGGGCGTCGTCGCCGGGGACCAGGAGCGCGAGGTGCAACTGAGCCTGCGCTCCAGGTGACCGGCCGGCCCCCTCCAGGGCCCGCCCGCCCCCGCACCGCCCGGACCGGCCGGGCACCGCCCGCCCCGGTCCGCCGCACCGGTCCAGGAGGTAGCTTGCGGGGGCGGCGGGCGGTCCGCCGGGGGAGGAGAACGGGCGATGGACACCGCGGACACACCGGCCACCGACGACGGCGGGCAGGCCCGGGAGACGACGGACCGGCGGCTGCGGATCGCCGTGTTCGGAGCCGGCAACATCGGGGCCTACCTGGGCGGAATGCTCGCCGACACCGCCCACGTCACCCTCGTCGGGCGCTCCGCACCACTGGCCGCGCTCCGCACCCACGGCCTCACCCTCACCGCCACCGGAACGCCCGCCCGCCACATACCGGCCGAGCGGCTGCACCTGGCGTCCACGGCGGACGCGGTCGCCGGTGCCGACGTGGTCCTGGTGACCGTCAAGTCCGCCGCGACGGCCGGCGCCGCCGGTGAGCTGGCCCCCCACCTGACGCCGGGAGCGCTCGTCGTCAGCCTGCAGAACGGCCTGCGCAACGTCGACACCCTGCGGCGGGCCCTGCCGGGGCACACCGTCGTGGCGGGCATGGTCCCCTACAACGTCGTCACCACGGCCCCGGCCGGCCGCCACCGCGGCACCGCGGGGACGCTGCTGGTGGCGGACGCCCCGGCGACCCGCCGCCTCACCGAGGTCCTCCGGGCCGCGGGGCTGGCCGCCCGGACCCACCCCGACATGGCCGCCGTCCAGCACGCCAAGCTGCTGATGAACCTCAACAACGCCGTGAACGCCCTGTCCGGGCTGCCGCTCCGCGAGCAGCTCGGCGACCGCGCCTACCGCAGATGCCTGGCCCGCTGCCAGACCGAGGCCCTCGCGGCCTTCCGCGCCGCCGGCCTGCGGCCCGCCCGGCTGACGCCCCTGCCGCCCGCCTGGACCCCCTGGGTGCTCCGGCTGCCCGACGGACTCTTCCGCCGGGTGGCCGCCGGCACCCTCAGGGTCGACGCGCAGGCCAGGTCTTCGATGGACGACGACCTGGCCGCCGGGCGCCGCACCGAGATCGAGGACCTGCAGGGCCAGGTGGTCCAGCTCGCGGCCCGCCACGGCGTGGCCGCCCCCGCCAACACCCGCCTGGTCGAACTGGTCCACGAGGCGGAGGACGCCCCGGGGGCCCGCCGCCGCTGGAGCGGCCGCGAACTGCTGGCGGAGCTCACCGCGGCACGCTGAGACTTCCCCGCCGCGGGCCGGGCCCGCGGCGGTGGGGGAGGGGTGCCCGTTTCGCCGTCCCGAGCCCGGGCACCCGCGGGCGTGTGACCCCGACCGCCGGCGCGGGCCCCGAAGAGCGGCGCGCCACGGCGGCGGAGTGCGAGGAAAGGACGGAGCATGCGGATAGGGATCATCGGTGCCGGCCGCATCGGAGCCACGCTCGCCGACCACTTCAGCCGCATCGGCCACGAGGTCGCGCTCAGCAACTCGCGCGACCCCGAGACCCTCCGCGACGTGGCGGCCGGCATGGCCGGACAGGTGCGGACGGTCACAGCGGCGGAGGCCGCCGACTTCGGCGAACTCGTGGTGGTGAGCATCCCCTACGGCCGCTACCCCGAACTGCCCGCCGACCGGCTCAAGGACAAGGTCGTCGTCGACACCTGCAACTACTACCCCGAGCGGGACGGCAACGACCCCGACCTGGACTCCGACGCCACCACCTCCAGCGAGAAGATCCAGCGCCACACCGGCGGCAACGTGGTCAAGGCGTTCAACGCCATCCTCTGGACCGACCTCCGCGACCGCGGTCTGCCCCGCGGCGAGCCGGGCCGCCTGGCCGTCCCGGTGTCGGGGGACGACGAGGAGGCCGTGGCCGTGGTGGCCGGGACCGTCCGCGACATCGGGTTCGACCCGGTGCTCGCCGGGATGCTCGGCGGTGGCGGCCGCCGGCACCAGCCGGGCAGCAAGGTCTACGGGGCGGCACTGCCCGCCGAGGAGACCACCGCGCTGCTGCACGCAGGGGACTGAGAACGCCGGAGGACCGGGAGACCAGGAGTGAGTGAGAAGGACGCGCTGCACACGTACCGCAGCAAGCGCAGTTTCGACGTCACGGACGAACCCCGCGGCGAGGACGCCGCCGCGGGCGAGGAGCCGCGGTTCGTCGTGCAGATCCACGACGCCAGCACCATGCACTTCGACTTCCGGCTGGAGGTCGACGGAGTGCTGAAGTCGTGGTCGGTGCCGAAGGGCCCCTCCACCGACCCGCACGACCGGCGCCTGGCGGTCCCCACCGAGGACCACCCCATGGAGTACCGGGAGTTCGAAGGGGTCATCCCCGCCGGGGAGTACGGCGGCGGCACCGTCATCGTCTGGGACGAGGGCACCTACCAGCCCCTCAGCCACGACCGCAGGGGCCGCCCGGTGCCCTTCGCCGAGTCCCTGGAGCACGGCCACGCCACCTTCCGTCTGCACGGCGAGAAGCTGCACGGCGAGTTCGCCCTCACCAGGTTCCGCGGCGGCGACGGGGACCAGTCCTGGCTCCTGGTCAAGGCCGACAAGGACGGCGTCGGCTCCGGGACACCGGACCCCCGCCGGGCACGCTCGGCCCTCAGCGGACGGACGCTGGGGCAGGTCGCGCAGGAGGAGGCCCCGAAGGCCGAGGAGCAACGCCACCCCGCCACCCGCGGTCGGCAGGCGCGCGGATGACGGGCCTGCTGGACGGCCTGGGTGAGGAGGACCGCGGGCGGCTGCGCGACGCCCCGCCCGGCGAGGAACTCGCCACCCGGCCCATGCTCGCCACCCTCAGCGACCGGCGCGAGTTCGACCAGGACTGGATCTTCGAGCGCAAGCTGGACGGCATCCGGGTGCTCGCGGTGCGCAAGGGGGACAGCGTGCTCCTGCTGTCCCGCTCCGGCAGGCGCCTCAACGCCACCTACCCCGAGATCGTCGAGGCGCTCGCCGCACAGGAGTGCCGGGACTTCACCGTGGACGGCGAGATGGTCGCCTACTCCCACGGCCGCACCGACTTCGGCCGCCTCCAGCAGCGCATGGGACTGACCAACCGGCTCGCCATCCGTGCCAGCGGCGTCGCCGTCACGTACCACCTCTTCGACCTGCTCCGCCTGGACGGCCGGGACGTGCGCGCCCTGCGCCTGCGCACCCGCAAGTCGCTGCTGCGCCGCGCCCTGACCTTCCGCGACCCGCTGCGTCTGACCACCCACCGCAACGAAGGCGGTCAGGACCTCCTGGACGACGCCTGCGCCCGCGGCTGGGAGGGACTCATCGCCAAACAGGCGGACTCCCGCTACCAGCCCCGGCGTTCGCCCAACTGGCTGAAGCTCAAGTGCTCCCTGGGCCAGGAGTTCGTCGTCGGCGGCTTCACCGAGCCGGCCGGCACCCGCAAGGGCTTCGGGGCGCTGCTCATCGGCTACTACGAAGGCGACCGGCTGCGCTACGCCGGCAAGGTCGGCACCGGCTACGACGAGCGGACACTCGCCGGCATCCGCGGCAGACTCGACGAACTCCACGCCGACCGGGCGCCCTTCGACGACCCGGTACGCGAGCGCAGTGCCCACTGGGCCGCCCCGGAACTCGTCGCCCAGATCGCCTTCACCGAGTGGACCCGCGACGGCATGCTGCGCCACCCGCGCTTCCTGGGCCTGCGCGACGACAAGGACCCGCGTGAGGTGGTGCGGGAGGAACCGGTGGAGCGCGGCGGCGGCTGAACCGCGCCGCCCGCCTCCGGAACCGAACGGGTGCGCCCAGGTGGCCCGGGCCGCAGCCGGCCCGGGCCACCCGGTGACGCCCTCCGCCCTCGCTCACCCGCCCAGGGGGCTGCCGTCCAACTGGTTCAGGAGGTGGGCCGGGTCCTGGTAGACGGCCGTGGCCCCGGCCAGCTCCAGGTCATGGCGGGGGATGCCCCCGGAGAGCAGGGCCACCGGCACCACCCCGGCCGCCGATGCAGCCTTCATGTCCCACACCGAGTCCCCGACGAACACCGCACGCGAGGCGGGCACACCGGCCAGCTCCAGGGCGTGCTCGACGGGGTCGGGAGCGGGCTTGCCGTGCGAGACGTCGTCCGCGCTCGCCGTCGCACGGATCGCGTCGTCGGCGTCGATCGCCCGCTTCAGCGCGGACAGTTCGTGCCCGCCCGCCGAGGTGGCGAGCACCACCCGCCAACCGCTCCCGGCCAGCTTCCGCAGCAGCCTGCCGGCCTCGTCGAACGCCGGCAGGCGGTCGAAGTAGCAGCCGTAGAGCGCCTTGTGGGCCGAGCTGACGAACGAGCGGTCCTCCTCGGACACGTCCTCGCCCAGCAGGTGGGTCACCAGGTCCTGCGAGCCGAGCCCGACGGCGTGGTGCACCGCGCGCATCCCCACCCGGTACCCGGCCTGCCGGAACGCCTCCCACCAGGCAGTGACGTGCAGGTAGTTGGTGTCGACCAGGGTGCCGTCGACATCGAACAGTGCGGCCTTCGGCTCGTCCATCCTCACTCGCCTCCCCGCGGGTCGCCCGGTCCGCCTGCGGCCGCCGGCGCCCCTGCCTCAGCGGCGGCGCCGGCCCTCGCCGCGTCCGCGGTCCTGCTCGGGCTCCTGGTCTTCCTCGTCGTCCCCGTCATCCGGTTCCTCGTCGTCTTCCTCGTCGTACCCCTCGTCATCCCCCTCCTCGTACCCGTCGTCCTCGTCGTAATCGTCGTCGGTCTCCCCCTCGTCGCGGTCCGCCTCGCCCCCCTCCCCGTTCCCGCGCTGCTCCTCCTCCTCGCGTTTGGCGTCCTCGTGGCTGCGTACGACCTCGCCGTCCCGGATCTCGCCGCGCCACCCCTCCAGGTCCTCGTCGGCGGCGAGCGTCACGTTGCGCTGGAAATGCTTGAGGTCCAGCCGCAGCCGGCGGCCCGCCGCCCGCCACAGGTTGGCCGTCTTCTCCACGAAACCCGACGGGTAGTACTCCACGACGACGACCACCCGGGTCAGGGTCGGGGTGATCTCGTGGAAGCTGACCACACCGCTGGTGCTTCCCTGGCTGCCCTCCGAGGTCCACATGATGCGCTCGTCGGGCACCTGCTCCTGGATGGTGGCGTCCCAGCTCCGCGAGGAGAAGCAGACCTTGATCGTCCACTTGGACTCGACGTCGTCGGAGCCCTTGACGCTCTGCACACCCTTGGTGAAAGTGCTGAAGTCCTCGTACTGCGTCCACTGGTCGTAGACGGTACGCAGCGGCACACCGATGTCCACGGACTCGATGATGTTCGTGGCCTTGATGTCACCGGGCCTGCCGCCGCCCCCGTCACCGCCGCCGTCCCCGCCTCCACCGAACGGCTTCTTCACACTTCCCACGACCTTGTCCTTCGCGTCCTTGGCCTTCTGCGAGACCAACGCCTTGAGCGGGGACTCGCCCTTGAGCAGCTTGGACCCCACCCCCGCGAGTGATCCGCCGTCGGCCACGTCGGTGAGTTGTCCGGCCAGCTCGCTGATGCGCTTGCCGGCGGCGTCCGCCAGGTGTTCGGCGCCGGCCTCCAGGAGGCCGAGCAGTTCGTCGCGCAACCGGTCCAGGCCCAGGGCCTCGAAGGTCCCGCCGTCGGACTTGTCCTCGGGCACGGCGTCCTACCTCTCTGCTCTGGGGCGCTGCCGGACGGCCCGCCCCGCCGAAGCGGAGCCGTCCGTCGAGCGGTCCCGCGCGTCCTGGGTGGGCCTCGACCGCCGCCGGGGCGTCTTGTCCCGGTCCTGCGGCTGTTCCCGCTCGGGGCTGCCGCGCCGGCGGCCCGAGCCCTCCCGCTCCTCCTCCGGCGGTTCGCCGGCCGCCTCCTCGCGGTCACGGTCCTCGCCGGAGTCCTGGCCGTCCCCCGCCGGGTTGCGCAGCAGCTCGCTGCGGTCGTGCAGGAGATCGGCCAGGGAGTTGACCCGGCGGGCCGCCAGCGAGGACAGGGCCGACCGGCCCGCGCCGACCAGCTCCTCCCGCAGCTGGTCGGAGACCCGGGCGAACTGCGGCGAGTCCGAGAGCCGGCGCAGCTCCCGGCCGAGGAGCTGGCGCGGGGAGGTGGCCAGCCGGCGCCCTGCCAGGTAGGAGGCGAGGAGCATCGCCGTCCTGGTCTTCTTCGACCGGCCCAGGACGTACCCGCCGGCGAGAGCCGCGGCCAGCGACAGCTTGGTGTTGTCGTTCATGGGGGCTTCTCCGAGGTGGGACGGTGCGCGGGTGTCACACCCCGTCAGTCTCACGGGATTCGGCGGGTGCCGCGCCTGCTGATGGGCTGGTAGGGGGAAGGGAGGCGCCGGCCGTCACCGGGTGCCCGGCCCGCAGGCGCTGCCCTGACCTCTCGGCCACCGGACGGCGGTTTTCGGACACCGTGTACCTAATGGCTGAGCGAGCCACCCGGCCGGGCCACACTGGCAGCGCCGCAGCGCCCGGACGAGGGCGGCCCTCCGGACCCGGCCCCCGCCCGCGCACCGGCGGTGTCGGCGCCCGTCCGCAGGGACGGCGGCCTCAGACGTGACGCAGCGCAGCGGTGGCGGGAGACCGCACCCGGCCTGCCCCAGGGAGGACGATGTGGCAGCGGCCGGTTCCGGGCGGCGCAGACTGGAGGCCCGGTTCGTCGGGCGGGTGCCGTGCGAGGCGTGCGGCCGGGCCCCGATGAAGCTGCCGGGAGACCTCGGCGGCCTGTGCATAGCCTGCTACGCCGGCGAACGGCAGGCAGAGAGCCGCCGGGCCGCGGGAGCCGGCGGCTTCGTCCCCGCCAACTTCGCCACCGCCACCTGCCTGGCCTGCGCCAGTACCGACGTCGACGCCAACGGCTACCTGTACTGGTGCAACGCCTGCAGGTACGTGGTCCGCGTCGCCCAGTGACCCCGGCGCCGCCCCCGCGCCCGGCCACCACCCGGGACCCGGCAGGTGGGCCGGCTCACATCAGGCGTCCGGAATGATGCGGGCCGCCCGTTTGCTGTACCGGGTGCGGATGCCGGTGGGACAGTGTCCCCGGGCCTCACCTATAGCCAGCAGGGACGATCGTTCGGCTGAAGCCCTGCTGAGCCTTTCGCCGCGAGGCGACCGCCACCGGCGTCCGCACCTCTGGCCGCCCCGGCCGGTTCCCCCCGACCGGTCGGGGCTCTTCCGTGCCGCGACGCCCTGCCGGCTCGCGGCGTGCGCCTCTCAGGCCGGGGACGCCGCCTGCCGTGGCCGCACGAGCAGGTCCTCCAGCGGGGGCAGCGCGTCGTGCGAGAAGAGCTCGGCGACCCGTGCGGAACGGGCCGCCGTGGCCTGAGGTGTCGGCCAGGTCAGGTCGTCGAGCGCCCTCAGCAGACCCCAGGAGTCCGCCGCGTACGAGGTCAGGCCCAGTGCCGCCATGCACCGCACCCCTTCCGCGCCGTGCCCCGGGATCGGCCGGTAGCCCACCACCGGCACACCCGCAGCCAGCGCCTCCAGGGCCGTCTGCCCGGCGGCGTTGTCCACCAGGGCGTGCCCCGCCGCGAGCAGCCCGGGCATGTCGTCGACCCAGCCCAGCGCCAGCACCGAGGACCGGCCCGCCAGCGAGCGCCGCAACCGCTCGTTGTGCCCGCACAGCACCACCGGCAGGTAGCCGGCCGCCGCCAGCAGCCTGGCCGTCTCCAGCAGCCGTGATCCGGCCCCCCAGGCGCCCGCCGAGAGCAGCACCGCGGGCCGGTCCCCGGCCCGGTCCGCAAGGCGCCGGCGCCAGTCCTCACCGCCCGGCGCCGGCGCGCGGAACCGGCCGGCCACCAGCGGACCCGACGCGGCCACCGGACGCCCCAGCCCCCCGGCCGCGACCTGCGCCGCCAACCGGGAAGTCAGGAACAGGTGGAGGTCGTTGCCCCGGTGCAGCCACTGGCGGTGCACCGCGAAGTCGGTGACCACCACCGCGCTGGGCACCGCGAGCCGCGACAGCGCCCGCAACCGCCCGGTGAGCTGCGCGGCGAGGTGGAAGGTGGACACCACCACGTCGGGTCGTTCCCTCGCCACCACGGCGAGCAACCGCTCCTGCGCCAGCGCGGCGAGCGGGGTGCTGCCCGGCCGGGGCCCGGCGCCGGCCCGGAAGAAGACGGCGTACAGCCCGCCGTAGAGGGCCGGCAGGTGGCGGACGGCCACCTGGTAGAACCCCCGCAGGCCCGCGCCCACCCCCGGCGGCAGCAGGTCCAGCACGTCCGCCTGGTCGACCCGGTGCCCCGCCGCCCGCAGCCGGCGGCCCAGCTCCGAGGCGACCGCGTCGTGCCCCGAACCCATGCTGGCGCTCAGGACGAGGAACCGCGCGGGCGAGAGCGAGGTGCCGCGCCGTGCGCTCACGCCTTCTCCGGCTCCGCGGACGGACCGGCGGCCCGGCCCCGCGCGACCGGCTTGCTGTGGACGTACAGCTGCCGGCGGTCGCCCACGTCCAGCCGCCGGGGCAGCGGCAGCTCGTAGCGGACCGGACGCCGGTGGTCGGCGAGCTGCCGCTGCGGGTTGTAGACCCGGTTGAACTTCCAGAGCATCCGGGCGAAGTTGGTCTGCCCCCGGGAGAGGTTGCCGCCGAGCACGCGCATCGCCCCCAGCGCCGTCCGCAGCCCCAGGTGCTTGCGGTTGATGACGGCCTGGGTGCGGACCAGCTCGCGGTAGAAGTCGGCCAGCGGCAGCGTGGTGGGGACCACCGCGTGCTGGATGTCGAAGAGCCGGTAGTCCCGGGTGGTCAGGCGCCGCGACTCGGTGTGCCAGATCTCCGTCCCCGGGTAGGGCGTCATCACCGTCAGGTGCACGATCTCCGGCACCGAGAGGGCGAACTCGCGGACCACCCGGAACTGCTCCTCGTCCCACGCCGGGTCCACGATCAGGTTGATGGCCACCGTGATGCCCATCCGCCGCGCCTCGGCCAGCGCCTGGAAGTTCTCGTCGGGGCTGACCCGCTTGCGGTACAGCTCCAGCCCCGCCGCGTCGATCGCCTCCATCCCCAGGAACATGTACTTCAGCCCCAGCCCGGCCCAGCGCTCGAAGACGTCGGGGTTGCGCAGCAGGACGTCGCTACGGGTCTCCAGGTAGTAGCGCTTGCGCACCCCCAGGCGTTCCAGCTCGGTGGCGATGGCGTGGCCGTGCTCGGGACGGATGAACGCGACGTCGTCGACGATGAAGACGTTCGGCTCCCGGATGCCCGCCATCTCCGCGCCCGCCGCCTCCGCGCTCACCTTGCGGTAGCTGCGGCCGTAGAAGGTCCAGGCGGAGCAGAACGAGCAGTCCCAGGGGCAGCCCCGGGTGAACTCGATGGAGGCGCACGGGTCCAGCTCGCCGATGAAGTAGCGGCGCCGGTGACGCATGAGGTCGCGGGCCGGTACCGGCTCGTCGATGCTGTGCAGCATCACCGGTGCCGGCCCGCGTCCGGCCGGTGTCACCACGCCGGGCACCCCCTCGACGCCGCCGCCGTCGGCGACGGCCGCCAGCAGCGGCGCCATCGCCGGTTCGCCCTCACCGCGCACCACCGCGTCCACCGCGCCCGCCGCCTGCTCCAGCACCTCCTCGGCGACGAAGGAGACGCTGTGTCCGCCCAGGAAGACGAAGCACCCGGGCGAGGCCGCCTTCGCCGACTCCGCGATCTCGATGGCCTCCGGGATGTTGGCCAGGTAGTTGAGGGAGACCCCCAGCGCCTCCGGCCGGAACGCCGCGACCTCCCGGGTGAGCTGCGCCCGGGAGAGCACCTGCAGGTCGACCACCCGCACCTCGTGGCCCGCCAGCCGCGCGGCGGCGGCCACCCGCTCCAGCCCGAGGGGCTCCAGCCGCAGGAAGATCTCCGAGTACATCAGGGCGCTGGGATGGACGAGGAGCAGACGCATGGTCACCTCAGGGGCGCGAAGCGGCGGGTGGAGCGGTCAGACCCAGGCAAGACCAGTGGACATCTCCTGACAAAGACCGGGCGACGAAAGGTCCGCACTCGTACCCGCACGGCCGCCGACCGAACCGGTGACGTGCGGGAACAGGGTTTATCGGACGGTGCATCGGTTACCTACACGCAGTCTCTCGGCGCGGCGGGAGAAGCCCCCTGCGGCGGTTTCGCCGAGGGACCGCGCGGTGCCGCCGCCGGCGACCCGCGCGCCGCGGCGACCGTCACGCCGGGCCCGAGAACCCGTCCTCACACCGCCAGGCCCAAGGACTCCAGGGAGACGCCATGGCACGTGCCCTTCCCGACACAGCCGGGCGGCAGGACGCCGGCAGCGGGAGGCCGCAGACACCCACCACGCCGGTGGCGCTGGTGACGGGGGCCTCCTCCGGCATCGGCACCGCCGTCGCGCACCGCCTGGCCCGCGGCGGCGACTGGCGTCTGCTCGTCACCGGCCGCGACCGGGAGCGGCTGGCGGCGGTGGCGCGGGCGACGGCCGCCACGGCCTTCGCCGCCGACCTCACCGCGCCCGACGAACGGGACCGCCTGGTCACCGACGCGCTCGTCGCGGCCGGTCGGCTGGACCTGCTGGTGGCGGGGGCGGGCGTGGGATGGGCCGGCCGCTTCTCGACGATGCCGCCCGCCGACATCGACCAGGTGCTCCAGCTCGACCTGGCCGCCACCATCCACCTGGTCAGGCTGGTGCTGCCGCACATGCTGGCCGCCGGCCGCGGCCAGATCGTCCTGGTGGGCTCGGTTGCCGGCACCGTCGGCGTGCGGGACGAGGCGGTCTACTCGGCCGCCAAGGCCGCGATCGGCACCTTCGCGGACGCGCTGCGCTACGAGGTGCGGGAGGGCGGCGTGCAGGTGCTGCACGTCGTCCCCGGAGTGGTCGACACGCCGTTCTTTGAACGCCGCGGGGTCCCCTACACCCGCGCGCTGCCCCGCCCGGTCTCCGCCGACCGGGTCGCCGACGCCGTGGCGGGCGCCCTGCGCCGCGGCCGGACCGAGGTGTACGTGCCGGCGTGGCTGCGCCTGCCCGGACGGGTCCGCGGGGTCGCGCCCTCGCTCTACCACCGGTTGGCGCACCGGTTCGGATGAGCGTGTGAACGCCGCCGCGGTCGTCCTCGCCCTGTTCGGTGCGCTGTCCAACGGCGCGGCCTCCGTCCTGCAGCGGCGCGCCGTGATGGAACGGCCGGGGCGGCCGGCCCCCGCCGGGCCCGACGAGGGCGGCACCGCGGCGACCCGCTTCCGGCGCCGAGTGCGCGAGACGCTGCGGGACGCCCGCCGCCTGGCCCGGCTGCTGCGCAGCCCCCACTGGCTCCTGGGCGGCGCCGCACTCGCTGCCTCGGCCGGTTTCCAGGCCGCCGCCCTCGCCTTCGGCCGCCTTTCCCTCGTCCAACCGCTGCTCGCCAGCGAACTTCTCTTCACCCTGGTGGTGGGCAGCCTCGTCTTCCACCACCGGCCCGACGGCCGCACCTGGGCGTCGTTCCTGATGCTCGCCGCCGGACTCGCCCTCTTCCTCGGCGCCGCTGCGCCCTCGGGGGGCGACGCGGAGACCGCCTCCGGGCGGCGCTGGCTGGCGGCGGGAGTCTGCGCCCTGCTGCTCGTCGTGGTGCTGGTGCTCGCCGCCCGCGCCTTCGGCGGCCCGGCCGCAGCCACCCTGCTCGGTGCCGCCACCGCGGTGGCCTTCGCCTGCACTGCGGCGCTCGTCAAGGAGGTCACCCAGCTGGTGCCGCAGGGGCTCGCCGAGGTCTTCGGCACCTGGCACCTGTACGCGGCCTGCGCCGCGGGCCTGCTCAGCATGGTCCTGCTCCAGAGCGCGCTGGCCGCCGGGACCCTCGCGGCCTCCCAACCGGCGCTCACCCTGGTGGACGCCATGGTCAGCGTCGCCCTCGGTTACGTGCTGTTCGGCGAGCGGATCTCGCTCGGCCTGCGGGTCCTGCCTGAGGTGGCCGGGCTCCTGCTGATCGCTTTGGGGGCGGTGGGACTGTCCCGGTCACCCGCCGTGGCCGGTGGTGGCTGGGACACCGGCCCGGCGGTCGGAGCTGCCGGCGAGGACCCGTCCGGTGCCGGGCGGCGACCGGCGGCAGACGGCGGCGCACACCGGGCCGATGACCCCGGCGGGACCGAGGGACGCGGATGACGGGCCGTGCCGGGCCCCTCCGGCCGCCCGCGGCCCGGGCGCTGCGCGCCACCGCGGCCACCCTCGGGCTGGCCTCCTCCACGGCTCTGGCGCTCCATGTCCTGCCCGCCGGCACCTGGCTCGCCACCCCCCGCCGCGCCTTCTTCCCCGCGCTGGCCGGCGTCGGCCGTCCCGACCACGTGGCACTGACCTTCGACGACGGACCGGACGACCGCGCCACACCGCACTTCCTCGCGGCCCTGGACCGCCTCCAGGCGCGGGCCACCTTCTTCGTCCTGGGGGAGAGGCTGCTGGACCGCCCCGCGCTGGGACGGGAGATCGTCGCGCACGGCCACGAGCTGGCCGTGCACGGGTGGACCCACAGCCGCCCCTGGCTGCCCGCCCCCGGCCGGGACACCGCCGAGCTGGCCCGGGCGGTGGCGGCGGTGCGGACGGTCTCCGGCCGCGCCCCCCGGTGGTACCGCCCGCCCTACGGCATCCTCACGGCAGGCCGGCTGCTGGCGGCCCGGCGCGTGGGGCTGCGCCCCGTGCTGTGGTCGGCCTGGGGCCGGGACTGGACGCAGGAGGTCACCCCGGAGTCGGTGCTGCGGACGGTGGGCCGGGACCTGGCGGGCGGCGGCACGGTGCTGCTGCACGACTCCGACCACACCGCGGCCCCCGGCTGCTGGCGGGCGACGCTCGCCGCGCTGCCGGCGCTGGTGGAGCAGTGCCGCTCGGCCGGCCTCACCGTCGGTCCGCTCGACGACCACGGGGTACTCCCCGCCGGCCGTCCCCGCCCGCGGGCCGGCTCAGGCAGACGCCCCGGCCTCGGCCGCCCCGCCTTCTGAGCCCGGCTCCGCCTCCGCCACCCGGTGGAGCGGAAGGCGCGCGGAGAGCGTCCGCATCGCGACGAGGTCCGCGAAGCAGGCGTCGCAGACCGGGGCCCGGCCGCCCGCCAGGCCCAGGTCGCGTGCCGTCGGGTCGGCGCGGCCACACTCGCAGCACACGGGCCGGCGGCCCTCGTAGTCGACCATGGGGACAGCATGAGGTACCGTCCGCGTACCGCGCCAGAGCGCCTCCGGGCAGGTCACCGGCGGTGGCCCGCGAAACGGAGCGCCCCCTCGGCCCCGCGTCCGGCTGCCGCCACCCGGCACCGGGGCGCACCGTGATGACAGGGAGGGCGCGGCGCGGGCCCGGAACCGCCGGGGGACCCGGTTGGGGGCGGGCCCGAGGGCCCCGGACGTGTGCGCGCGCCGAGGACATGGCATGCTCGACGATCGTGACGGTCGACAAATCCCCCCAAGCCCGCCCGTCGGGCGACGAGGACGCCGCGATCGGCTCCCATTCCACCGCGAGCGCGTACGTCCTGGCGCCGACCGGCGAACTCGACGCGGACGCGGAGGTGGAACTGCGGGAGAGCCTGGACGCGGCCGTGGCCGCCGGATGCGGCCACGTGGTGCTCGACCTCTCCCGGGTCACGTTCGCGGACTCCACCGCCCTGCAGCTCGTCCTGGCCGCGCACCTGCGCTGCGATCTGCGGCTCGCCGGGCCGCTGGCGCCCGAGGTGCGGCGTCTCATCGACGTGACGGGGATGAATGCCGTCCTGCACCTGTTCCCGTCCGTCGCGGAGGCTGCCGCCCGATGACCCCGCACCGGCCCCACCCCCCGCAGGCCGCGCCCGCCGTCGTACTGGAGGCCGGTGTCACCAGCCTCGCGGGGATGCGACGGATCGTGGGGGAGTACCTCGACCAGGCCTGTCCCGGGGCGGACCGCGGAGCCGTGCTGCTGGTCGTCACCGAACTCGTCACCAACGCGGCACGGCACGCCACCGGCTGGTGGCGGTTGAGCCTGCGGGCGGACTACGGCGTCCTCACCGCCGAGGTGGAGGACCACAGTACGGAACCGCCCCGGCCCCGCGCACCGGACAACACCACGGGCACGGGCGGCCTGGGCTGGCACATCGCCGAGCGGCTCACCAGCGAACTGCGCTACCTGGTCCACGAGCACGGCAAGACCGTGTGGGCCAGCTGGGCGGACCCGGGCGCGCCCCCCGGCAGCACACCCTCATCCGGGAGGTACTGACCGGCCGAGGGCGCACCGCCCGGCGGAAGCCTTCAGCCGGCGTCGTCGACGCGGAGCCTGACCTCCTCGGCCAGCCGCGCCAGGCTCTCGTCCAGCGCGCGCTCCACCGCCTCCCGCGGCGGCACGTGGCCACCCTGCAGGAACGACAGGTGGACGGTGACCTCACTCGCTCCGCTGCCGGCACCGGCGACCTGGAGCCACCCGGTGTAGCGGCCGTCCTCCCGGGTGCCCCACTCCATCCGCATCTGCTCGCGCCGGGCCCGCAGCAGCGCCGCCTCGTCGCGCCCGGTCTCGTCGTCGTGCACGGTGACGGCCGGCGGGTCGGCCTCCCGCACATGCAGCTCGTGCGGCAGCCAGGAGTCGATACGGTCCAGATTCGCCGCCTGCTCGAAGACCAGCTCCGGCAGGGCCGGCAGGGTACGGGAACGCTCGAACTCGGTCATCGTCACTCCTCGGGCAGTGGGAGAACCACGGGACAGCCCTCAGCTCCCGCTCTCGTCGTCGCGGTCACCCTCGGCCTGCGAGGGTGTGGTCCGCGGAGTCTGCTCGGCGGCCTTCCCGCTCTCGTCGTAGTGCCCGCGGACGGCCTCGGTGACGTCGTCGCGCTCGCCCTCGGCCTGGGACGGGGTCGTGTCACTCATCTGCCGCTCCTTCCGTGCTGCCGCCGGCCCACCCGGCGGGGGGACGGGCGGTGCCCGCTTGTCCGTGGCCGGCCGTCCACCGTGCCGGGTGCCCGGTCCGCCGCGGGCCTACGCGGCGGACGGCGGACCGGACCACGGGCCGGCTCCGGCCGCCGGTTCACTCCCGCACCTGGACCGGCGCGGGCTCGGTCCGGAAGGTGAGCCGGTCCTCCGCCACGTCGCACAGGATGCGGCTGTGCGGGGCCAGCTCGCCGCCCAGCAGCATCCGCGAGAGCCGGTTGTCCACCTCACGCTGGATGGTGCGCCGCAGCGGCCGGGCGCCGTACTCGGGGGCGTACCCGCGCCGGGCCAGCCAGTCGACGGCGGCGTCGCTGAAGTCGATCGTGAGGTCCTGGGCGTGCATGCGGCGCCGGGTCTCCTCCAGCAGCATGCCGGTGATCTGCCGCAACTGGGCGTCGGTGAGCTGACGGAAGATGACGATCTCGTCGATCCGGTTCAGGAACTCGGGCCGGAAGTGCTCCCGCAGCGGACGCAGCACCCGCTCCCGGCGCCCCTCCTCGTCGGCCTCCTCGCCACCGGCACCGAACCCCAGCACCGCGCCGCGGCCGGTGATGGCCTCCGAACCGAGGTTGCTGGTCATCACGATCACCGTGTTGGTGAAGTCGACCGTCCGGCCCTGGGAATCGGTGAGCCGGCCGTCGTCCAGCACCTGGAGCAGGATGTTGAAGACGTCCGGGTGCGCCTTCTCCACCTCGTCCAGCAGCAGGAGCGAGTAGGGGTTGCGCCGGACCGTCTCCGTCAGCTGCCCGGCGTCCTCGTGCCCCACGTACCCGGGCGGGGCACCGACCAGGCGGCTGACGGTGTGCCGCTCCTGGTACTCGCTCATGTCCAGGCGCACCATGCGGTCGTCGGTTCCGAACAGCGCCTCGGCCAGGGCCCGGGCCAGCTCCGTCTTGCCGACCCCGGTCGGGCCGAGGAAGAGGAAGCTGCCGATCGGCCGGTCCTCGCTGGAGAGCCCGGCCCGGGAGCGCAGCACCGCGTCGGCGACCGCCGAGACGGCCTCGTCCTGGCCGATGACCCGCTGCCGCAGGTGCTCCTCCAGGCCCAGCAGGCGTTCCCGCTCCTCCTTGGTCAGGTTGCTGACCGGGATGCCCGTCTGCCGCGACACGATGTCGGCGATGTCCTCGACGGTGACTTCGGAGATCCGCCCGACCTCGTCCTGCTGCCGGCTGCCGGTCTTCTGCCCGAGCCGGCTCTCCAGCTCCGTCAGACGGTCCCGCAGCGCCGAGGCGCGCTCGTAGTCCTCCGCGGCGACCGCCTGGTCCTTGTCCCGCCGGACCTGCTCGGCCTCCCGCTCCAGCGCCCGCACGTCCGTGCCGCGGGTGGAGCTGCGCAACCGGACCCGCGCACCCGCCTGGTCGATCAGGTCGATGGCCTTGTCCGGCAGGAACCGCCCGGTCAGATACCGGTCGGAGAGCTCCACCGCCGCGACCAGTGCCTCGTCGGTGTACCGCACCTGGTGGTGCGCCTCGTAGCGGTCCCGCAGGCCGCGCAGGATCTCCACCGCGTCGGCCGTGGACGGCTCGGGCACCAGCACCGGCTGGAACCGGCGGGCCAGCGCCGCGTCCTTCTCGATGTAGCGGCGGTGCTCCTCCAGCGTCGTGGCCCCGATGACGTGCAGTTCACCCCGGGCCAGCGCGGGCTTGAGCATGTTGCTGGCGTCCATCGAGCCGCCGTCGGAACCACCGCCGCCGGCACCCACCACGGTGTGCACCTCGTCGATGAAGACGATCAACTCCTCGGAGTGGGCCCGCACCTCGTCGATCAGGCCGCTCAGCCGCTCCTCGAAGTCGCCGCGGTACTTCGTCCCGGCCACCATCGCGCCGAAGTCCACCTGGACGACGCTGCGTCCCAGCAGGTTGTCCGGCACGTCACCGTCGACGATCCGCTGGGCCAGCCCCTCCACCACCGCGGTCTTGCCGACCCCCGCCTCGCCGATGAGGACCGGGTTGTTCTTGCCGCGGCGGGCCAGGATCTCCACGGTCTGCTCGATCTCCTCGTCCCGGCCGATGACCGGGTCGACCCGCCCCTCCTTCGCCAACAGGGTCAGGTCGCGGCCGAACTTGTCGAGATTGGGGGTGTTGCGCCTGGCCGTCTGGGGGTGGGCACCCCGTCCGGCCTGCGGTTCGCCCGGCCCCTGGGGGCCGCCCGGTCCGCCGCCCGTCGCCGCGCTCGGGTCGAAGCGGGCGGCGTTGAGTATCTGCCCGGCGGTCGAGTCGGGGTTGGCCGCCAGCGCGACCAGGATGTGCTCACTGCCGATGTAGGAGGAGCCGCTGGAGCGCGCCACGTCGTGCGCGTCCAGCAGTGCGCGCTTGACGGCCGGGCTCACCGAGATCGAGGTGCGCGCCGGTCCCTCCTCGCCGTTGCGGCGGTCGATGTCCTCAGCGAGCGCGGTCGGGTCCGCCCCGGCCCGGGAGATCATGCCGCGGGTCGGTTCCCCGTCGAGGGCCGCCCGCAGCAGGTGCTCGGAGTCCAGGTCGGCCCTGCCGTGCCGCGCCGCGTACGAGGCGGCGTCGGAGACCAGTTGACGGGCCGGCTCGCTCATCAGCCGCAGGAAGTCGAAGTAGCCGGGCTCGGAGCGTCGGCCTCCCGTGGACGCCCCCATGAACCGTGCGAGGAAGTCGCCGAACGGGTCACGACCGTGGTTGCCGGGGCCCAGGTACCCGCTGCTCATAAAAGTCCATCCCGCGCACCCTCCAGGAGGGCCGCGCTCAACTCGACTGCGTGCCTAGACCTCCCAGGTGCCCGTGGAGCGGGACGTGACACCCCCGCGCGCCCGGGGCCCACTGTGGAGCGGACTGCCTCGGCGCCTCGCGGGAGGACAGGCCACGAGCGGTGGAAAATGCCCCGGGCACGCTCAGCGGGCACACGACCGGAGGCGTCCCCGTCACCTGCGCGGAGTACCCCGAGTGGGAGGAGGGCGGGGGTGAGGTGATGGTGGGGTCAACGACCCCACAAGCGCTAGAAGGGCGCGGTGCCGTGGCGACTCTGTGCAGACCGGCCGTATACGTTCCGGAACATGTGATCACCCAGGAGGAGACACTTGACCTTGCCCGGCGTCTCCACGCCGACCACCCCAACCTGCCCCTGGCGCTCCGGCTCATCGAGAACACCGGGGTGCGCAAACGCCACCTGGTCCAACCCATCGAGGCCACGCTGCGCCACCCCGGCTTCGAGGCACGCAACCGGTGCTACGAGGCGGAGGCCAAGCGACACGTCCCCGCGGTGGTGGAGCGGGCCCTCGCCGACGCGGAGTTGAGCGCCGCGGACATCGGCGCCATCGTCTACGTCTCGTGCACCGGCTTCATGATGCCCTCGCTCACCGCCTGGCTGATCAACACGATGGGCTTTCCCAGCCACACCCGTCAGCTGCCCATCGCCCAGCTCGGCTGCGCGGCCGGCGGCGCGGCCATCAACCGGGCCCACGACTTCCTGACGGCCTACCCCGAGTCCAACGTCCTCATCGTGGCCTGCGAGTTCTGCTCCCTGTGCTACCAGCCCACCGACCTGGGCGTCGGCTCGCTGCTCTCCAACGGCCTGTTCGGCGACGGCGTGGCGGCGGCCGTGATGCGGGGCCAGGGCGGAACGGGCGTCCGGCTGGAACGCAACGGCTCCTACCTGGTGCCCGACACCGAGGACTGGATCGCCTACCGGGTCAGCTCGACCGGATTCCACTTCCTGCTGGACAAGCGGGTGCCCACCACGATGGAACCCCTCGCCCCGGCGCTGCACGAACTCGCCGGCGCCCACGGCTGGGACGCCTCCGGGCTGGACTTCTACATCATCCACGCCGGCGGACCACGCATCCTCGACGACCTCAGCCGGTTCCTGGAGGTCCCCGCCGAGGCGTTCCGCTTCAGCCGGGCGACGCTCACCGAGTACGGCAACATCGCCAGCGCGGTGGTGCTGGACGCCCTGCGCAGGCTCTTCGACGAGGGCGGCGCCGCCCAGGGCGCCCGGGGCATGGTGGCGGGCTTCGGCCCCGGCATCACCGCGGAGATGTCGCTGGGCCGCTGGTCCGTGCAAGGTGCCGCCGAGGACGACCTCGACCGCGAGGCGGCGGACCTGGAGCGCGCCGAAGCAGCCCGCACCACCACCGGCTGAGGCACCTCCCGCCCCGTCCCGCCGTGGGCCGGCCCCCGAACCACGGGGCCGGCCCGCGGCGCTCCGGCGGGAGGAGAGCGCAGCGGGCTGCGCCTGGTACCGGCCGGGGCTACTCGGCGGTGGGAGCCCCGGCACCGGGGGAGCGCCGTGCCAGGTAGGCGCCGACCACCCCGGCCAGCACCACCACGCACGCCGAGAAGACCTCCCCCGCCCCGCGGAGCCCCAGCCCCACGGTGAGGGCGCCCACCCCCACCACCGGCAAGGAGATGCCGCAGTAGGCGACCACGAAGAACGCGGAGATGGTCCGCCCCCGGTGCTCGGCCGGCGCCGCCGCGCCCACCGACGTCAACGCCCCACGGAACCCCAGGCCCTGGCCCAGGCCGCCGACCACCGCGCCCACCACCAGCAGCAGCAGCGACTTCACCAGCAGCGACGATCCGACCAGCAGCAACCCCACCACCAGCACCCCGCAGCCCAGCGGCAGGGACCGCGCCGGCCCCACCCGGCCCATCAGCCACTGGCCCGCGGTCGACGCGCAGAACACCGAGAAGACCACCGCGCCCGAGACCGCAAGGTTCGTCACCTTCAGGGTCTGGCCGACGAAGCTCGGGGCCACGGCGGTGAAGAGCCCCAGCAGGGAGAAGCCGGCGAAGGCCGCGACGGCCGCGGGGACGAACACCCCGCGGATCTCCCGCGGCACCACCATGCCCTGCGGGCGCAGCCGCGGCCGCGGCTCGGGCCGCTGCACCGTCTCCGGCAGCGCCCACGCCACCGCGGCGGCCACCACCAGCAGCCCCAGGTGCACCAGGTACGGCAGGTGCAGCGGCCACGGGGCGTACTGCGCCAGGACACCGGCCAGCAGCGGGCCGCAGCCCAGGCCGCCCATGTTGGCCGCCGTCGCGGCGAACCCGGCCCGCGCCCGGCCCCCCTCGGGCGCCAGCTCCAGCACCGCCGCGGTGGCCGCCCCGCTGAACAGCCCCGCCGAGAACCCGGAGAGCAGCCTGCCGAGGAAGAGCAGCGGCAGCCCGCCCTCCGCGAGGAAGCACACCGCGCTGAGCGCGGACAGCCCGAGCGCCGTCAGCAGCACCGGACGGCGCCCCAGCACGTCGGAGAAGTTCCCGGCGACCAGCAGCGCGGTGATGACACCGACTGCGTAGACGGCGAACACCACCGTCACCATCAGCTCCGAGAAGCCCAGCTCCTGCCGGTAGAGCCCGTACAGCGGCGTCGGCAGCGTCGTCCCCGCCATGCCCACGGCGAACACCAGCGCCGCCGCGAGGTAGCGGCGGCCACCCCCGTGGTGCTGCGTGCCCCGGTCGTCACGGCGCTCGTCATGATTCCTGCTCATGGGACGCACTGTGCCCCGCTGCGGGGGACCCAAGCCGGCTGCCGGGCAACGGTGAGAGGACGGCCACTCCACCGGCGGCCCCGGTCCGGGACGACCGCCTCCCGTGGGGAGCGGGTGAATCCCCTTCCCCGCCCGCGTAGAACACGCGACCCCGGGAACGCGGGAGGGGCCGATCCGCCCCGAACCGAGGACTCGCCGATGGGTGTGCGTACCTGGATCCAGCGATGGCCCGCCTACCGACAGCTCACCGGCGGTGATCCGTCGGGCAGGGGAGCCGCCGTACGCTCGTCCGTCACCGAGTCCCTGCGCCCCCGCACGGCCACCGCCGACCGGGTGGTGAAGTCCGTCTGCCCCTACTGCGCCGTCGGGTGCGGCCAGCAGGTCTACGTCAAGGACGAGCAGGTCGTGCAGATCGAGGGCGACCCCGACTCGCCCGTCAGCCGCGGCCGCCTCTGCCCCAAGGGCTCGGCCACCCTCCAGCTCACCACCGGTTCCTCCCGCCGCCACCAGGTCCTCTACCGGCGCCCCCACGGCAGCGACTGGGAGCCCCTGGACCTGGACACCGCCATGGACATGGTGGCCGAACGGGTCATCCGCACCCGGCGCGAGACCTGGCAGCAGGAGGCGGACGGCCTGCGCGTCAACCGCACCCTGGGCATCGCCAGCCTGGGCGGCGCGACGCTGGACAACGAGGAGAACTACCTCATCAAGAAGCTCTTCACCGGCCTCGGCGTGGTCCAGGTGGAGAACCAGGCCCGGGTCTGCCACAGCGCCACCGTCGCGGGCCTGGGCACCTCCTTCGGCCGCGGCGGCGCCACCACCTTCATGCAGGACCTCCAGCACGCCGACTGCATCGTGATCGAGGGCTCCAACTTCGCCGAGGCGCACCCCGTCGGCTTCCAGTGGGTGATGGAGGCCAAGGCCCGCGGTGCCACCGTCGTCCACGTCGACCCGCGCTACAGCCGCACCAGCGCGCTCGCCGACCTGTACGTGCCCCTGCGCGCCGGCACCGACATCGCCCTCCTCGGCGGCATCATCCGCCACGTCCTGACGACGGGTAAGGACTTCCGCGAGTACGTCCTGGCCTACACCAACGCCGCCACCCTCGTCAGCGGGGACTTCCGCGACACCGAGGACCTCGACGGCGTCTTCTCCGGCCTCGACCCCGAAGGGCGTTCCTACGACCTGACGAGCTGGGCCTACGAGGGGGTGACCGTCCAGGCGGCCTCCGGGGCCCGGGAGTCCGACGACCCGGACGCGGGCGGGGACGGGGAGGCGGGCCACGGCGATCCCCGGCGCGGCGGACGGGCCGTCCACGAGGCCGCCGGGTCCGAGGCCGCCGGGTCCGGGGGCCACGCGGTCCACGCCGCCCCCGAGCGCGACGAGACGCTCCAGCACCCGCGCTGCGTCTACCAGATCCTCAAACGGCACTACGCCCGCTACACGCCCGAGATGGTCGAGCGCGTCTGCGGCGTCCCGCAGGACACCTTCCGCCGCCTCTGCGACCTGCTGACCGACAACTCCGGTCCGGACCGCACCAGCGCCTTCTGCTACGCCGTGGGCTGGACCCAGCACACCGTCGGCTCGCAGTACATCCGGGCCGCCAGCATCCTCCAGCTCCTGCTGGGCAACATCGGCCGGCCCGGCGGAGGCATCCAGGCGCTGCGCGGCCACGCCTCCATCCAGGGCTCCAGCGACATCCCCACCCTCTTCAACCTGCTGCCCGGCTACATCCCGATGCCGCACGCCCACACCCACGCCGACCTCGACACCTTCACGGACATCATCAAGACCGACAAGGGCTTCTGGGGCAACGCCCGCGCCTACACCGTCAGCCTCCTCAAGGCCTACTACGGCGACGCGGCCACCGCCGAGAACGACTTCTGCTTCGGGCACCTGCCCCGGCTCACCGGCTCCCACGGCACCTACGAGACGGTCCGCGCCCAGCTCGACGGCGTGTGCAAGGGCTACTTCCTGATGGGCGAGAACCCCGCCGTGGGCTCGGCCAACACCAAGATGCAGCGGATGGGCATGGCCAACCTGGAGTGGCTGGTGGTCCGCGACTTCTCCCTCATCGAGTCGGCCACCTGGTGGAAGGACGGGCCGGAGATCGAGACCGGCGAGATGGCGACCGAGGACATCGGCACCGAGGTCTTCTTCTTCCCCGCCGCCTCCCACACCGAGAAGGCCGGCTCCTTCACCAACACCAACCGATGGCTGCAGTGGCACCACGCAGCCGTCGAACCCCGCGGCGACGCCCGCAGCGACCTGTGGTTCATGTACCACCTGGGCCGCCGCATCAAGGACCGCCTCGCCGGCTCCACCGATCCCGCGGACCGCGCCCTCCTCGACCTCACCTGGGACTACCCCACCGAGGGCCCGACCGAGGAGCCGGTGGCCGCCGCCGTCCTGGCCGAGATCAACGGCCACGGCCCCGACGGCGCACCCCTGTCGATGTACACCCAGCTCAAGGACGACGGTTCCACCTCGTGCGGCTGCTGGATCTACTGCGGCGTCTTCGCCGACGGCGTCAACCAGGCGGCCCGCCGCAAACCCCACACCGAACAGAGCTGGACGGCCCAGGAGTGGGCCTGGGCCTGGCCGGACAACCGCCGCATCCTCTACAACCGCGCCTCCGCCGCGCCCGACGGCACGCCCTGGAGCGAACGGAAGGCCTACGTCTGGTGGGACGCCGAGCGGTCCAGGTGGACCGGGCACGACACCCCCGACTTCATCCCCGACCTCGCCCCCGACCACGTGCCCCCCGAAGGCGCGCAGGGCCCCGACGCGCTGCGCGGTGACGACCCCTTCATCATGCAGGGCGACGGCAAGGGCTGGCTCTACGCCCCGGCGGGACTGGTGGACGGCCCCCTGCCCACCCACTACGAACCGCAGGACTCACCCGTCGCCAACGCCCTCTACCCGCACCACCCGCGCAACCCCGTCCGTGGTCTCCAGCGCCACGCGCTCAACCTGTACCACCCCACCCCGGGCGAACCCGGCGCCGAGGTCTACCCGTACGTGGTGACGACCTACCGGCTCACCGAGCACTTCACCGCCGGCGGCATGACCCGCTGGACGCCCTACCTGGCCGAACTGCAACCGGAGTTCTTCTGCGAGGTCTCGCCGCAGCTGGCCCGGGAACGGGGCCTGGAGCACATGGGCTGGGCCACGATCATCACCGCCCGCGGCGCCGTCGAGGCCCGCGTCATGGTCACCTCCCGCATGGCCCCCCTCCGTCTGGACGGCCGCACCCTGCACACCATCGGCCTGCCCTACCACTGGGGACCCAACGGCTACACCACCGGCGACGCGGCCAACGAACTCGGGCACATCGCCCTGGACCCCAACGCACAGATCCAGGAGGACAAGGCGTGGACCGCCGACATCAGGCCGGGCCGCCGCCCCCGGGGCCCCGCGCTGCCGCAACTGGTCGCCGAGTACCGGCGCCGGGCCGGCATCGACGAGCGCACCGGAACGGAGGTCTGAGGCCGTGACCGACACCCAGCCCGCCGGCCGGCTGCCGGCCGGAACCGAACCCGGGGTCGCGGCCGAGGCCGGCCACCCGGACCCGCCGCCCCGCGTCGGCTTCTTCACCGACACCTCCGTCTGCATCGGCTGCAAGGCCTGCGAGGTGGCCTGCAAGGAGTGGAACGCGGTCCCCGAGGACGGACTGCGCCTGACGGGCATGAGCTTCGACAACAGCGAGGGACTGGGCGCCTCCACCTGGCGCCACGTCGCCTTCGTCGAGCAGCCCGTGGTCGGCGGCGCGCTGCCGCCCCCGCCCACCACCCACGACGGGGTGGACGTGCTGGCGCTGGCCGCCGGAGCCGGTCAGGACACCCCGCCGGTGGCCCGGGTGCGGGAGGAGGCCGGGACGCCCGCCGGACCGCCCGGTCCCGACGGCCGCACCGAGCTGCGCTGGCTGATGTCCTCCGACGTCTGCAAGCACTGCACCCACGCCGCCTGCCTGGACGTCTGCCCCACCGGCTCCCTCTTCCGGACCGAGTTCGGGACGGTCGTGGTGCAGGAGGACATCTGCAACGGCTGCGGGTACTGCGTGCCCGCCTGCCCCTACGGCGTCATCGAGCAACGCCCGGGCGACGGACGTGCGTTCAAGTGCACCCTGTGCTACGACCGCCTGGGCGCCGGCCAGGAGCCCGCCTGCGCCAAGGCCTGCCCGACCGACTCCATCCAGTTCGGCCCGCTGGAGGAACTGCGGGAGCGGGCCGCCGCCCGGGTCGGGCAACTCCACGCCGCCGGCGTCCCCGAGGCCCGGCTCTACGGTGAGGACCCCGGGGACGGGGTCGGCGGCGACGGCGCCTTCTTCCTCCTCCTGGACGAACCGGAGGTCTACGGCCTGCCCCCGGACCCGCAGGTCACCACCCGCGACCTGCCCGCGATGTGGCGGCACGCGGGGGCCGCGGCGCTGACCCTGCTGGGCGGGGTGGCGGCCGTCTTCACCGCGTACGCGACAGGCGAGGGGAGGAACCGGTGAACGAGTCGGAGGTCACCAGGGACGGCAGCCGCGGGGCGCGCCCGGGGCGTCAGGCCCCGGGCGGGCAGCGGCCGGAGCAGGGCGGCCGGCGACGCAGGCGCAGGGGCGAACAACTCCTCGTCCCCAAAGCCGAGTTCCGGTCCTACTACGGCCGCCCCATCCTCAACCGGCCCGGCTGGAAGGCCTCCAACATCGCGGGCTACTTCTTCCTGGGCGGGCTCGCCGGGGCCGGCTCGGTGCTCGCCGCCGGAGCGGAGCTCACCGGCCGTCCCCGCACGGCCCGGGCGATGAAGATCTCCTCCCTCGCGGCCGTCACCGGCTCGACCGCCGCCCTCGTCCACGACCTGGGGCGTCCCTCGCGGTTCGCGAACATGCTGCGGGTCCTCAAACCGACCTCGCCCATGAGCGTCGGCTCGTGGATCCTCGCCGCCTACGGGCCCGCGGCCGGCGCCGCCGCCGCACTGGACGTCCTGCGCCGGCTCCCGCGCCTGGGCCGGGCCGCCACGGTCTCCGCGGCGCTGCTCGGCCCCGCCGTCGCCTCCTACACCGCCGTCCTCGCCGCCGACACCGCGGTCCCGGGCTGGCACGAGGGCTACCGCGAACTGCCCTACGTCTTCACCGGTTCGGCCACGGCAGCGGCGGCGGGCATGGCCCTGATCGCGGCACCGGCGACGGAGGCGGGGCCCGCGCGGGCCACGGCGGTGTTCGGAGCGGCCCTGGAGACCGCGGCGGTCAAGGCGATGGAGCGGCGCCTGGGCATGGTGGCGGAGGTCTACCGCACGGGCCCGGCCGGACGGCTGATGCGCGTGGCCGAGGGCCTCACCCTCGCCGGCGCGGCGGGCGCGGCGCTGAACCGGCGCGGCGACCGGATGCTCGCAGCCCTCAGCGGCACCGCCCTGCTGGCGGCCTCCGCCTGCACCCGCTTCGGCGTCTTCCACGCCGGTATGGCCTCCATCGCGGACCCGCGCTACACCGTCGTCCCCCAGCGCGAGAGGCTGCGGCGCCGCGAGGCCGAAGCCGGGCGCCGGGGGGCGGGGGCGGCTGAGGGCGACCCGCCGGGCGGGGGCGGCGCGCAGAGCGGCGCAACGCCTTCGTAGGGCCGGGGACACGCACCCGACCACGGCCCCCGCAGTCCAGTGCGGGGCCGTGGTCGCGGGGCGGGGGCTGCGGCCCTGCACCCGGCTTCTCGCGGCGGTCCCACGTCCGGCCCGTCCGGGGGCGGCTAGCGGTCGCGCCGGACGGCCTCCGCGGAAGGCCCGTCAGGCCGCTTCGCGCGGCCCCTCCTCCAGCTGCCGCCGGGCGGCGCCCAGAGCCTCCTCGATGGAGCGCGTGCCCGTGATGACGCAGAGGGTGTAGGCGGTGTCCTGGAGGTCCCGCCGGGCGCGCAGGACACCTTCACCCCCCGCTGCGTCCGTGGTGCGTGCCAACAGGGTCTCGTAGCGGCGGAGCAGTCTCCGCAACACCGCCGGGTGCGCCCTCAGCATGCCGTACCTCCGCAACGCGTAGCGCCGAAAGGGGACAGGGCGGCCGACCTCCCCAGGTGCCGCCACCCCGTGAGGCAGCCTGCCCGGCCGCCGCGGGGTCATCCCCGTTGTGCACAAACCGTGACCTTCTCCGCGCCGCGGGCTTCCCCGGCCCGGAGGTCCGACCGGTGCGTCCACCTTCCTACCAGACAGTCGCCTTTCACGGTTTCCTGCTGTGAACGGGTGGTTCTGGCGGCGTGTCGGAGGCTTGGGGGTTCTTCGGGGCCTTTGGTGTGGCATGGACGAAACCATGGAGACCGACAATCACCTCCACCCGCGCAGAGCGCTCCTGGGCGGCGCGTTCGTGCTCGGCCTGTGCGCGCTGAACCGAGTCCTGACCGCCTCCGACCCGCTCCCCGCCGGCGGTCGCATACCCCTGCCGGCGGCCGGATCGGCGAGCCCGCACCTCGCGGCACGTCCCCGGCCACCGGCCTCCGCGTCCGCGTCACCTTCGCCCGGCGCCGCAGGCAGCCGGCACCGCGCGCCGAGGACCGTCACGTACACCCTCCCGCCGGACCGCCGTGAGATCGCCCTCTCCTTCGACGACGGGCCCAGCGCCGAGTACACCCCGGGCATACTCGAGGTGCTCCGCCGCAACGGTGTCCGCGCGACCTTCTGCGTCATCGGCCGGAACGCCGTGGAACACCCCGACCTGCTGCGGGCCGTCACCGACGCCGGACACCTGATAGCCAACCACTCCTGGAGCCACGCCCAGTTGACGGGGCTGCCCGAGCAGGAGGCCCGCGAGGAGCTGAGCCGCACCAGCGACGTCATAGAACGCACCCTCGGTGCCCCGCCGGTGATCGCCCGCGCCCCCTACGGCGACTGGAACGACGCCACACTGCGGATCTGCGCCGAACTGGGCATGAGCCCGCTGGGCTGGTCGGTCGACACCGACGACTGGGAGATGCCGGGGGTGGCCCGGATCGTGCGGACCGTCATGGCCGAGGTCCGGCCCGGGTCGGTGATCCTCTCCCACGACGGGGGCGGCAACCGGGTCCAGAGCATCAGCGCGCTGGCCGCCTACCTGCCCCGTCTCCTGGACGCCGGCTACCGGCCGGTGCTCCCGACGATGTGAGGCAGCCCGCGGTCCGGCAGCGGTCGCCGCGCCCCCGAGCGCCGGGGACGTGGGAACGGAACGGTTCCCGCCACTGCCGTAACGTTCCTGCACCGGCCGCGTTGTACCGGACGACACTGACAGGTACCGCGTCCCCCACGTCGGCACCCGGAGCCCCCGGCCACCGGCCGGGGGCTCGTCCACGTCCGTCCCGTTGCCCTCCCGGAGTGGTGGCAGGCGACCGGGCGCTGGTTCAGGAGGCGGCCTTCGGCCGGCTCCCGGAGAGCGCGTCCAGCAGCTCCTGACGCGTCATCGAGGAACGGCCCGGCATGTCCTCGCGCGCCGCCCGCTCGTAGAGCTCCCCCTTCGTCAGCTTCGCGAGCCCGGTGTCGCCGCCCGCCCGGCCCCCGCCCTTGCCGCTGCCGCTACCCTTGCCGCTGCTGCCGGCCCGGGACGAGGCCCCGCGCCGCCCACCGGTCCCGCCGGAGCGCCCTGACCCGCTTCCCCGCTTCTTCGAGGAGGAAGCCCGCTCCTGCCGGGCGCCCTTGCGCTGCCCGCCCCGCTGTGTGCCGCGGGCGTCGACGCTGCGCCGGAGGGCGTCCATGAGGTCCACGACCTCGGTGGCCTCCGGGGGTGCCTGCGCGGCAGTCACCTCCCGCCCCTCGGCCTTCGCCGCCACCAGCTCCTGGACCCGCTCCACGTAGGTGTCGTGGAAGTCCTCCGGGCGCCACTCCATCCCCAGCGCCTCCACCAGCTGTTCGGCGGTGCGCAGTTCGGAGTCGCTCAGGTCCGCCCGGCCGGGGAGCTGCGGCAGTTCCTCACGGGGGTCGCGCACCTCGTCGGCCCAGTGCAGGGTGTGCAGCACCAGCACCTCCTCCTGCGCCCGCAGGGCGACCAGGTACTCCTTCGCACGCATCACGAAGGTCGCCACCCCCACCTTGCCCGTCCGCTCCAGCGCCGCCCGCAGCAGGGCGTAGACCTTGCCGTACTGATCGCCCTTGGGGGAGAGGTAGTAGGCACGGTCGAAGTAGACGGGGGCGAGTTCGCCCGCGTCGACGAATCCGCTGATCTCGATCGCCTTCGACCGGCCCGGCGCGACCTCGTCCAGCTCCCCCGGCTCCACCACGACGAACTCCTCGCCGCCCAGGTCGTAGCCCTTGACGATGTCGTCGTACGGCACCTCCTCGCCGGTGCGCTCGTTCACCCGCTGGTTGCGCACCCGGTCGCCGGTGCCCCGTTGGAGCTGGTGGAAGTGGACCGTGTGCCCGGAAGTGGCGGTGAAGAGCTGCACGGGGACGGTGACCAGTCCGAAGGTGAGCACACCGCTCCAGATCGCGCGTGGCACGTGTCCTCGCCTGCCCTCTCCTCACCCGACGACCGGTGGACGGCCTGCGGCACGGCCGGCGTGCGGGAACGGTTCCGCCGCCCCGCCTCCCGGCCCTACCGCCAGTCTGCGGGTCGCCGGACCGTCCGCAAGCGGAGCCGGGCAGCCCCGGTGACCCGCCCGGCGCCTCCCGCGGTAGCGGCACCCGCTCCGGCCCTGACCGCACGCGCGCCGCCGCCCGGTCCGGCTCAGCCCTCCGGCCGCGTCCCGGCCTCGTGTGCGGCGGCCTCCGCTGCCTGAGCGGCCTCCCGCGCGTCGCGCTGCGCCGACCGGGCGGTGCGCCGGGCACCCCGTTCCCCGGCCCGCGCCGCGTCCCTGCGGGCCCGGGCCGCCCGCAGGGTCTGCTCCGCTGCCTCGACCGCCCGCTCCGCCTCCTCGCGCGCGGCTTCGGCGCGCGCCGCCTCCCGGTCCGCCCGCGCCGCCTCGTCCCCGGCCTGCCGGGCCTGCTCGCGCAGCTCCCGCGCCCGCCGCCTGGTGCGGGCGGCCCCGGCCGACTCCGGTGCCCTGCGCCGGCGGTCCTGCCCGGGTTCCGGCCGCTCGCCGTCCTCGCCGCGGCCCCGCTCCGCTCGCGCGCGGGCCGGGCGCCCGTCCGCCGTGTTCTCCTCCTCCCGCGCCCCCGCCGTGTCCTGGGCACCCTCCTGCGCCCCGGACCCCGACGGCGCGGACCGGTGCCCGCGGCGCCGGGCGCGGGCGGTGGCCAGGTCCACCACCTGTCCGCCGCCGGACCTCCCCGGCGGGCGGGGGCCCGGCTCGGTCCCGGCGACCGCGGTGGCGTCCAGGTCGGAGGGGGCGGTGAGCGGTCGGGGGAGGCACCCGGCGCGCCAGCGCCGCGCCGCATCCGGGTCGGCCAGCGCCGCCCGGAGGGTCTGCTCCACCTCCCGCAGCGCGCCCTCCCCGAGCGGGTGGCCCGCCTGCCGGGCGATCCGCGCCGCGCTGCGGGTCAGCTCCTCGGTCAGTTCCCGCTGCGCACGCATCAGCTCCCGCAACCTCGGGCCGTCCAGACGTCGCTGTGCGTCCCGCAACTCCGCGCCGAGTTCCAGCAGTCCTCTCGTCCGGTCCGGCTCCTCGCGCGTCAGCAGGTTGGCGGCCCAGGCCGAGTAGGTGGGACGCCGCAGGGCCCGGATCGCGCGCGCCGCCGAGCGGTCACCCGCCGAGCGCGCGGCGCGGGCCCGCTCCTCACGTGCGGCGGTGAAGTCCTCCGGCGGGAGGCCGTAGAGCTCCTCGGCCGCCTCCTCCGGGCTCATGCCGCCGCCCGGCAGCGCGGGCCGGTGCCGTCCGGCCCGGCTGCCGGGTGCGGGACCCGCTGCCCGCAGCGCCCCGTCATGCGACGCCCATCCCTGCCAGGTAGCCGAGGACGTCGGCGTGGTCGTCGGTGGCGAGACCGACGTACCCGTCCGGGCGGACCAGGAACAGCCCCTCGCCGTAGGTCTCCCGCAGCGCCGCCGAGGTCACCTCGTGGGCCGCCACCCCCGGCGGCACCCGGCCCGGTGCGCCGCCCACCGTCAGCAGGGTGAACTGCGGTCCGCGCAGCAGCTCGTGGAGCCGGCCGGTCCCGCACGCCCCGTCCGCGGCCCGGTCCCCGGCGCGGAGTCCCGGGCCGCGCTCCGCGCGGGCGTCCACCGAGAGCCGCCGGCCCCGGTAGTGCAGGGAGAGCTGGTGCACCGTCCGCCTGCGCCGGCCGGCCTCGTCCTCGTTGCCGGTCTGCGGGACCCGCCCGGCCCGGTACAGCCGGGTGCTGAGGTCCAGGACCTCGGCGGCCACCGGCATCCGCTCCTCCTCGTAGCTGTCCAGGAGGTCCTCCGGCGCTCCGTGGCGCAGTACCTGTCCCAGCTTCCACCCCAGGTTGTAGGCGTCCTGCACGCCGGTGTTCAGACCCTGGCCACCACCCGGCGGGTGGATGTGCGCGGCGTCGCCCGCGAGGAGCACCCGGCCCACCCGGTACCGCTCGGCCAGTGCGACCCGGGGCCGGTAGTGCGAGGCGCAGCGCACCCTGGTGACCGCGTCCGCCGGCAGGTGGGTGCGTTCGGCCACCAGCCGCCGCACCGCCTCGTCACCGGCCTGCGGCGCCCCCTCGCGGAAGTGGGCGGAGAGCTGGAACTCGCGGGTGCCGGGCAGGGGGCACAGCAGCAGCGAGCCACCGGGCGCCTTGGGCCAGACGTGCCAGTTGGCCCGGTCCAGCCGCGGCACCTCCAGGTCGGCGATGAGCGTCGTGGTGGCGTCCACCGGTGCGCCGGTCATCTCCACGCCCGCCAGCCGCCGCACGGTGCTGTGCCCGCCGTCCGCCCCCACCACGTACCGGGCGGTGACGGTGCGGGTGCGGCCGTCCGGTCCGCGCAGCCGGGCGGTGAGGGGAGCGGTGTCCCCGTCCGGCTCGCAGAGGCCGACCAGTTCGGTGCCGAACGCCACCTCGCCCCCCAGCTCCCGCAGCCGGTCGCCGAGGACGGCCTGGGTGCGCCACTGCGGGACCATCCAGGCCCGGGGGTAGGCCGACTCCGGCGCCCCGGCGGCCTCCCCGAGCAGTTCCCACTCCTCGCCCCGGACCCCGTCCTCCCACGCCACCATCGGGGGGAACGGGCCGCCCGCCGCGGTGAGCGCCGCCATCACTCCCAGGTCGTCGAAGACCTCCTGGGTGCGCGGCTGCAGCCCCTTGCCGCGGGAGCCCGGGAAGAGCGCGGCGGCCCGCTCCACCAGCAGCACACCCACCCCGCGCCGCAGCAGGTCGCAGGCGAGGGTGAGGCCGGTGGGGCCCGCCCCCACCACCAGCACCTGCGCCGCCCCGCTCACCGGACGCCTCCCGCCGCACACCGGCCGGCGCCCGCCCCCTCGCCGGGTCGGACAGTGACCGCTGGGGACGGGGTGGTTATGGACGACCGTCGTCTCGTGTCGGCGACCATGTCGCAGGACTCCCTTCGCAGTCGGTGTGCGCGGGCGGCGGGCGGAACACGCCGCACCCGCAGGCCGGGCGGCGGCGCCCGGTCCGGTCGGCGCCCCCGGCCGGTGCCCCGCCGGGGCGCCGGGTACCTGTCGGTCAGTGTGGCGAGAGGGCCGGGGCGCCGCACGCCGCGCCGGGGCGTCCGCGGCCGCGCCGCGGGCCAAGCCGCCGGGGCCGGGGGCCGGTTCGCCCCGGTGTGCGTGCCGGCCGGGCTCCGCCGTCCGGTGTACCCGGAGCCCGCGTCGCCGGTGGAGAGGGTCCGGGCGCCCGGGGCGTGAACCCCCTTACGGCCCACGTCCCCCGGACGTCAGCGGCCCGGCGCGACTACCGTGGGTGTGCGATCGCTCACTTACGGCACCGGTCGGCGGTGCCGGGAGACGGAGACCGGTGTGGACACCCTCGGCGCACCCGAGACCTGCCCCTTCGACTTCAGCGAGGGGCTCGACTTCGACCCCGTGCTGCGGCGGCTGATGACCGACACACCGGTCAGCCGTATCCGCATGTCCTACGGGGAGGGCGAGGCCTGGCTGGTCACCCGGTACGAGGACGTCCGGGTGGTCACCACGGACCGCCGCTTCAGCCGGTCCGCCGTCGCGGGCCGGGACTTCCCCCGCATGACGCCCGAGCCCATCGTCCAGTCCGAGTCCCTGAACCTCATGGACCCGCCGGCCAGCAGCCGGGTGCGCAGCGTGGTCTCCCAGGCCTTCACCAAGAGCCGGGTCGACGCGATGCGCCCCGCCACCCAGCGCATCGTGGACGGCCTGCTCGACGACATGACCGCGGCCGGCGCACCTGCGGACTTCGTGCACCACGTCTCCTCGAAGCTGCCCCTGACGACCATCTGCGAGGTCCTCGACGTCCCGGAGGCCGACCGGGCGGAACTGCGCCGCAGGGTGGTCACGATGGCCTCCACCGACCGGGCGCGGCAGGAGGACGCCGTCCGCGCCAAGGCGGAGCTGCGGGCCTACTTCGCCGACCTGACGGCGGAGCGCCGACGCCGCCCCGGCGAGGACCTGGTGAGCGTGCTCGCCACCGCGCGGGACGACGACGGGGAGCGGCTGGACGCCCACGAGCTGACCGTCATGGCCATGGTGCTGCTGATGACCGGTCACGACACCAGCACCTACCAGCTCGGCAACATCGTCTACACCCTCCTGACCCACCCCGCGGAACTGGCCAAGGTCCGGGCCGAACCCGAGCGGTGGCCGGACGCCCTGGAGGAGCTGCTGCGCTACATCCCCTTCCGCAAGGGGGTGGGCATCCCGCGGGTGGCCACGGAGGACGTCGAGGTCGGCGGTGTGCTCATCCGCGCCGGTGACGTGGTCCACGTGTCCTACCTAGCCGCCAACCGCGACCCCGCGAAGTTCGACGGGGCCGACACCCTGGACGTCGGCCGCTCCGCCACCGGCCACATGACCTTCGGCTGGGGCTCCCACCACTGCATCGGCTCGCCGCTGGCCGTCATGGAGCTGCAGGCCGCGATCGGGACGCTGCTGTCGCGCTTCCCGGGGCTGCGCCTGGCGGTCCCCGCGCAGGAGGTGCGGTGGAACACCGAGTCGATCTGGCGCTACCCGCTGGAGCTGCCACTGGCCTGGTGAGCGCCGTTCTCCCGGCCGCTGCCCGCGCTGCGGGGCGGGCAGCGGCGGGGGAGGGGCGGCCCGAGGTGCGTCCGGCTCGGCGCCGGGTCAGACTCGGAGGAGTGTTCGGTCGCGCCGCGACCGTGCCCGCCGGTGCCCGACGTCGTGCCCCGGCCCCTTTCGAGGGCTGAGCGCTTCTGGGAGGCCCCCATGGCACACCCCGACCACTACGAACTCGTCTTCCGGTCCCCCGCAGTGGGGGAGGAGGTCATGACGGTCCACCGCACCGAGGCGGCGGGCGCGAGTGGCAACCCCATCTACGAGGACGAGACCGGCATCGTACGGGCGGAGATCAGCGACCAGGGCGAGGTCCGCATGGTCGCCAGCGGCGGCCACCAGGACGTGCGCACCCCGGTCAGCGCCCGCCCGATCACCACCTCCTGACGCGGCGCCCCGGCCGGGCCGTGGGCGCTGCGCTCACCCCGGCGGGACGGCCCCGAACTCGGCGACGGCCTCCCGCACCATCGCGTCCAGCCGCGCGAAGTGGGCCCCGCGCCAGTACACCTTGCCGCACGCGGTGCACCGGGCGAACACCTCGTAGCTGCGCCGGGTGCCGCCCTCCAGCGCCTCGTGCACCTCGTCGGCGCCGGCCTCCCGCAGGGTGCCGTTGCAGGCCGTGCACCGTGTCCAGGGGCGGAGCTGCGGACGGAAGCGGCCCAGCACGTCGCGTACCTGCTCCTCCGGGCGGTGGCTGTAGACGTACGCGCCGGCCCACGGCTCCCGCCGCTGGAGCAGCCCGCGGTCGCGCGAGAGCAGCACCCGGCGTTCGGCCGCCGAACGCGCCGCCAGCGCCGGGTCGCCCGCGTCCACGCTGTCGTAGGCCGCGTCGACGCCCAGCAGCCGCAACCGCCGTGCGAGCGTGCCCAGGTGGACGTCGAGCAGGAAGCGCAGCGGCGCCCCCGGGACCTGCTGCGGGCGGCTCACCGCACGCACCGCCACGTGCTCCGCCGGTGAGGGCAGGTGGGAGGCGGGGACCGGGGCGCCGTCCGCCAGCAGGACGCCGACCTCGGTGAGCGGCACGCCCACCGACTCCACCAGGTGTCCCAGTGTGGAGGTGCCGTCGACGGTGAGCCTTACCGGGCCCCGCCGCAACCGCGCGCTCACCAGGGGGTGCAGTGCGGGGTCGATGTCACAGGGGATCCACTGGTCGCTCACGCCGCACAGCATGCCACCGGTGCCTGCCCCCGCGCAGCCGGGAATCCGGCGGCCGGCCAGGCCGCCGGATCAGGGTCAGCCCCCGGCCAGCAGCCCGCGCAGGAACGCCGCCTGACCCGCGTGCTGGAGGTCGTCGCAGACCACGCTGACCAGTCGCACACCCAGGGTGACCGGCGGGTCCCAGCCCTCGTCCACCACCCGGTCCAGGTCCGCGTCGTCCAGGCCCTCGACGAAGGCGAGCGTCGCGGCGTGCACGGCGTCGAAGTAACCGAGGAGGGTCTGCGCGGAGTCGACCTGTACGGCCGCCACGTCCTGCGAGGAGTGACCGTAGCCGGTGGAGCCCTCCGGCAATGGCAGGGCGAAGCGGTCCGCCCAGCCCTCGGCGGTCCACACCTGCTCGGTGCCGGCCGCGTCGGCGACGTGGTCGTCCTGGACCCGGCTCAGGTGCCACACCAGCCACGCCACGGAGTTCGACCGGCCCTCCAGGCGGGTGCCGAGCTCCTCCGGCGACAACCCCTCCACCGCGTCGTGCACCACCTCACTGATGCGTTCGAACCCGTCCTTCAGCAACTGTGCGCTGTTCACACGCCACTCCCGTGACTCGCGGCTTCCCTGATGGCAGGACTGCGGGCGGGCCCGACCGGTCACGGCAGGCACCGCCGAACGCCTTCCAGGTGCCCCGTCACGATGGTGCGTACGCGAGGTCGCGGCACCGTGACGGCCTCCGGGGCGGGACGCTCATCCCTGTATGGCCTTTTTGTGTGATATGCGGTTTGGCTGGCTACCCTCGGAGGAGGAACAGGCCCGTCCTGGTGCCGCGGCGCCGCAGGCCGGGCGGAGCCCCGACAGGCAGGGAAGCCGATGGCGAAAGACGACCGCTCACGGTCCCACCCCCAGCACGGCGAGGGCGCGACCCCGCACAAGGGCACCGGTCAGCACGGCTGGTCCCCCGACGTCGACACCACCAGGAAGCAGGACAACCCGAGCGCCGAACGCTCCTTCGCCCCCGACGAGCACGCCCCCGAGCCCGGCAGCGGGCGCACACCCGCACGGGAGGAGCGCAGCGGCGTGCCCGGGGAGGAGGTCAGGAGCGACTCCCGGCGCGGTGAGGAACGGGCCGCGCGCAACAAGGAGGAAGGCCGCCGCGGCAAGGGCGCCCACGGCCGCTCCCAGCGCCCCAGCGGCCACAAGGACGCGGAGTCCTACACCGGTGTCGACCCGCGCGGTTCCGACACCGGGCGCCGGGCCGGCTGACGGCAGCAGGGGCGGGCCCGGCGAACCGGGCCCGCCCACCACAGCCCTTGAGCTCCCCGCTCAGCAGATGCGAGGGAGCTGTTCCCCCAGGGGCAGGTCGACGACGCGGGTACCGCCGAAACCGGTGCGCGCCACCACCATGCCCGGATGGTCGGCGACGACTTCACCCACCACCGCCGCCTCCGCGCCCAGGGGATGGGCACGCATCGCCGCCAGCACCGCCTCCGCGTGCTGCCGCGGCACGAAGGCCACCAGCTTCCCCTCGTTCGCGACGTAGAGGGGGTCCAGCCCCAGCACGGCGCAGGCGTTGGCGACCGGGTCCGGCACCGGCAGCGCCCGCTCGTGGAGGACCACCCCGGTGCCCGAGGACGCCGCGATCTCGTTCAGGGCCGCCGCCACGCCACCCCGGGTGGGGTCGCGCAGCACGTGCAGGTCGCCGGTGACGGCGAGCATCGCCTGGACCAGCCCCGCCAGCGGAGCGCAGTCGCTGGCCACCTCCACACCGAACTCCAGGCCCTCGCGGACACTCATGATGGCCACCCCGTGGAGCCCGATCGCCCCGCTGACCAGCACCACGTCACCGGGCACCACCCGCTCCGGACGCAGGTCGACACCGTCGGGGACCAGTCCCACCCCGGCGGTGTTGAGGTAGACGCCGTCGCCGTGTCCCGCCTCCACCACCTTGGTGTCGCCGGTGACCACCGACACGCCCGCCCGGCGCGCCGCCTCGCCCATCGCCTCGGCGATCCGCGCCACCACGGACATCTCCACCCCCTCCTCCAGCACCGCCGCGCAGCTGAGGTAGGCCGGGGACGCCCCGCTCATCGCCAGGTCGTTGACGGTCCCGTTGACCGCCAGGTCCCCGATGCTGCCGCCGGGGAAGAACAGCGGGCGCACCACGAAGGAGTCGGTGGAGAAGGCCAGCCGGGCGCCGCCCAGGGTGAAGCGGGCGGAGTCCGAGAGCCGGTCGCCCTCGGTGCCGAACGCCGGCAGGAAGAGGTGGCGCACCAGCTCCGCCGAGAGCGCGCCCCCGCCGCCGTGGCCCATGACCACCCGCGGGTGGTCACGCAGCGGCGCCGGGCAGGTCCAGCCGGAGAAGTCCGGCGCCTCGCGGGGCTGTGGTGCGAGTCCACCGGGTGAGGTGGTGACGTCAGACAACGGGGGTCGCCTCCCTGGCTGCGGCCGGCGTCGCGAGCCGGCGGTAGAGGTAGTACGCGGCGCAGGCGCCCTCGCTGGAGACCATGGTGGCGCCCAGCGGGTTGCGAGGCGTACAGGTGGTCCCGAACGCCTCGCACTCGTGCGGCTTGAGCAGCCCCTGCAGCACCTCGCCGCTGCGGCAGGCCGCCGGCTCCAGCGTCTCGATCCCCGTCACCGAGAACCGGTGCTCCGCGTCGTACTCCCGGTAGCGCTCGGAGAGCCGCCAGCCGCTGACCGGGATCACGCCGATGCCGCGCCACGCCCGGTCGGTCACCTCGAAGACGTCCCGCAGCATCTCGCGGGCCGCCGGGTTCCCCTCCGCACGCACCGCGCGCGGGTAGGCGTTGTCGACCGTGTGCTCGCCCCGTTCCAGCTGGCGCACCGCCCGCCGCACCCCCTCCAGGATGTCCAGCGGCTCGAAACCCGTCACCACGATCGGCACCCGGTGGCGGCGGGCCAGCTCCGGGTACTCCTCGGTGCCCATCACACTGCACACGTGGCCGGCGGCCAGGTAGGCCTGGACCCGGCAGTCGGGCGAGTTCTGGATGGCGTCGATGGCGGGGGGAACCCGGACGTGCGAGACCAGCAGGCTGAAGTTGCGCACGCCCAGCCGGCGCGCCTGGTACACCGTCATGGCGTTCGGCGGGGCGGTGGTCTCGAACCCGATCCCGAAGAACACCACCTCCCGGTCGGGGTTCTCCCGCGCCACGCGCAACGCGTCCAGCGGCGAGTAGACCACCCGCACGTCCCCGCCCTCGCTGCGTACCCGGAACAGGTCGCTGCGGCTCCCGGGCACCCGCAGCATGTCGCCGAAGGAGCAGAAGATCACCTCCGGACGCGCGGCGATCTCCAGGGCCTTGTCGATGACCTCCAGAGGCGTCACGCACACCGGGCAGCCCGGGCCGTGGATGAGCTCCAGGCCCTCGGGCAGCAACTGGTCCAGGCCGTGCCGGATGATGGAGTGGGTCTGGCCCCCGCACACCTCCATCAGCGCCCAGGGGCGGGTGACGGTGGCCCGGATGTCCGCCAGCAGGCGTTCGGCGAGCTGCGGGTCCTGGAACTCCTCGACGTACTTCATCGCTCGACCTCCGATGCGGTGGCGGGGGCTGCACCCGGTGCGGTGGGGGCGGGCACGGCGGCACCGGCCTCCGCGGCGGCCGCCTCCCATGGATCGCCGAACTCCTCCTGGAGCAGGCCGAGTTCCTCGAAGAGGGCGAGGGTGCGGCGGGCCGACTCCTCGTCCAGACGCTGGAGGGCGAAACCGACGTGGACGATGGCGTACTCGCCGACCTGGAGGTCGGGCAGGTACTCCAGGCACACCTCCTTCACCACGCCGCCGAAGTCGACGGTGGCCATCCGGGTCCCGTCCCGGTCCTCGATCTCCACGACTCTGCCCGGTACGGCCAGGCACATGGTCCTACTCCTCGCTTCTCGACGTCGGGTGGAAGGAGCGGCGGTCGCCGCGGTCCTCAGGTGGCGGCGGCCGGCGCGGCGGCGCGGGCTGCCACCGCCAGCTGGCCCAGGGCCAGACCGCCGTCGTTCGGCGGCACCAGCCGGTGGCGGAGCACGTGGAAGCCGTCACCGCGCAGCAGGCGCGCACAGCCCTGCGCCAGCACGGCGTTGGCGAAGACCCCGCCGCTCAGCGCCGCCACGCCCAGGCCGTGTGTGTCCCGGGCCCGGCCGGCCAGCTCGCCCACCAGGGCCGCCACCCCGGCGTGGAAGCGCCCCGCCACCACCTGAGGCGGTGCCCCGGCCCGGACGTCGGCCACCACGGCGGCGAGCACCGGCGAGGGATCGGCGACCAGTTCCGCGCCGCCCACCGGGCCCGGCCGCAGGGCGAACCGGTACCCCGCCCCGCTCCCGTCCTGGTGCCGGGCGAGCGACTCCAGCGCGACGGCGGCCTGCGCCTCGTGGTCGACGACCTGCCGCACCCCGGCCAAGGAGGCCACCGCGTCGAACAGCCGCCCCATGCTGGACGTCGGCACGGCGTTCAGCCCGCGCTCCAACTGGGTCCGCAATACAGCCAGTTCGTCCGGTGGGCAGGCCGCCACGCACGGCAGGTCCGGGTCCCACGGAAGGCCGGCGGCCCACAGGTGCGCAAGCGCCATCCGGTAGGGACGGCGCACCGAGACGTCACCGCCCGCCAGCGGCACGTAGGCCAGGTGCGCGAACCTGCGGTACCCCGCGTAGTCCGCGAGCAGCACCTCGCCGCCCCACACCGCCCCGTCGTCGCCGTAGCCCGTCCCGTCGAACGCCACCCCGATCACCGGGGCCCCGCCGTCCAGGCCGTTCTCGGCCATCACCGAGGCGATGTGCGCATGGTGGTGCTGCACCCTGGCCACCGGCCGCCCCGCAGCCACCCGCTCCGCCCAGCCCACCGACCGGTACCCGGGGTGGCGGTCGGCCACCAGCAGCCCCGGGCGGACCCCGCTGACCACCTCCAGGGCCGCCTCGGCCCTGGTGAGGGCCCGCTGCGTGGCGAGGTCGTCCATGTCGCCGACGTGCGCCGAGAGCCAGGCACGCTCCCCGTCGCCCAGCGCGAACGCGTTCTTCAGGTCCCCGCCGACCGCCAGCGAGGGCCGGACGGGCACGGGGAGCCGCACCGGGAGCGGCGCGTAGCCGCGGCCGCGCCGCAGGACCAGCGGCTCCTCGTCCCAGATGCGCACCACCGAGTCGTCGCACGGCACGTGGACGGGCCGGTCGTGGCCGAGCAGGGCCTCGGCCAGCGGCGCCAACCGGGCCCGCGCCTCCGCGTCCTGACTGACCAGCGGTTCGCCGGAGAGGTTGCCACTGGTCATCACCAGGACCCGCGGCCCCGGAGCGTCGCCCGGCAGGCCGAACAGCAGGTGGTGCAGGGGGGTGTAGGGCAGCATGACGCCGAGGTCGGGGCTCCCCGGCGCCACCGCCTCGCACCAGGGGGCCGGCTGCCGGAACGGCCTGCGGCGGCGCAGCAGCACGATCGGCCGCACCGGCCCGGTCAGCAGCGACCGCTCGGCCGCGCCCACCTCCAGCCACGGCTCCACCGCCGCGAGGTCCGCGGCCATCACCGCGAACGGCTTGTCCCCCCGCCCCTTGCGCTGCCGCAGCCGCCGTACCGCGGCCTCGTCCAGGGCGTCACAGGCCAGGTGGTAGCCACCCAGCCCCTTCACGGCCAGGACGGCGCCGCGCCCCAGCAGCGTGCGCGCCGCCGCCACCGGGTCCGCGGGGAGATCCCCCGCGCCCGCGGCCGGCGTCGTCTCCAGCCACAGCCGGGGCCCGCAGTCGTGGCAGGAGACGGGCTGGGCGTGGAAGCGCCGGTCGGCGGGGTCGGCGTACTCGCGGGCGCAGGCCGGGCACATCGCGAAGGCGGCCATGGTGGTGGCGGGCCGGTCGTAGGGCAGCGCCGTGACAATGGTGAACCGCGGCCCGCAGTGCGTACAGGTGACGAAGGGGTGGCGGTACCGGCGGTCATGCGGGTCGCGCAGCTCGCGCAGGCACGCCTCGCAGGTGGCGGTGTCCGGCGGCACCAGCGTCCCGCCGCCCGCGGCCCGCGAGGCGACGATGGTGAACCCCCGCTCCCCGCCCAGCGGCAACGGGGAGTGCTCCACCTGCTCCACGCGGGCGAGGCCGGGCGCCTGGCGGACCACGCGGACGCAGAACTCCTCGACGGCCCGCTGGGCGCCCTCGACCTCGGCCACCACGCCCTCGCCGGTGTTGGCCACCTGGCCGGCCAGCCCCAGCGAGGTCGCCAGGGTGTGGACGAACGGCCGGAACCCCACGCCCTGGACGACGCCGCGGACGGTGACGCGCCGCCGGACCGGGTCGGTCGTGGCGGTCGTGGTCGTCTCCGTCACGACGCGGAGGGGGCGGCTCCGCCCGCCAGCGCCTGACCGGGGCCCTCACCGGGCGGCGGCGCGAGGGGGGAGTGGTGGTCGTGCGGTGCGCGGGCCGCCGGGTGCGGGAAGGCGTCGGACGCGGCGGTGTGTGAGGCCGGCGGGTGCGGGTGGTGGTGTGCGTGGGACTCGTGCGGGTGGGTGTGGCCCAGGTCGCCGGGCAGCCGCGCCATGACGGGCGAGTGCACCTGGCCGCCGTCGGCCGCGGCCAGCGCCCGGTCCAGGATGCCGCCGACGCCCGTCCCGGCCCGGACCGAGGTCATGAGCACCTCCACCCCCGGGTTGATCCGCTCGACGTTGGCGCGGAAGGTGGCCTCGTCGAAGTCCACCGCCGCTGCCAGGTCGGTCTTGGTCACCACCACCAGGTGCGCCAGCCCGAACGCGGTGGGGTACTTCAACGGCTTGTCCTCGCCCTCGGTGACCGAGGCCAGCGCCACCCGCAGTGACTCGCCGAGGTCGTAGGAGGCGGGACAGACCAGGTTCCCGACGTTCTCGACGAACAGCAGCCGGGTGCCGGCGGGCAACCAGCCCTCGACGTGCTCCCGCAGCATGGCCGACTCCAGGTGGCACAGACCGTCCGTCAGCACCTGCCGGACCGGCACCCCGGAGCGGGCCAGCCGCCTCGCGTCGTTCTCGGTCGCCAGGTCGGCCGTGAGCGCGGCTACCGCGACACCCCGCTCCCGGGCCAGCGTCAACTCCCCCTCCAGAAGGGCTGTCTTGCCGCTACCGGGGCTGGAGAGGAGGTTGACCACGGTGGTCCCGCGGCGTGTCATGTCCGCCCGCAACCGGTGGGCGGCGGCGTCGTTCTTGGCGAGTACGGCGCTCTGGAGGTCGACGGCACGGCACATCGTCTCAACTCTCCTCGGAGGAAGTCGGGCCCTGGTCCGCGAACACCGGCTCACGCCAGCACACGCGGTCGATCTGCAACTCGCGTCCGGCCAGCAGCTCGACGTCCGACCCGCCGCACCGCGGGCAGACGAGCGTCGGCGGCATCCCCACCGCCCACTCGTGCCCCCGTCCGCAGCGCGCCCGCCCGGGCACCGTCTCCACGGTGAGTTCCGCACCCGCCAGCCGGGTGCCGGCGCAGGCGAGTTCGAAGCAGAAGTGGAGCGAGTCGGCCACCACGCCCGCCAACTCGCCGACCCGCAGGGCCACCGAGGCCACCGAGTCCGCGCCGGCGGCGACCGCCGCCTCCTCCACCTGCTCCACCACGGCCACGGCGATCGACATCTCGTGCACCGCCGCACCCTTCTGCTGATCGAGACCCGGCGGCCGGGCTGAGGCCGGTCGCGTCTTCACGGAACGGCTGAGCCGCCCGGCCCATTACAGGGGAGCGGCCCCCGGCGCACGGCCCGGCGCGCCGCCGCGGGCCGGGGCGTCCGCCGTTCGGTGCAGTGGCGGGGGCGGCCGGAGCGGGCCGGCCGCCCCGCGGCTCACATGGCGCGGATGCGCAGGTACCGCCTGATGTCCGGCAGCATCTGGACGACGGCCGCGGCGACGCCCGCAGCCGCCGCGCCGCACAGGACGTACTTCAGCATGGGGTGTGCTCCTCTCGTTCGGTGTGCGCCGGACCCGACGGGGCCGGCGACGTCTCGGTCACCACCTCGACGACCATGCGGACGGCCCCCTCCACGGCCGCGGCGACCGGCGCCGACAGGCCGATGCCCTCCTCGACCGTCGCGGGTTCGCAGCCCACCACCCACACCCGGCGCGGCCTGGCCGCCCCGGTGCCGCTGCACAGGGTGGCGAGCAGGGCCAGGACCGCGTCCGGCGTCATCCGGTGCCCGTCCAGCACCGCGGCCACCGGCCGGCCCTCCTCCGCGTCGTCGACGTCGAGGAGGTGGAGGGTGCCCGGGGCGCTGCCCCGGCAGGTGGCGTCCACCAGGACGAGCGTGTCGTAGCCGTCCAGGAGCTGGTAGGCCAGGTGGACGCCGCGCACCCCGACGTCCACGACCTCCACGTGCCCGGGCAGCGGGACCTCGCGCAGCCGGCGCGCCACTTCCACGCCGAAGCCGTCGTCGCCGAGGAAGACGTTGCCGACCCCGGCCACCAGGGTGCGCAGCCCCGCCTGCCCGCCCGTCCCGGTCACCGCTCCACCTCGCGGCTCACCTCGTCGGGCTGGAAGTACAGGAAGCGGCCCTGGAGGCGCCGCAGGTCGGCGCCGGGGTCGCCGTCGACGGTGACGGCCACGTGCACGCCGCCGTCCACGTCGTGCAGCACGGCCTCCACGGTGGCGGTGCGGCCGTGGAGGAAGAGGTCCTGGGCGTCGGTGCGGCGGGCCCCGGGCCGCAGCCGCACCCGGTCACCGGCGCCCACCTGGCCGCCCTCGACCGCCACCCGGTCGCGCGTGGGGTCCACCGAGCGGTCGGCGGCCGGGTCCCACCAGGGGGCGTCCGGGCGCACCACCCCTCGCAGCGCGTCCTCCCAGGACCCCTCGCCGGACTCCCCGGGCGCCTCCCGGGTGACCTCACGCAGCGAACGGACGGCCCCGTGCAGGCGCTCCATCACCTCCGGCGGCAGGGTGTCGGCCAGGTCCACCACGGCCGCGGCGCGCTCGTCGGTCCCCCGCACCTCGCGTTTCTCCTCGTCGGTGAGGGTCAGGGTGCGCAGCGCGAGCATCTCGTCGATCTCCGTGGCGTCGTGGAACTCCCCCGCGCTCTCGGGGGCAACGGCCGGATGGTCGCCGAGGATGATGGGGGAGGAGAGCACCACGTCGCCGCCGCCGTCCGCCCCCGCCAGCACCGGCCAGGTGTTCTCGTTGCGGCACTCGGCGACCGCCCCTGACGCCCACTGAGGCGGATCGGTCACCGACAGGAAGGCGCCCCGGTCCACGCCGAGCAGGAGGTGGGTGGCGATCAGGGAGTGCGGCAGCGCCGCGGCCCGGTCCTCCCCGGCCGTGCGCGGTGTCCAGTCGCTGAGGTTCTCGACCAGTGCGCACAGGCGCAGCGTGCGGTAGGGGCCCGGCAGTTCGGCGGCCTCCAGACGCAGCCGTCCGGTCACCGGTGAGCTGCGGCGGACCAGCCGCCCCAGCACCGTGCCGGCCGCGTCCGCGACCTCCTCGGTCTCCTCCCGCGCCTCGCAGTGGAACGGGAAGTCGACCGGCCCCTGCGTCAGGTGCGCCGAGGGCACGGTGAAGGTGAGGGTCTCCACGACGCCCTCGTCCCAGGCGGTCACCACCCGGTCCGGCAGCTCGATCCGCTCGCAGTCCTCGAAGCCGCCGCCGGGACACAGGCGTTGGACGCCGCGGCGGCGCGCCCGCAGGAACCGCAGCTCGGCCTCGACCTGGGCGTCACCGCGTGGCTCCAGCAGCAACTCGGTGCGCTGATGGCTGTGTTCACCCCCGGTGGCCCAGCCGGGAGGCACCAGTACGCCGAACTGCCAGCGCAGCCGGTTCTTGGATGCCGAGGCCCGGTAGGGGTAGAGGACGTAGCCCTCCAGCAGCACCGCGTCGGCGACCTGCCGCGCGGCCTCGAAACGGGCCCCGACGGGGGGCGTGCCGGTCGTCGTCGTCACGGTGCGCTCCTCTCGTCCTGCAGCAGCCGGGCCAGGCCCGGGCGCGGCCGGACCTCCTGGGCCCGGGCGGTCCCGGGGTGGCCGTCGGCGGACCGCGCCAGCAGTGCCTCGACGGTGGCCTCCCAGGTGGGGAGGGCGTGGCGGGAACGGAAGGCGAGCAGCGCGTCCATCGTCGGCCTCGGCAGCCGCAGCCACCCGCAGCCGGGGAAGTGCTGCTCCACCATCTCCCGCCAGACCGCGACCGGCAGCCGGCAGGTCGCCTCCCGGTCCCAGGGCACCGGCTCCACCTGGAAGCCCCGGGGCCCGACGAAGGCGGAGCCGGAGAACAGCAGCAGCAACGGCACCTCGCCGCCCCGCAGCGCCTCCAGGTAACGCGCCGAGGCCACTTCCATGTCGTAGGTGCAGGGCACCGGGACGTCGACCTCGGTGGCCCCGGAGAACCCGGGCACCATCACGCAGACCTGGGCGAACTGCATCGGCTGGAGGGTCGTCCCCCACCGCCGGCGCTCGCCGAAGACGTCGCGCAGACCGTCCGCCTCCTCGTCGGTGTACTCGCGCAGGCCCGGCTCCACCCGGAACTGGCAGCGCAGTGCCACCGCGTGGACACGGCGGTCGTCCCCGGCCGAGACCCGCAACCGGAACACCAGGGTGGGGCCCGCGGCTCGGGGGTCGGCCCGCACGTCCAGGCAGGTGAAGGTCAGGGCGGAGGAGAGCGGGGAGAGACCGGTCACGACCGCCCCCCGGGACGCAGGTCGCGGGCGCGCCGCTCGATGCCGGCGAAGTACGCGTCGAGTTCGGCGTGGGCCCGGGAACCGCCGTCGAAACCCCGCCAGTGCAGCCGCATCCGGCCGACCAGTTCGTAGGCGGCGTCGACGGGCACCAGGTAGCAGTCGGTGCGCTCGCCCGCCCGGCGCAGCAGCAGCGCCTCCACGTCCGGCTGCACGGCGGTCGCGAGGCCCGTGCCGACGAGCGCCGACTCCCAGGTAGCCGGATCGAGGTCGCTCTCGGTGGCGCCCGCCGGGCTGGGATAGAGCGCCACCGTGCGGTCCTGGTCGGAGTTGCGGAAGAGGAAGGCCACACCGACGGGGATGCGCAACCGCTCCCACACCCCCTCTGCGGGCGGCCCACCGCGCAGCACCCGGTCGGGCACCACCCGGAAGCGTCCCCCGGCGGCACCGGGCTGCTCGAAGAGCAGGGCGCAGGGCGTGCAGGCGCAGGCCAGGGACCGCTGCCGGATGTCCACCAGGTGGCGGTGGCCGGCGGTCGCCAGGTCCACCCCGCACATCTCGCACCGCTCCTCGGCCGCGGGCGGCACCGCGGTCACGAACCGCCGCAGCCCGCGCAGGCCCTGGCCGCCGCGGGTCGCCGTCCGGCCGCTCACGACACCGGCCCGGCGGGCGCCGGTTTGCCGGGCCGCCTGCCGATCTGGAGCAACGGCAGTTCGGCTTGGGCGGGTTCGAGGACGATCTCGGTGACCTCCGGTGCGTGGCAGGCCAGGGCCGCCGCGACCGCCTGCCGGACGTCGCCGCCCGAGCCGCAGCCGCAGCCGCCGCCGGAGCGTTCCCGCAGCCGCAGGGTGCCCGCCGCGGCGTCCAGGGCGACCAGTTCGACGCGGTCGAGGCCGGCCAGAGCCCGGCGCACCCGTGTCGCGGTGTCCTCGGGGTGCAGGTCGTGGAGGACCAGGAGGGAGGTGATCAGCTCGTCGGCGAGGACGGCCTCGCGAAGGCCCGCGCCGTCCCCGCCGGCCCGCGAGGCGAGCACGGCGGCGAGCCGCGCCAGCCCCGCGCCGTAGAACTGCATGAGCACCCGCACCAGTTCCTCGGCGACCGCTCCGGCACCGGGATCGGTGCCGGAGGCCAGCCGGTCCAGGATCTCCTCGACCCGGCGGGCCGTGGCCTCGGGGTCGGCCGCGGTGGCCGGGCGGTGTCCTGCCTCGGTCGTCGCGCTCATCCGCCCATCCCGCTCAGCCCGGTCGGCACGTGCATCTTCTGCACGGTCTTCCCGCCGCCGACGTACATGTGCACGCCGCACGGCAGGCACGGGTCGAAGCTGCGCACCGCCCGCATGATGTCGATGCCCTTGAAGTTCTCGGGCGGGTTCTCCTCGAAGATGGGTGTGTTCTGCACGGCGTCCTCGTACGGCCCGGGGGTGCCGTAGGTGTCGCGCGTGCTGGCGTTCCACGGGGTCGGCGGATACGGGTGGTAGTTGGCGATCTTCCCGTCCCGGATGACCATGTGGTGGCTGAGCACGCCGCGCACCGCCTCGGTGAAGCCGCAGCCGATCGCCTCGTCGGGCACCTCGAACTTCTCCCAGGTCTGGGTGCGTCCCGCCCGCACCTCGGCCAGGCCCTGCTCCGCGAAGTGCAGTGCCATGGCCGCCATGTACGCCTGGAAGTAGGTGCGGGCCCGGTTGCGCTCCAGCGCGTTGGACCACTTCGGGATCTTCCACTCGAAGCGCGTCTCGGGCTTGGTGAGCGTCCGGGGCAGGTTGATGACGACGCTGTGACCGGTGGCCTTGACGTAGCCCACGTCCACCAGGCCGTTGAGGGCGGTCGACCACAGGCGGGCGATGGGCCCGCCGCCGGTGTCCAGCGGCAGGTAGTCCTTGCCGTCGTACCAGCGCGGGGACATCACCCAGCTGTACTTGTCGCCGAAGTCCCGCTTCTGCGGCGCCGGGATGGTGTGCTGGTTCCAGGGGTGGCGGGGGTCGACGGGGTTGCCGAGCGGGTCGTGGGTGACGAACTGCTCGCGCCCCTCCCAGTCCTCGTAGTACGAGCTGCCCAGCAGGATGCGGATGCCGAGGTTGATCTCGGTGAGATCGTTGGTGACCAGCTTGCCGTCGACGATGACGCCGGGGGAGACGAACATCCGCCGGCCCCAGTCCGTCATGTTGGCGTAGGTGAAGTCGCAGTGCTCCGGGTCGTTGAGCGCGCCCCAGCAGCCCAGCAGCACCCGGCGCCGCCCCACCTCCTCGTAACCCGGCAGCGCCTCGTAGAAGAAGTCGAAGAGGTCGTCGTGGAGCGGGACCACCCGTTTCATGAACTCCACGTAGCGCGTCAGCCGGGTGAGGTAGTCGGTGAAGAGCTGCACCGAGGCGATCGTGCCGGTGCCGCCCGGGTAGAGCGTGGAGGGGTGCACGTGCCGCCCCTCCATCAGGCAGAACATCTCGCGCGTGTACCGCGAGACCTGCAGCGCCTCGCGGTAGAACTCGCCCTCCAGCGGGTTGAGCGAGCGCATGATGTCGGCGATGGTGCGGTAGCCGTGGTCGCCGGCGTGGGGTGCCTCGGTGCGCTCCGCCAGCTCCAGCACGCCGGGGTTGGTCTCGCGGACCATCTTCTCGCAGTAGTCCACGCCCACCAGGTTCTCCTGGTAGATGTTGTGGTCGAACATGTACTCCGCGGCCTCGCCGAGGTTGATGATCCACTCGCCGAGGTGCGGGGGCTTGACGCCGTAGGCCATGTTCTGGGCGTAGACCGAGCAGGTGGCGTGGTTGTCACCGCAGATGCCGCAGATGCGGCTGGTGATGAAGTGCGAGTCGCGGGGGTCCTTGCCCCGCATGAAGACGCTGTAGCCGCGGAAGACGGACGAGGTGCTGTAGCACTCGGCGACCCGCTTCTGCTTGAAGTCGATCTTGGTGTGGATGCCGAGGCTGCCCACGATCCGGGTGATCGGGTCCCAGGCCATCTCCACCAGGCCGCTGCCGTCGGCTGCGGGTTTCGTCGAAGTCGCCATCGTGTTCGTCATGCCTTTCGCGAGCGGGGGGAGGGGCGGTCCGGCCCGCGGCGGGCGTGCGGGCCGGGAGCGGGCGTGCGAGCGCCGGACCGGGCGGGCCGGTCCGGCGCACTGGGGGGCGGTGTCACCAGGGGGGCGCGTAGCCGGTGGTCAGCTGACGCCCGGTGTGGCGCCACTTGGGTTCCTTGTCCACCGTTTTGGCCGTGAGGGAGCGGAGCCTGCGGATGACGCCTCCGTAGGCGGAGCTCGCCGTGGTGGAGACGTGGCCGCCGGGGGGCTCGTCCATGAAGGGCATGAACTTGTCGGGGAAGCCGGGCATGGTGCAGGCGATGCAGATGCCACCGACGTTCGGGCAGCCGCCGATGCCGTCCATCCAGCCGCGCTTGGGGACGTTGCACTTGACGACCGGACCCCAGCAGCCGATCTTCACCAGGCACTTGGGGGAGTCATAGGTCTCGGCGAACTGGCCCTGCTCGTAGTAGCCGGCCCGGTCGCAGCCCTCGTGGACGGTCGCCCCGAACAGCCAGGTCGGACGGAGCTTGTCGTCCAGCGGGATCATCGGCGCGTTGCCGGCGGCCTGGTGCAGGAGGTAGGTCAGGGTCTCCGCGAAGTTGTCGGGCTGGATGGGGCAGCCGGGCACGTTCACGATGGGGATGCCCGCCTTGGACTTCCAGTCCCAGCCGAGGTAGTCGGGAACCCCCATCGCACCGGTGGGGTTGCCCGCCATGGCGTGGATGCCGCCGTAGGTGGCGCAGGTGCCGATCGCCACCACGGCCAGGGCCTTGGGCGCCAGGCGGTCGATCCACTCACTGGTCGTGATCGGCTGGCCGGTCTCGGGGTCGTCGCCGAAACCGCACCAGTAGCCCTCCCGCTTGATGGACTCGTTCGGAATCGAACCCTCGATCACCAGCACGAACGGGTCGATCTCGCCGCGCTCACCCTTGAAGAACCACTCGATGAAGGTGTCGGCCCCCTGTACCGGACCGGACTCGAAGTCGATCAGCGGCCAGTGGATCGCGATCTTCGGAAGCCCGGGGAGCGCCTGGAGCGCGATCTCCTCGATGCTCGGCAGGGTCGCCGCGGTCAGGGAGACCGAGTCCCCGTCACAGCTCAGCCCCGCGTTGATCCAGAGGATGTGGATGGGGGCCTCGTCCTCGGCGGGAGGCCCGGAGCCCTCCGCCGGCCCCACCGAGGTGGCAGCGGGTGTGTCCATGGCGAGTCTCCTCAGACGTAGCGGCGCGAAGGCCCACAAATCGGACGATACCCCTCCAGGTAACCGATGGCCGGGTGCGACGTCCTGCGCTGGGGGGCCGATGAGGTGAGCGCCCACCCCGCCGGCACTGTCCGCCCACCGGGCAGGCCCTGCCCCTCACCTCACCTCACCCCGACTGCGCCAGGTGCTCCGCCAGGCGGTCGAGGAAGGCGTGCTGACCGGACACCAGCAGCGCACGCGCCGAATCCCACCCGTGCCAGGACACCCGGTCCAGCTCGGGGAAGGCGCGCAGCACGCCCGACCCCCTGGGCCACTCCATCTCGAAGGTCCCCGGGGCGAAGGCGGCCAGGTCCACCTCCCCTTCGACCGCCCAGGCCTCCACCACCTTGCCGCCGCGCTGCCGCACCGAGCCCAGCGGCACCGGCGCGCCCCCCGGCGGCTCCAGCCCCAACTCCTCACGGAACTCCCGGCGTGCCGCCTCCCAGGCCTCCTCCGGCGCCTCGTACTCACCCTTGGGGACCGTCCACGCCCCGGCCTCCCTACGAGCCCAGAACGGCCCGCCCATGTGCCCGAGAAGCACCTCCACACCGCCTGCCGGCCGCCGGTACACCATCAGTCCCGCGCTGCGCCTCGCTGCCACCACCGCAGTCTGACACCGCCGGCCGGGCGTCTCACCCACGCTGCGCCGACCGGGTGGACCGGCCGGGGGCCCGTCGCCGGGCAGCGCCGCGACGGGAAGACCTTCCTGACCCCGTCCGCCCCTCGCGAGGCGGCCCGTCCGTCCTCCCGCACCGCCAGGAGTGCGCCCCGTGACCGCTTCGCCCGGCACCGCCGAGACCGGCTCCTCCGTGTGGGCACCCCTGCGTCGCGGCATGTTCACCGCACTCTGGCTCGCCCAGCTCGTCGCCAACGTCGGCACCTGGATGCAGACCGTCGGCGCACAGTGGCTCATCGGCGACCTGGGCGGCGGACCGCTTCAGATCGCGCTGGTGCAGACGGCCACCACCCTGCCCGTCTTCCTCCTGGTCGTCCCCGCCGGAGCCGTCGGCGACATCCTGGACCGCAGACACCTGCTGATCGCCGGTCAGCTCGTGATGTTCCTCGGCGCGGGCGGCCTGGCCGCCGTCACCGCCCTGGGCTTCGCCACGTCCGCCTGGGTTCTGGGCCTGACCGCCCTGATGGCCGTCGGTGAGGCGCTGTGCATCACGCTCTTCCAGGCGATCCAGCCGGAACTCGTCAGCGCCGATGAGATCCCGCAGGCCGCACTGCTCAACAGCGCCAACGGCAACGTCGCACGGGCCGTCGGCCCCGCCGTCGGCGGCCTGCTCATCTCCTGGGCGGGCCCCGAGGCCACCTTCGGCCTGAACGCCCTGTCCTTCCTCGGGGTGGTCGCCGTCCTCTACGCCTGGCGCCGCCCCTCCGGCCACCGGCCGCTCGGCGCGGAACACGTCAGCGGCGCCCTGCGGGCCGGCGCGCGCTACGTGCGCAGCGCCCCCATGTTCGGTGCCGTACTGGGAAGGTCGGGCCTGTTCACCCTCTTCGCCGGGGCCCTGTGGGCGCTGCTGCCGACCGTCGCGCGCGGCCCGCTGCACCTGGGCGCCGGTGGGTACGGACTGCTCCTGGGCAGCGTCGGACTCGGCGCGGTCCTCGGCGCCTTCGTCCTGCCCTACCTGCGGTCCCACGTCAGCGCGGACACCCTGGTGAGCGCCGCCATGGTGCTCTACGCGGCGACCATGGCGGTCATCGGCCTGGTGGACGCGGTGCTCGTCGTCGCCGTCGCCCTGCTGTTGACCGGACTGGCCTGGGTCACCGTCCTGTCGACGGTGTCGGCCTACGCCCAACTGCTGCTCCCCGCCTGGGCCCGCACCCGTGCACTGGCCTACTACCAGCTGGTCTTCATGGGCGCCCAGGCCATCGGGGCATTCGGCTGGGGCCTGGTGGCCGGCCGGGTGGGGGTGGCGACCGCCTTCGTCGTCGCGGGCGCGGGCCTGGCGCTGTCCACGGTGGCCGCGGTGGTGCTGGCCCTCACCCCCACCGCCTTCACCCTGACGCTGCGCGGCGCCGACATCGACCTCAGCCCCGCCCGCGACTGGCCGGAGGAACCCCTCACCGCCGCGGAACCGCGCCGTGACGTGGGCCCGGTGCTGGTGACCGTCGAGTGGCGGGTCGAGCCGGACGACGCCGCGGCCTTCACCGAGGCCATGCGTCCCCTGGGCCGGGCCCGCCGCCGCGCCGGCGCCACCTTCTGGGGGATCTACGCCGACACGGCGGACCCCGGCCTCTTCCTGGAGGCGTACACGGTCGTCTCCGAGGAGGAACACGTCCGCATGCACGTGGAGCGCACCACCGCCCTGGACGAGAAGCTCCAGGCCGAGGTGAGCCGGTGGACCGTGCCCGGCACCTCACCCCGCGTGCGCCACCTCGTCTGGGCCTACGCGCCCCGGCGCCGCACCGAACCGGTGGCCTGGCCCGGCGTCACCTGAGGCCCGGGACCGGGCGCGCCCGCCGCCGTGCTCAGAACTCCTCGTGCGTGCGCGGGTCCCCGCCGCGCCGGCCCCGCTCCAGCGAACTGAGCGCCGCCATCTCCTCACCCGTCAGGGAGAAGCCGAAGAGGTCCAGGTTGCTGCGGCGCCGCTGTGCGGAAGCCGACTTCGGGATGGGGACGACACCCAACTGGAGGTGCCACCGCAGCACCACCTGGGCGGGCGTGACGCCGTAGCGCTCCGCCGGACCGGTGACCGCCGGCTCCGCCAGGACGTCCCCGCCGCGGCCCAACGGGCTCCAGCTCTCGGTGACCACACTGCGCTCCGCGTCGGCCGAACGCTGCTCGCGCTGCGGGAAGTAGGGGTGCAGCTCGATCTGGTTGACGCTCGGCAGGACACCGGTCTCCCGCTCCAGCCGGTCCAGGTGCTCGGCGGTGAAGTTGCTGACGCCGATCGAGCGCGCCACGCCCTCCTCGCGCAGCCGGACCATGGCCCGCCAGGAGTCCACGTAGCGGTCCAGGCGGGGGAGCGGCCAGTGGATGAGGTACAGGTCGACCCAGTCCACCCCCAGGCGGCGGCGCGAGTCCTCGAACGCGGCGAGGGTCGCCTCGTAGCCGTGCGCCCCACCCCGCAGCTTGGTGGTGACGAAGACCTCCTCGCGGGCCACGCCGGCGTCGCGGATCCCCTGCCCCACTCCGGTCTCGTTGCCGTAGGCGGCGGCAGTGTCGACCAGCCGGTAGCCGGCCTCCAGTGCGTCCCGCACCGCCTCCCGCGCGGCACCGTCGTCCAGCGGGTACGTGCCGAACCCGGGAGCGGGCATCCGCACACCGTCGGAGAGTTCCACTCGGGCTTCGGGGTGCTCGGTCATCGGCGTCCTCCTGGCGTTCGGCCCCCGGTGGCGGCCGGGAAGGCCTGCCCCACCCCGGGAGCCTGCCATCCGCGGGCGGGGCGCGCCCACCCGGCGCACGGGGTACGGGGCGACCGGGGATGCCCCCGTGGCCGGGGAGAGCCGGCGGCGTGGCTGCGGCGGGGCGCACCCCGCGGTGCGGTAGGACGTGGGCGTGACCGATGTCTTCCCCTCGCGGGCCGAGGGCCGCCCGGCCCCGCTCCCGCCGCGCCGCCCGCACCCGCCATGCCCTGCCGAGCGGGCCGTGTTCACCGCGGACTTCGCCTCGCGCCGCCAGTGGGTCGCGGGCCGTTCCTGGGCCTATCCCGACGGCGGCCCCGTCAACCGGGCCGACGACAAGCTCGACCACCTCGTGGCCGCCCCGTCCCACTCGCGCCACGGCGCCCTCCGCGCCACCCGCCGCCCGGACGGCCTCTGGGACAGCGGACTGCTCACCACCGAGGGCTCCGCCGAGGACTTCCGGGTGCGTACCGGGGACGTCCTGACCGTCCACGTCAGGCTGCCGCACCAGCTCGGCGCCTGGCCCGCGGTGTGGACCTGGCGGGACGGCGGCAACGAGGTCGACGTCCTTGAGTACCACCCCGACGCGCCCGACGTCCTGGAGCTGACCAACCACGTACCGGACGCCCCCGCCGGCCACGACCTGCGCCGACCGTGCGTCGCCCCGGGAGCCCGGCTCGCGGTCACCGTGGAGTTCGGTGCGCGGGACGTCACCTGGTGGGTGGACGGCCGGCACGCCTTCTCCGACGGGACGGGGGTGGGGCCGGGCTGGGAGGCATACCTGATCGTCAACCTCTCGGTCAGCGCCGGCGAACGCCACCCGGCCCCCGAACCTGGCACCCGCGCCATGTCCTGGCACGTGGAGCACCTGGCCGTCCACCGGCCCTGAGCGCCGGCCCCCGGACCGGCCGGACCCACCGGTCCGGGAGGGAACGCGGTCAGGCGGACAGCGTCCGGCCGAAGAGGTCGATCAGCTCGCGCCAGTGGCGCGCCTCGGCCTCGGCGTCGTAGGCGGCGGTGTCCGACATCGTGAAGCCGTGCGTCGCCCCCTTGTAGACCTCGCTGCGGTAGCGCACCCCGGCCGCGTCGAGCGCCTGCTCCAGACGGGTGATCTGCTCGTCCGTCATGGAGTGGTCCTGGTCGGCGTGGCCGAAGTACAGCTCGGCGCGGACCCGGTCCACCAGCAGGTGCGGGCTGTCGTCCTCGTCGGTGGCCAGCCGGCCGCCGTGGAAGCTCGCCGCGGCGGCCACCCGGTCGGGGTGGGACTCGGCCGTGCGCAGCGCCAGCAGCCCGCCCAGGCAGTAGCCGGTGATGCCCACCGGCCCGTCGGTGACGAGCGGGGAGGCGGCGAACCAGTCGAGGTAGGCGCCCGCGTCACGGGCCGCCACCTCGGGTGTCATGCTGCTCAGCAGCGGGCCGAGCTTCTCGAAGAACCTGCTCCGCTCCTCGGCCACCGACAGGTCGGGCAGCTCCACCACCGGCGCGCGGCCGGCACGGTAGAAGAGGTTGGGGACGAGGACGGTGTAGCCGTGCCCGGCGAGCCGGTCAGCCATCTCCCTCATACGGGGACGCACACCGAAGGCGTCCATGTACATCAGGACGCCGGGGTGGGGCCCGTCGCCCTCCGGGTGGGCGAGGTAGGCGTCCGCCGCACCGTCGGGGGTCGGGACGTCCAGCGTCGTACCGGTCACCGTGGTCACTTTGTACCTTTCTCCTGCGCCGTGCCGTGGTGGCAGCAGCCGTCTCCCGCCCCGGAAAGGGCGGTGAGCACCCACCGTAACGCTCCCCCCTGTGCTGTCCCGCCGGGTGCCGCGGACCGGAGGCAGCAGGAGCAGGGCCGTCCCGTGCGGGCACTGCCGGCCACCGCCCCGACTCCGCGGGCCGGCACGACGCCCCGGCGCCCTCGTCGCCGAGCCGGGTGGTGGGCCCGTGGGCGCGCCCTGCCTCCGCAGGCCGGCCTGCTGCGCGGCACTCAGCTGCGGCGCGAACGGCCCCTGGAGGCGCGGGACGTCGCCCGCCCGAGGGCCTGCGCAAAGCCTTGTCCGCTCCCAGGTCTTGCGCTTGGATGTCGGCCGCGAGAGATCTGAGCGCACGGATTCCGCTTCTGGTCGCCCGGCATGCAAGAAGGAGCGGGCTCCAGCCCCGCTGACAGCGACGACGCAGGACTGCCCCACGCCCCGCCCACCCCCGGCAGACCACACCCCCGACCGGGAGCGCTCCCACATCACCGCCCGCACCGCCACCGGCAAGCACCGCCCACGACGACGGAAGGTTCCCCATGCAGGCCACACAGCACATCTCCCGGCGGACGTTACTCGCCGCGGCGGCGGCAGGCGCCGTCACCGCCGTCGCCTCTCCTGCCCGGCCCGCCCTCGCCACGCCCTCGCGCAGGTCCGCCCCAGCCCTCTTCCGCACGGCCGGCCGGGTGCGGGAGGCCGCCGACGGGTTCGTCGAGTACACCTGGCCCGGCATCGCCTTCGAAGGCCGGTTCCGCGGCACCGGCGTCGGCATCGTGCTCGACGACGCCAACAACGACTACGACGTCCAGATCGACGGAGCGTCCGTCAGCACCCTGGTGACCCCGGGCGAAACCACGGCCCGCATCGACGGCCTCACCGACGCCGAGCACACCGTGCGGCTCGTCAAACGTACCGAGTGCACCTGGGCCGCAGGCCGGTTCGGCGGCTTCACCCCTGCCACCGGAGGCGAGGTCCTCCCCCCGCCGGCAGCCCGCAGCAGGCAGATCGAGTTCATCGGGGACTCCTACACCGCCGGCTACGGCAACCTCTCCGGCACGCGGGACTGCTCCGGCAACGGCGGGGTCAACCGCAACAGCGACGCCGACCTCGCCTTCGGCGCCCTCACCGCCAGGAGCCTCGGCGCCGACCACCAGCTCAACGCCTTCTCCGGCCGCGGCATGGTCCGCAACTACAACGGGGGTGAGCCGGGAACCGACTACCGCACCTACTACGACCGTGCCCTGCTGAACGTCGACGGCGACGTCTGGCGGAACCCGGGCACCTGGCAGCCGCAGCTCGTCGTCATCGGCCTGGGCATCAACGACTTCTCGACCCCGCTCAACCCGGGCGAGCCCTGGGCCACACAGGACGCCCTGGCCGCCGCCTGGGAAAGCGCCTACCACGGGTTCCTGGACAAGCTCCGGGCGCGCTACGGCACCCGCACCCACCTCGTGGTCAGCGCCACCGCAGTCGCCTCCACCACGGTCTTCGCCGACACCGCCCAGCGCGTGGTCCGGACGCGCAACGCACAGGGCGACAGCCGGGTCGGCTACTGGTACTACGACGACCCGGGGCTGGACCGGCTCGGCTGCGACTGGCACCCCTCAGCCCACGACCACCGGATCATCTCCGGGCTGCTCGACCAGTACCTCGCCACCCTCCCGCTGGACTGGTAGCCGCATGCCGCGGTCCGGGCTCCCCGGGCCCGGACCGCGGTGCAGCGCCCGGCCGACGACGTCACCCGGGCGGTATCCGGGTCACGCCCAGGAGGGCGCGGGGCCCCACCGGCCGCCGGCGGTTCAACTGGTGGGGAAGTCGTCGGGGGTGCTGATCCGGCTCTTGACCAGCGCCCCCGAGTCGGTCAGCACGCCGGCGCTGCTGTAGTCGCTGCCGTCACAGGTGCCGGGCCGGAACGCGGCGCTGCCCTCGGGTGCGTCGGAGTAGGTCCAGTTGGCGTAGCTGATCTTGAGCTGGTCCAGCAGGTCCAGCCAGGCCGTGGTGCTCGCCCGGTCGACCGCGCCGTCACCGGAGCTGCTCACGGTGCCGAACTCGGTGGCGAACAGGGGGAGTCGGGAAGCGGCCCGGCTCACCGCGGCCCGGTAGGCGTCCTTGTGGCTGGCCGCGTAGAAGTGGACCGTGTACATGATGTTGGCCGCGTTGACGGGGTTGTTGACGATCTCGCTCTCGTCGGAGCCGTCCGAGACGCCCAGCGACGACCAGCCGCGGGTGCCGACGACGACGACGGCGTCCGGGTCGGCGGCCCGGATCACCGGGATGACCTGCTCGGCGTAGCTCTTGACGGCGCCCCAGCTGACTCCGTTGGGCTCGTTGGCGATCTCGTAGATCACGTTCTTCTTGGCGGCGTTGCGGGCCGCGACGGACGCGAAGAAGGTCTTGGCGTTCTGCAGGTTGAAGTTGGGGTCACCCGGGGTCAGGGTGTGGAAGTCGATCAGCGCGTACATGCCCCGCGCCTCGGCCATGTCGACGTAGCTGTTGACGCGGTCGGTGAAGCCGGCCGGATCGGTCTCGTAGCCGTCCTCCTGCACGTACATCGCGATGCGCAGCAGGTCCGCCTTCCAGTCGGCCGCCAGGGCGTCGAGTGAGGCGGAGTTGTAGCACTGACCGAACCACTGGATGCCGTGCGTGCTCATCCCGCGCAGTTGGATCGGGTGGTCGTACTGGTTGCACAGGTGCACGCCGCAGACATGGAGTTGACCGTTGTTCCCGACGGGAGTGTCCGAGGCGGCCGGACGTGGGGCGGGCTCCGCGCAGGCGGAACCGCCACCGGCCGCACCCTGCGCCGGACCGGTGCCGGCGGCGGCCGTCCGGCAGCCCTGGGCGGCGGCGCCGGCCTGGGGCGAGGACAGCCCCCCGAAACATAAGGCCGCCGTGCACGCCACCAGTACCGCGATGCATCGCTTCACTGCCTGTCTCCTTGTCCGATCCGTGTGGGAGCGCTCCCAAAAGAGTCGGGAGCCCTTCGGTCCGGGAAGGTACAGCGGGAGCCGGTGTGCGTACAGGGTTGCTTCCGAGGAAGGCGATATCTCCCCGGGCGACCGGTTGCGGTGGGACGCCGGGTTCCGGAGGAGGAGTTCGGCCGGACGGCCGCGATGGGGGGTCGGCCTCGGCGCGGGTTGGCCCGCACGCCGTGGAGGGGCGTGCGGGCCAACCGGTTGTCCTGGCCGGGCAGGCCGGTTGTTACCGCACCACGGGGGGCGGCCCGGACTGCGACCCGGTTCCCCAGTCGCTGGGGGAGTCGGTGACGTCGAAGTCGAGCCGCCGGTGGGCGCGCAGGTCCTCGGTCGTCAGGTAGGTGGCGCTCCGGTCGGCGCCGTCCAGGTGGACCCCGGCGGTGTACCGCCGGGTGTCCGAGGTGCCCGCCGCGGTGACGGTGAAGCGGCCGGAGGGGAACCAGCGGCGGTCCAGGGTGAGGTCGACGCGGTCGAAGACCGGGGTGCTCAGCCCCCAGGTGTCGGTGCCGGGCTGCACCGGGTAGACCCCGATCGCCGAGAGCACCATCCAGGCCGACATGGTGCCCAGGTCGTCGTTGCCGGTCATGCCGGTGGGCGTGTCGGTGAACAGGGTCAGGGCCGCGTGGACGACGTCGGTGGTCTTCCAGGGCTGGCCGGTCGAGAGGTAGGTGTACGGGGCGATGAGGTCGGGCTCGTTCTGCGGGTTGTACTTGTCGGCGTTGTAGTAGTCGTAGGGACCGTTGACCCAGACCTCACGTGCGGTCTTCGCCGGGTCCTGGACCAGCTTGTCGTAGGCGAAGAAGGAGTCCAGCCGCTGGGTGGCCGCGTCCTTGCCGCCGATGAGGTCGATCATGCCGGGCAGGTCCTGGGGGACCATCCACTGGTACTGCCACGCGGTGCCCTCGTGGAAGCCCTCGCCCTGCGCGGGGTCCGCGGAACCGGTGAAGTCGCCGGCCTCGTCGCGGGCGCGGAAGAACTTCGTCGAGGTGTCGAAGACGGTCCGGTAGTTGCGGGCCCGCTTCGCGTAGCGCTCGGCGTCGGCGGTGTGGCCGAGGTCGCGGGCCATCTGGGAGAGCATGCCGTCGGAGAGGGCGTACTCCAGTGTCGCCGAGGCCCCGTGGTCGTAGTCGGAGTCGCCCGGCTTCTGGTGCGGCCGGCCCTCGACGTACGGCACGAAGCCGTCCTTGAGGTAGCGGGCGTTGCCCTCCCGGCCGTCGTAGGGGGAGTCGGCGGGCGGCACCCCGTCGGCGTTCTTGCGCAGCGCGCGGTAGGCCTCCTCCTCGTGCCCCTTGAGCAGGCCCTGCTGGTAGGCGTTGGTGAGGAACGGTGTGACCGGGTCACCGGTCATGATGTTGGTCTCGACCGTCCCGTAGCCCCACTTGGGCAGCCAGCCGCCCTCCTTGTCGATCTGGAGCACCGAGAGCGCCATGTCCCGGGCCTCCTGCGGTGCGAGCAGGGCCAGCAGCTGGGTCTGGGTGCGGTAGGTGTCCCACAGCGACCAGTTCTGGTAGTAGGTGAAGCCGCGGGCGCGGTGCACCTTCTGGTCCCAGCCGGTGTACCGGCCGTCCACGTCCTGCCCGATGTTGGGGGCGAGGAAGGAGCGGTAGAGGGAGGAGTAGAAGGTGCGGCGCAGCGTGGTGGCGCCACCCTGGGCGCGGACCTGGCCGAGCCGCTTCTCCCACGTCGCGTCGGCGGACCGGCGGACGCTGTCGAACCGGCGGTGGCCCTCGGCCGCCAGGTTGAGCGCGGCGCCGTGCGCGTCCACGTAGGAGATCGCGGTGGTGGCCTCGACGGAGCGGTCGTGCCGGGTGTCGAAGCGGACGTAGGCGCCGTTGCCGCCCTCACCTGCCGACGAGCTCTTCGACCCGGCGGTGACCTTCCCGTCCGACCAGGTGCCGAAGGAGGCGAAGGGGCGGTCGAAGTGGGTGACGGTGTACACGGTGTAGGGCTCGGTGTCCTGGCAGAAGCCGCGGCCGGTGATGGCCGTGCGCACCGTGTGGGAGTCCAGTACCTCCACCTTGGTGGAGACCGTCTTGTGCAGCGACTGGCCGGCGTTGAGGAGGACGTTGGCCTTGTCGGTGGCGGGGAAGGTGTACCGCTGCACCCCGGTGCGCTTGGTCGCGCTCAGCTCGGCGTCGATGCCGCCGTAGGAGTCGAGATGGACCCGGTAGTAGCCGGGGTGGGCCACTTCGCCCTCGTGGCCGAAGGCGGCGGCGTACTTCGCGTCGTCGGTCTCGGTGACGTCGCCGGTGGTCGGCAGGACCGGAAGGTCACCGCCGAGACCGCAGCCCACGCCGGAGATGTGCACCGAGCTGAAGCCGCGGATGTGGTCCTGCCCGTAGTCGTAGCCGGTGGTGTGCCCGGTGTCGGGGGAGAGTTGCACCATGCCGAACGGCACGGCGGCGCCGGGGTAGGTGTTGCCCTCGTTCTGCGAGCCGATGAAAGGGTTCACCAGATCAGTGAGAGGGGTCGCCGGCGCGTCGGCCTGGACGGCCTGTGCGGTGGGGGCGAGCAAGGCGCCACCCAGGAGCGTCGCGACGAGGGTCGCGCCCAGCCCCGACGGACGTATATGTCGGGTCCATGACATGTGCGGCATCGGCCTTTCACGTGGGTTGTCCATGACGGTCTCAGGTGGCGGTCGAAGGTGGGGTGAGGGTGTCGAGTGCGCCGGGGGCCCGCCCTGAACTCCCCTTTGCGGGACGTGCGTTCCGCGCCCTGCCGCAGCCTCACTCACCGCCTCCCGGACAACGTTGTCAGAGCCTGGACATTCTTTGCCCGGTTCCACGGGCCGTCAAGAGCCGGACGCCTCCCGGCTCCGGTCCGGTGCGCCCCCGGGAAGGGTGTCCGGGAGCAGGGGAGGGCGCCCGTCCGCGGTCGGACTGCGTCCCGTCAACGGCTGAGCGGAGAATCAGGTGTCGCCGAGAGGTGCGCTCACCCCCCTCTCGTCTTGTATAACGTTGAAAAACAAGGGTCGTTCAGGTCCGGCGTACCGGCCGGCGCATGGCCGACGGCGACCCCGCGACCACAGCCGCCTCCGGCACCCGTCCGGGCCGGCACGGGAGGATGCCGGGTGAGAGTCAGCCTCAAGGACGTCGCGCGTCAAGCGGGCGTCTCGGTCAAGACCGTCTCCAACGTCGTCAACGACTACCCGCATGTCACGCCCGCCACGAGAGCCCGTGTCCAGCAGGCCATCGACCAACTCGGGTACCGGCCCAACCTCACCGCCCGCCACCTGCGCAAGGGGCGGACCGGCATCATCGCCCTCGCCCTGCCGGAGCTGGGCAACCCCTACTTCGCCGAACTGGCCGCCGCCGTGATCGACGCCGCCGCCCAACACGACCTCACGGTGCTGCTGGACCACACGGGTGGGCTGCGGGAGCGCGAGATCCTCGTCAGTCAGGGCTTCAGCGCCCGGGTCATCGACGGCCTCATCCTCAGCCCCATCGAGCTGGAGGAGGAGGACCTGCGCTCCCGCACCGACTCCGCGCCCCTGGTGCTGATCGGCGAGCGCCGCTACGACCTGCCCTACGACCACATCGCCATCGACAACGTCGCCGGCGCCCGCACGGCCGTGCGCCACCTCCTGGATCTCGGCAGGCGCCGCGTAGCGTTCCTGGGGGCGCGCCGGGACCGGCTGCACCAGCCCGCCCACCTGCGGGTCCTGGGCTGGCGAACCGAACTCGCGGTCTCCGGGGTGGTCGCCGACGAGGGCCTGATCGCCGTCACCGACGGGTGGGACCGCCCCGACGGTGCGGGGGCGATGGCCGCCCTGCTGGACGCCGGGAAGAAGCCCGACGCGGTCTTCGCCTACAACGACCTGATCGCCATCGGCGCCATGCGCGTGCTGTCCGAGCGGGGGCTGCGGGTACCCGAGGACATCGCGGTGGTCGGCTTCGACGACCTCGCCGAGGGACGCTACGGGGCGGTCACCCTCACCACGGTGGCGCCCGACAAGCAGGCCATCGCCAGGATGGCGGTGGAGTCCGTCGTGCACCGGCTCGCCGGGGTGGAGTACCGGGCACGGCAGCTGCAGCCCGCCTTCGAACTGCTCGTGCGGGAGAGCACCGTGGGCCGCGCGGGTGCCGCCGCGGCGGGGGAGCCGGCCGCCGGCTGACGGGCGGGCCCGGCTCGTGCCGCTGCCGACGGGCAGCGGCGCCACCCCGCGCGCGGGCCTGCCGGGGATGCGGCCCCGGCAGGCAGCTGCACGCCTCCAGCCCCGCCGGGCACTCTGCGGAGGGACGGACGGACAGGCGAGCGGATGGGCTGACGGGCGGGCTGACGGGTGCGGCGCGCCGGAGGCCTGAGGACCGCTCGGTGCCGGCGGGCCGGGTGCCTGGACGACCCGTCCGGTGCGCCACGGCGGCAGGTGCACCCGGGAGCAACGGCCGGGCCTGTCCGGCTCCTTGACGGCCGGGTCGGGCGGTGCGTGAATGACGTATTACAACGTTGTCATGGAGTCGGCGGACAGCGCCCACCGGCCTGCGGTCCCCGCCTCCCACCCCCCCACCCGCATGCCGGCAAGGGGCCCGGGAACGCCCGCCCGACCCTGACTCCCGGTCCCCGGTCCCCGACCAACACCGGCCCACGCCCGGCCGGAGGGGCGCCCGCCCGCTCCGGCCGAGGAAGACACCCACCGCACGTCCCGTACCCGCAACGTGACCCCCGGAGTGTCCCGTGCCTCTCACCCGCCGCAGTTTCGTACACGGTGCCGTCGCCACCGGCGCCGCCCTGGGCTCCCTGGCCGGGCTCGCCCCTGCCGCGCAAGCGGCCGTGGCCCCCGCCGCCGGCGGCCTCTACACGCCGAACGCCCAGCCGCTGGCCCCCACCGCCTTCCTCCGGCTGCCGCCGGGCAGCGTGAGGGCCAAGGGGTGGCTTGCCGAACAGCTCAGGCTGCAACTCGACGGACTGTGCGGGCGGTACCAGGAGGTCTCGCACTTCCTCGACCGCGACACCACCGGGTGGATCACCCCGAGCCGTACGGGCTGGGAGGAAGTGCCCTACTGGCTGCGGGGCTACGGCGACCTCGCCTACGTCACCGGCGACACCACCGCACTGGACACCACCGAGCGCTGGCTGACCGGTATCCTCGCCACCGTCCAGTCCGACGGTTTCCTCGGCCCGACCTCGCTGCGGACCTCACTGAACGGCGGCCCCGACTTCTGGCCCTACCTGCCGCTGCTCCAAGCCCTGCGCAGCCGGCACGAGTTCACCGGGGACGCCCGGGTCCTCAGCGCGCTGACGGGGTTCCTGCGCTACATGCACGCCCAGCCCGGCTCGGTCTTCGCCTCCAGCTGGATCTCCTACCGCACCGCCGACGCCCTCGACACGGTGTACTGGCTGTTCAACCGCACCGGCGACAGCTACCTGCTCGAACTTGCCGACACGCTCCACCGCAACGGAGCCGACTGGGTCGAGAACCTCCCCACCCCGCACAACGTCAACATCGCCCAGGGCTTCCGCGAGCCCGCCCAGTACGCCCTGCGCGCCCCCGACCCGAAGCTGACGGCAGCCACCTACCACGACTACACCTCCGTCCTGGGCAGCTACGGCCAGTTCCCCGGTGGGGGCTTCGCGGGCGACGAGAACTACCGTGCCGGCCACGGCGACCCCCGGCAGGGCTTCGAGACCTGCGGCATCGTGGAGTTCATGGCCAGCCACGAACTGCTCACCCGCATCACCGGCGACCCGGTGTGGGCCGACCGCTGCGAGGACCTGGCCTTCAACTCCCTGCCCGCCGCCCTCGACCCGCAGGGAAGGGGGGTGCACTACATCACCAGCGCCAACAGCGTCGACCTCTCCGACACCGCCAAGACCCAGGGCCAGTTCCAGAACACCTTCGCCATGCAGGCGTACATGGCGGGCGTCGACCAGTACCGCTGCTGCCCGCACAACTACGGCATGGGCTGGCCCTACTTCACCGAGGAACTCTGGCTGGCCACCCCCGACGCCGGACTCTGCGCGGCGATGTACGCGGCGTCCGCCGTCACCGCCAAGGTCGCCGACGGCACCAGCGTGACCTTCACGGAGACCACCGACTACCCCTTCACCGACACGGTCACCCTCAGGCTCAGTGCGCCCCGCGACCTCACCTTCCCGCTCTACCTCCGCATCCCCGGCTGGTGCGGGGCCCCGCGGCTGGAGGTCAACGGTGCACAGCAACACGCCGCTGCCGGCCCCTCGTTCGCGGTCCTCAGGCGCACCTGGCGCGACGGCGACACCGTCACCCTGCACCTGCCCCAGCAGACCGCCGTGCGCACCTGGGACGCCAACCACCACAGCGTCAGCGTGGACCACGGCCCCCTCACCTACAGCCTGCGCATCGACGAGGACCATGTACGGGCCGGCGGCAGCGACACCTTCCCGACCACCGAGGTCCACGCCGCCTCCGAGTGGAATGTCGGCCTCGCCCTGGGCACCGGCGACCCGGCCGCCGCCCTGAGCTTCACCGGCGCCACCGGCACGCTCCCCGCAAACCCCTTCACCCCGCAGACCGCCCCGGTCCGCATCACCGCCCCCGCTCGCCGCGTCACCGGCTGGACCGCCGACGGTGAACGGGTGGTCACCACCCTGCAGGACGCCCCCGCCCTCGGTACCGGCGACACCCGCGAGGTCACCCTCGTCCCCATGGGAGCCGCGCGACTGCGCATCACCGCCTTCCCCACCGTCGCCGACGGCGGCACCGGCTGGACCACCGACTGGTTCCGCCTGCGCAACCGCAACAGCGGCAAGGTGCTGGGAGTGGACCAGATGTCCACCGCGAACAGCGCCCGGGTCGTCCAGTACGAGGACAACGGGACCGACGACCACCTCTGGCAGCTCGTGGACGACGGCAGCGGATGGCTGCGCCTGCGCAACCGCAACAGCGGCAAGGTGCTGGCGGTGGACGGGATGTCCACCGCGAACAGCGCCCGGGTGGTGCAGTTCGACGACAGCGGGACGGCCGACCACCTCTGGCAGCTCGTCGACGACGGCGGTGGCTGGGTCCGGATCCGCAACCGCAACAGCGGCAAGGTGCTGGGAGTGGACCAGATGTCCACCGCGAACAGCGCCCAGGTGGTGCAGTACGAGGACAACGGGACCGACGACCACCTCTGGCAGCTGCTCTGAGGCAGCAGGTCCACCCGGCGAAGGGGCGGGCCCCTCCGCCGCGTCCTGCGTCGCGGCGCTCGCGGCGCCGGAGGCTACGCGCCGTCCCCCTGCCCCTCCGGTGCCGTGAGCGCCCCGGCCAGGGCGACAGTGGCCGCTCGCGCCGCCTCGATGACGTCCTCCGGTGCGGCGTCCGTCCCCTGGGCGGAGAGCAGCGCCGCGCCCGCGGTGTCGAAGGCCATGCGCAGCAGGAGGCGGCGCCGGGGGTCCGCGTCCTCGCCCGCCAGTGCGTCGACCACCTCGCCGAAAGCGCTGCGCACGTCCTGGCCGCTCGCGGTGAGCCGCCGCATGAGCGGCTGGTTGGCATGCGCCATCCGCATCGCCTGGAGATTCTCCGGCGTCGTCGCCGACACCCACCGCAGCGCCGCCCGCAGCGGCAGGTCGGCGGTCCGGGGCTGCGCGGCGATCCAGTCCAGCAGCTCCGTCACGTCCTGCCGGCGCTGGGCCGTCAGGCTCGCCAGGATCTCCTCCTTGTTGCGGAAGTGGTAGTAGAGCGAGGACTTCGTCAGCCCCAGCTCCTCGGAGATGTCCCTGGTCGAGGTGGCCTCGTAGCCCTTCTCGGTGAACAGGCGCAGGGCGACGCGCAGGATCTGCGCGCGGGTCTCGGCGCCGCTGCGCCGTCCGTCTCCGGTGCTGGTGGACATCTTTCTCCTTCTCGTCGCCCCCACCCTAGCTTGCTTACCGACCGCCCGTTCAGCTAGGTTCCCTTACCGAACGCCCGTTAAGTATCTGCCGGGCTGCGTCCGCAGCGCGGAGACCGCGCGGGAGGGCGCGACTGCGCGGAGCCGTGATGACGCTCCACGGAGACCGCGCGCCCGCAGCCCTCGCAAACACCTGGAGAGCACCCATGAGCCAACCCCGAATCGCCGTCGTCGGTGCAGGCCCCGGCGGTCTGATGTGCGCCCGTGTACTGCAGCGGCACGGCATCGAGGTGGTCGTCCACGAGGCCGACGCCGCCGTGGACGCCCGTGACGCCGGCGGCACCCTGGACCTCCACGCCGACTCCGGTCAGATAGCGATGGAGGACGCCGGACTGGCCGAAGCGTTCCACGCCGTCGCCCGGCCCGAGGGCCAGGCCAAGGCCCGGCTGGACCAGCACGGCACCATCCTGAGCTCCTTCGTCCCCGAGGACGGGGACACCGCGGCCCCCGAGATCGACCGCGGCGCGCTGCGCGCCCTGCTCGCCGCTCACCTCGCCCCGGACACCGTCCGGTGGGGACACCGGCTCACCGCGGCCACGCCCCTGGCCGGCGGCAGGCACCGCCTCGACTTCACCGACGGTACGTACGAGGAGGCCGACCTGGTGATCGGCGCCGACGGTGCGTGGTCCCGCGTCCGCCCCCTGGTCTCCGACGCCGCCCCGCACTACAGCGGCGTCTCCTTCCTGGACGCCCGCTACGAGGACGTCGACCGCCGGCACCCCGGCATCGCCCGCCTCGTCGGCGACGGCCACGCCTTTGCCACCGACGGACAGGGCAGGGCCGTCATCGGCCAGCGCAACGCCGACGGTGTCGTCCGCGCCTACCTGGCCCTGCGCACCGACCTCGACTGGCACGCCCGCGCCGGCGTCGACCTGCACGACACCGCCGCCGTCCGCTGCTTCCTGCTGGCCGAGTTCGCCGACTGGGCGCCCGAACTGCGCGCCTTCCTCACCGACAACGACGGCGACTACGTCAACCGCCCCCTGCACGCCCTGCCCGCCCCGCTGACCTGGCCCCACACCCCGGGCGTCACGCTGCTCGGCGACGCGGCCCACCTGATGGCGCCGTTCGGCGGGTTCGGCGCCAACCTGGCCCTGCTGGACGCCGCAGAGCTGGCCCACGCCCTCGCCGAGGGCCCCACCCTCGACGCAGCCGTCACCCGCTACGAGAAGGCCATGTGGGCCCGGACCGGGGAGTTGGCCGTCCAGGCCAACCAGGCCCTCGCACGGTTCTTCGCGGTCGACGGCCGGTCGGACCAGGGAGCCCCGGACCACGGGGCCGAACACCGCCGCTACCGCCGGGCCGCCGCGGAGTATCGCGCGCAGGCGGGGCAAGCCGGCGGCCGGGGCTGACCTGCCGGCTCCACCCCGTCGCCGCTCTGCTGTGCGGGACGAGGACTTCCGCTGGTGCGACGGCTTGGCGGAGCGCGTGGCGTGGCGCCGCCCTCCGGTTCCCCGCACCCTGGGAGACCCGGAGCCGCGAGGGCGCACCGGCGCGCCAGGTCCCGGCACGAGCGTGCCGGGACCTCGGCGTGTCGTCGAAGTCCCGCCCGCCCGGCGGTGAACGACACCACTTCGGGGACGCGCCCTGCCGGATCAGCCGCCGCAGGTCGTGAACTGCGGGCCGGTCTTCGCCAGGTAGACGCTGGCGTGGCCCTGGTCGTCACCGGTCAGCGGCACCGTGACGGTGTCATGGGCCTTCCACGGGTAGCCGCCTGCGTCGAAGGTCCAGTCGCCGGTCACCTTCGTCGCCAGCTCCGAGAGCGCCACCCAGCCGTACTCCTGCGGTGGCACGGTGATCTCCAGACTGTTCCCGAGCTCCTGACTCAGGCTGTAGCTGACCTTCCCCGTGGTGGTGAGGCCGACGCTCGTCTGGACGGGGCTCGGCTCCCCCACGGTGATCTTCGACTCGAAGGAGACGCTGATCTCGCTCGACCAGCCGCTGCTGGTGGTCAGTGAGAACGTCCACGGCACCGGTGCGCCGGTGCCGTTGTACCAGACGGGTGAGACGCACTGGGTGGGAAGCGGTTCGGCCGGGGCCTGGGAGCCCTTCGTCCACGCGCACGTCGTGGCGTCCTTCTGGCAGCGCAGGGAAGCGTAGTCCACGGCCTCCCGGAAGGCGGCGTCGGAGGCTGACGCGGGGATGACCCACTGCTGCGCCCTGGTTCCGTTGCAGTCGTAGGTGTCGGTCCACGCATCGTCGTTCTGGGCGGCCAGGACGACGTCGACGCACTTGTTGTCACCGGCGTTGCGGATCATGAACGTGTCGTCGGCTCCGGTGACGGGCTGGAAGTACCAGCGCTGGCCGGCCGCCCCGGTGCACGACTGCTGCTTGAGCGGCAGGCCCGTCTCCACGCACTTGCCGGTGTCGTCGTTGGAGACGGTGAAGGACCCGTCAGCCTGCGGGTTGGCGCTCCACTTCTGGTGGTAGCCGGGAGCGGCGTTGGTGACCAGGAAGACGCCGTTGCCCGTGTTGCCGTTCTGCACGTCCAGGTTCCGGCCACTGTTGACCGAGGTGAACGTCAGACCGGTCAGGCCCGACGCGGAACCCTCTTCGGCACGGGCCGTGCCGGTCTGCACGGTCAGGCCGAGGACGACGGCCAGCGCCGCCACGAGAACGGTGAACGCTCTGGGTAAGACATCGCCCACACACGACTTCATGTCGGATCCCCCTGTGATCAGTGCGTTGATGACGCGATGACGCCCGTCACGCTAGCGCCGTCCTCCGGCCGGCAGGGGATCCGCTGTGACAATGGCCGACACTGGGAGGTCTTCGGCCGGAGGCGCACCGGCAGACCGTCCGGAGGCGCACCGGCGGACCGTCCGGAGGCGCACCGCGGGCGGTCACCTGACCCGCTCGGCGGGAGGCGGCTGCGGCCCGGCGCGGGGCCGCCGCCGCGGTCGCCCCGTTAGCGGTCGGCGGCGCCCCGCGGACGGCCGCCGCCGTCAGGGGAGTTGCTGGGTGCGGCTCAGCAGCGTCTGCAACAGCACCACCACCGCCAGGAACGCGCCGTTGACCGTGTCGGTGAAGGCGGACCCGTACTGCGAGAAGTAGTGGTCGATCAGGTTGTGGATGACGGCGAGCAGCAGCACCCCGCTGACCGTGCCGGCGACGGAACCGCTGCCACCGGTCAGCAGCGTTCCGCCGATCACCACCGCGGCGATGGCCGTCAGTTCGTAGCCGACGCCGATCGTCGTCACCCCCGACCCCAGCCGCGAGGCGGCCAGCGCCCCGGCCCCCGCCGAGAGGGTGCCGGAGAGGACGTAGACCAGCGTCTTGGCCCGCGCCACCGGCAGGCCCATCAGCAGCGCGGCGTTCTCGTTACCGCCCATCGCGGTGAGCGTCGCACCGAAACGGGTGCGGGTCAGCAGCAGGGCGCCGGCCGCGAACAGCACCACCACGATGAGGACCGGCACCCACGTCCCGTCACCGAAGCGGCGGAAGAAGGAGTCCTTGGGCACCAGGAACGTCGTCGAGCCCTCGTCGGTGAGCGCCTGGAGGAGGCCGCGGGCACCGAGCAGACCGGCGAGCGTCACGATGAACGGCGCCATCCGCGCCCGTGCCACCAGCAGCCCCTGCACCGTGCCCCAGGCCGCCCCGACAGCGAGCGGCAGCAGCAAGGCCGCCCACGTACCGGCCCGGGAGCCCTCCGCCGCGAGCACGCCGCCCAGGGCGTACATCGAGCCCACGGACAGGTCGATGCCCCCGGTGATGATCACGAAGGTCATGCCGAGGGCCAGCAGCCAGACGAACGCGTTGTTGCCGAGGATGCTGCCCACGTTGGAGGAGGTGGCGAACGTCGAGGAGGTGAGGGAGGCGACCACCACGACGAGGACCAGCACCACGAGCGCCCCACGTCGCTGGACCTGTGAGGCCAGCCGTTCCCGCAGGGGGACGCGGAGGTCCTGGTCCGCGCCGGGCGCGTCGGGCGCGACGGCGGTGACGGAACTCATCGGGTACCACGCTCCTGGGAGGCGTAGACGGCGAGACAGATGATGACGGCCTCGACGAGCTGCGTGTACGAGGCGGGGACGTCGTGCTGGGTGAGCACGGCGGTGATGAGCTGCATGAACAGGGCACCGGCCACCGTGCCCAGGACCCGCACCCGGCCGCCGCTGAGGGGCGTGCCGCCCACGACCACCGCGGTGATCGCGTTGAGCTCCATGTTGAGCCCCTGGTGCGCGGGGTCGGCTGCCGCCCCGTGACCGACGATCATCACGCCCGCCAGGGCGGCCAGCACCCCGGAGAGGACGTAGACGGTCAGCAGCACCCGGCGCACCGGCAGCCCGGCCAGACGGCTGGCGGCACGGTTGTCACCGACCGCCACCAACTGCCGCCCGAAGGTGGTGCGGTGGACCAGGAAGCCGGTCAGCAGCGCCGCGGCCAGGGCCAGCCACGCCATCACGGGCACGCCGGCCAGGTTGTCGGAGCCCAGAGCGAGCAGGCCGGGCTCGACGACGGGTTTGGCGGAGTTGCCGTTGACCAGTTCGGCCACACCGCGCAGTCCGATCATGAGTGAGAGCGTCGCCACGATCGGCTGCACACGGGTGAAGGCGACCATGGCTCCGCCGACGAGGCCCGAGACCACACCGACCACCAGGGCCACCAGCAGGGCGACCGGCAGCCCCCACCCGATGTACAGCGGCACCGCGGCCGCGGCCAGCGCGATCACCGCTCCCACCGACAGGTCGATGCCCTCGGTGCCGATGACCAGGGACATGCCCAGGGCCACCAGCAGCGTCGGCGCCACCTGGAAGAGCTGGATGCGCACGTTGGCCGGCGAGAGGAACTGGGAGTCCAGCGCCACCGCCACCACCACGAGCACGAGCAGCGCGGCGTAGACGCCGTAGGTCTGGAGCAGCCGCAGCACCCGGGCACGGTCCAGGGCGCCACCCGGCAAGGTGGTGGAAGTCATCAGCGGCCCTCCTCCGGCCTGTTGTGCGCTTTCGCCGCCCCCGCCGTGGGAGGCGCGGAGGCAACGGCCGTTCCGGTCGGCCCGCCCGGGGGGACGGTTTTCTGGCCGGCCCCGGCCGCGGGGGTGTCCGCCCCGTCGGGTTCGGACGCGGGGGTGTCCGTCCGGGGAGGACCGGGTGCGGGGGCCCCGGCGGGCGCCGCTGCGGTGGGTTCGGCAGCGGCGGCGAGGGTGTCGAGCAGCCGCTCCTCGGTGACCTCCTCGCCGCTCAGGTGCCCCACGACCCGGCCGTCCTTGAGGACGACGACCCGGTCGGACCCCTCCACCAGCTCCTCCAGGTCCGAGGAGATCAACAGCACTCCGAGCCCGTCACCGGCGAGTTCGTCCACCAGCGACTGGACCTCGGCCTTGGCCCCCACGTCGATGCCGCGGGTCGGCTCGTCCAGCAGCAGGACCTTCGGGTGGAGCGCCAGCCACCGGGCCAGCATCACCTTCTGCTGGTTGCCGCCGGAGAGGTCGCTGACCTTCTGGTCCGGGCCCGAGGCCTTGATCTGCAGCCGGTCCATGAAGTACCGCACCACCTCCTCCTGCCGGGCGCGCGAGACGATCCCGGCGCGGGACAGGCGCGGCAGTGCCGCCAGGGTGATGTTCTCGCGGACCGAGAGTCCGGGGATGATGCCCTCGGCCTTGCGGTCCTCCGGCAGCATCACGACGCCGGCCCGGATGGCCCCGGCCGGGGTACGCCGCCGCAACTGCCGGCCGTCGACCTCCACCGCACCACCTTCGGTGGGCAGCGCACCCACGATCGCCTTGGCGGTCTCGCTGCGCCCGGCGCCCAGCAGCCCGCCGAGCCCGACCACCTCACCCGGCCGCACCTCCACGCCGACACCGTGCACCCGGTGCCGGACCGTCAGGTCCTCGGCGCGCAACGCCGGGGCGCCCTCACGCCTCTCGTGGCGGTCACTGTCGAAGGCCGTGGTCCCCTCGGCGCGCACGGTGGACATCTCCCGGCCCAGCATCAGCGAGATCAGGCGCAGCCGTTCCAACTCGGCCATGGCGCCGGTGTGCACCACCCGCCCGTCGCGCATGACGGTGACCCGGTCGCAGACCGCGTACAGCTCGTCGAGACGGTGGCTGACGTACACCACCGCGATGCCCTGGTCGCGCAGGCCGCGGATGACGGAGAAGAGCGTCTCCACCTCGCGGGGCTCCAGGGAGGAGGTGGGTTCGTCCATCACGACCACCCGGGCGTCCACCTGCACCGCACGGGCGAGGGCCACCATCTGCTGTGCCCCGAGCCCCAGGGTCCGCAACGGCCGCGTGACGTCCACGCGCAGGCCGTAGCGCTCCTGGATCTCGGCGGCCCACCGGTTCATGCGGCGCTGGTCGACGAGACCGAAGCGCCGCGGCTCGCGTCCCAGGAAGAGGTTGCGCGCCACCGACATCAGCGGGACGAGGTTGACCTCCTGGTAGATCGTCGAGATACCGGCCGCCTGCGCCTCCAGCGGGTTGCGGAACTCCCGGTCGACGCCGGCGAACCGGACCCGCCCGGTGTCGGGCCGGTAGACGCCGGTCATGACCTTGATGAGGGTCGACTTGCCGGCCCCGTTCTCACCGATGAGGGCATGGACCTCGCCGGCACGCAACCGGAAGTCGACGTCGCGCAGTGCGTGCACGCCGGCGAAGCTCTTGTTCACACCCGCCACGTCCAGTACGGGCTCGGGCGGGGCCTGCGGGTCCTCGTGGACCACTGTGTTCCTCCTCGTCACTTCCCCGACGTGCCGGCGGACCGGGCCCGGGGAGGGCCCGGCCACTGGCGGTGACGGCCCGGCCTCAGTACACCAGGCCGTCGTCCAGGGCCTGTTGCGCATTGGTCTTGGCGAAGTGGCCGTCCTTGATGATCACCTTGGACTGGACGCCCTTGGTGCCGTAGAAGTCCTTCAGTGCCTGGAAGGCGAGCGGACCGAAGCGCGGGTTGGTCTCGATGTCGGCCGCCAGGGCGCCGGAGGCGACGTTCTGCACCGCCTGGCGCGTGCCGTCGATGGAGACCACCTGGATGTCCTTGCCCGGGGTCCGGCCGGCCGAGCGGATGGCCTGGAGGGCGCCGAGGGCCATCTCGTCGTTCTCCGCGTAGACGGCGTCGATGTCGGAGTGGGCCTGGAGGAGCTGCTCCATGACCTTCTGGCCCTCGGTCTGCGTGAAGTTGGCCGTCTGCGAGGCGACCACCTTCATCTTCGGGTACTTGGCCTTGAGCTGGTCCTGGAAGCCCTTGGTGCGGTCGGTCGAGACGTTGTTGCCGGGCGTGCCGGTCAGGATCGCGACGTGCCCGTCGCTACCGGTGGCCTTCGCGAGGTCGTCCGCGGCGATCTTCGCCTGCCCGTAGAAGTCCGAGCCGATGAAGGACATGAAGTCGTCACAGGCCTTGCCGCCGACGGTACGGTCGATGGTGAGCACCGGGATCTTCTTGGCCTTGGCCTTGGCGAGGGCGGGGCCGAGGCCGTCGGAGTTCTCCGGCGCGACGATCAGCACCTTGGCGCCCTGCGCGATCATGTCCTCGATCTGCGAGTTCTGGGCGTTGACGTCGGCGTTGGCGTTGCGCTGGATCAGCTTGACGCCCAGCTTCTTGGCCTGCGACTCGATGCTCTTGGTCTCGGTCGCGCGGAACGGGTTGCTGGTCGACTCCGACTGGGAGAACCCGACCACCGTCTTGCCGTCGGTGACGTCGACCTTCGGCACCCCGCCGGCGTAGTCCTTGTAGGTGCACGCCGGGCCGCTCGCGGACTGGGAAGGCGAGGCCACCTCCTGAGCCGCCGCCGAACTGTCGGAGGAGGCTTTGGACGAGGAACCACCGCCTTCCGAGCCCGAGTTGGTGCACGAGGTGGCGACGAGGCAGAGGGCTGCGGCGGTCAGTGCCGCAGCGGTGGTCCTGACCCGGTCAGTGGCGGTCATGGAGTGATCACATCCTCGTGATGCGCGGAGCGGGTGGCCCCGGAGACGAGGGCGGTGGGAGAAGCCGTCACGGCACGCCAACCCTCTTGTGACAGGGAGAACTTGCTTGATTGCAACGATGTAAGGAGGACATTGGGCCACCGTCGACAGGACTGTCAAGAGTCGTGCGAGGCTCCGGTGGCCTGTCGTTACCGGACCGGTTCCGGGGGCGGTGCCCCCAGGGATACGGCGGTGCCCCCAGGGATACGGCGGTGCCGGCGAGGGGGGGCAGCAGCGTCGGGGGACGGCAGGAGTGGCGAGGCCGCTGACGTCCTGCTGGCGGTATGCCGCCGGGCGGACGTCCGCACGCCGCTGGAGCGCCGCCGGACCGCTGCCGAGGTGGGTGGTGCGATGGCCGGTCGGCGCACTGACCGTCACCGGAACGCGACGCGGTCAACCGCCGTCCCGCTGCGTCCTTGCGGGACGCAGCGGCAGAGGGGCGGAACGGAAAGGGGGGCACCGGGCGACAGGCCTGGTGGCACGGTGTTTCCAACGTTGTACCAACAGGCGGTCGGCCACGTTGTGTGACGCATGGCGGCGAGGGGGGTGGCCGTCCGGGCGCGCCGCTGCGCAGTCCTTCTCTGCGGTAGCCGACTGCCCATAAAGCGTCGAATATTGACATACTGGACACGCGGCATCTGTCCCGGCCATCGCGCGAGGAGCCACGCATGGATGACGAGGCCGAGAGCTTCGAGGAACGGGGTGCGGAGGTCGACCGCCGTGAGGCGGAGGACGAGGAACGCGACCGGGAGCCACACTCCGGCAGGGAGCCCAAGGAGGGCACCGTCGTCCCGGCCGAGGAGGGCCCGGCGCCCACCCGCACCGAGGACCCCGACGTCTACCTGGACGTCCCGAACGTCAGCGTCGAGGAGATCGAACTCGACGTGGAGGACCTGCGGGCCCGCGTCTCCCTCCAGGCCGAGGTGCTCGACCTGCTGAAACTGAACGTCGGAGCCGACGTGTCACTGGGACGGGTGCACCTGGGCATCAAAGGTGTCCAGGCCCAGGCCCAGCTCAGAGTGCGGCTGGACAACGTCGCCTCGATCATCAACCGCGTCCTGGCCACGCTCGACCACAACCCGCAGATCCTGGAGCAGCTGGCCAAGGGCGTCAGCTCGGCCGTCGAGGACGTCGGCAGCGGAGCGGAGCGCGCGGTCGGCGAACTGGGCCGCGGCGCGGGTGGCGCGGTCGAGGAGGTCGGCCACGGCGCCGGGGGAGCGGTGCAGGACGTGGGCAAGGGTGCCGGCGGCGCCGTGCAGGACGTGGGGAAGGGCGCGGGCGGGGCGGTCCAGGAGGTGGGCAAGGGCGCCGGGGGAGCGGTCGACAAGGTCGGCGAGGGAGCGGGGTCGGCCGTCGAGGACGTCGGAGGCGGCGCGGGCCGTGCCACCGAGGAGGTGGGGCGCGGTGCCGGCGACGCGGCCGAAGGAGTCGGCAAGGGCGTCGAGGACGTGGGGAAGGGCGCCGGCAGCGCGGTGGAGGACGTCGGTGAGGGCGCCGAGGACGTCGCGGAAGGCGCAGGGAAGGCGACCGAAGAAGTCGGCGAGGAGGCCGGCGGCGCGGTCCGCGAAGCCGGTCGCGGAGCAGGCAAGGCCGCGGGGGAGGCGGGTGAGAACGTCGGCGAGGCCGCGGGGAAAGCGGGCGAGAGTGTCGGCGAGACGGCGAAGGAAGCCGGTGGCAAGGCCGGGGACCTCGCCGAAGAGGGCGTGGACAAGGCCGGCGAGGTGGCCGAGGAGGGAGCAGGGAAGGCCGGCAAGGTGGCCGAGGGGGCCGGGCAGGAGGCCGAGGAGGCGACCGGCCGGTCGGAGGGCGGGAAGGGCCGCGCCACCCGCTCCCGCAAGGCTGCGGACTCGCCTGAGGCCAGCCCACGCCGTCCCAGGCGGACCTCCGCACGGGCAGAGGATGACGAGGGCGAGGAGGAGGACGGCGGAGGACGGGCGTCCCGTTCGACGGCGCAGAGACGCCGGTCCCCCGAGACCTCACGCTCCCGGCGCTCCTCCTCGGACGACGCCCCGTCCCGCCCGCGACGGCGAACCGGCGAGGACGCGGACTCCGCCCGGCCATCCCGACGCCGAGGCCGCGACGAGGAGCAGGCCCCCTCGCGCCACTCCGGCCACCACAGCTCGGCCCGCCGACGGCTACCGCCGTGAAGCCGCGGTGAGACTCCGGCCGAACCGGACATCTCCTTCTCCGCCTCGGTGACCGGCGAGGACCTGCTGTTCACCGAGGCCCCGGAGACGAGCGTCGCCCTGTTCGGCAGCCCGGGACACTCCGGCTGGAGCGGCAGCGAGCGTGAGGGGCTGCCCGACCAGGTGGCCCCCGGTGAGGTGTACCGGCACGTTCGGGTGGACTACGCGCTGCGGAACTCCGCGGAGGCGGACGAGACGGTGTGGGCGGAAGAGATATCGGAAGCAGACTCGCGGAAGCGGGCCGGCTCCGAAGGAGACCAAGACGACCGGCCCAGGGGGGAAGCCTCTGAGGCGGACGAGCCGCCGGGGGGGGCTGAACGCGACGGAGGACTCACCTCCACACGTGTCGGCGATGTAAATTCTTCCCCAAGTTCACCTGCTCGAGGTCACGCTGACGAACAGTCCGCATAACGCTCTCGACTGTCCGAAAGGCGGTCACGCCTGGGAATGGCAGGTTGGTGATGGCTCGGAGGCGTGGTTTCCAAGGTCATGTCCCGAACGTCCGCTATATGCGGGCAAGTTGGCGTTATCCGTCCGTGAACTGTTCGTGATCGACAATTCGGTTGCGCCCCTCAAAGATGTTCGCTGATCCGCACCGCTCTCACCCGGCCGTCCCGCCCAGACATGCGGTGCGCACGAGGGGAGAGGCATCGCGCATGGGTCGCTATCTGCTGCGCCGGCTGGTCAACTATCTGGTGCTGGTGGTGGTCGCGGCGTCACTCACCTACTTCCTTGCGGGGTTGAGTCTCAACCCGCGGTTGAAGTTCGAGGGACGTAACCCACCGCTGTCCCAGGCTTCCATCGCCAGGACGCTGGACGACTACAACATGAACCCCGACACCCCGGTGGTCGTCCGCTTCGGGCACTGGGCGGACGGTGTCGTCCACGGTGACTTGGGGAGGACGATCGAAGGCGACGACGTCAGCGCCGACTTCGGTCGCCGGGTCGGTGTCTCCGCACGGCTCCTGCTCCTGGCCACCCTGGTGGGGTCGGTGCTGGGTGTGGCGGTGGGCGCTTTCGGAGCCATCCGGCAGTACAAGCTCTTCGACCGGTTCTCCACCCTGGCGAGTTTCTTCGTGCTGGCCATGCCCGTGTTCGTCATCGCGGTCGCCCTAAAGATCACGGCCACCGCGATCAATGACGGATCGCAGACGCTCAAGGTGCTGGGCGAGTACGACCCCCAGTACGCGGGCCAGTGGGGCTTCGACGCCCTGGTCAACCGAGCGCAGCACATGCTGCTCCCGGCCCTCACGCTGATCATCCTCCAGGTTGCCCTCTACAGCCGGTACCAGCGGTCGACCATGTTGGACGTCCTGGGAAGCGACTTCCTTCGCACCGCCAGGGCCAAGGGACTGAGGCGCCGCAAGGCTCTGGTCAAACACGGCCTGCGCACCGCGATCCTTCCGGTGGTGCCGCTCCTCGTCTACAACATCGTGCTGCTCTTCACCGGTGCCACCTTCACGGAGAAGACATTCGGCTGGCACGGCATGGGAGAGTTGCTGGTCGACTCCATCACCAAGCAGGACGTGAACTCCGTCGCCACCGTCGGCCTGTTCACCGCCGTGTTGGTGCTGATCGCCGGACTGCTCTCCGACGTGCTGTACGCGGCGCTCGATCCGCGCGTGCGGATCCGCTGACCCCGCACCGCTGACCGTCCCCCTTCCCACCGCACCTCAGGAGAGCGCGCGATGAGCGTCCAGCTTCCCCCCGCAACCGACCCCGTCGAGGGTCCGGCCCCCGTCGTGGAGGGGGAGGCCGAGGGCCGTCCGGCAAACGCCCCGACCTCCCGGTTCCGGCTCACGGTAAGGCGGTTCACCCGCAACCGCCTCGCGCTGGTCGGACTCTGCATCATCGTCCTGCTGTTCCTCGCCGCCTATGTCGGACCGTTCCTCACCAAGTGGGACTATCAGGAGCACGACTACCTGACCTTCCTGGGCACGCCGTCGGGCGACCACTGGTGGGGCACCACCCAGAGCGGGGTCGACCTCTTCGCCCTGACCATGCGAGGACTGCAGAAGTCCCTGGTCATCGGTCTGTTGGCTGGAGTGTTGTCCACCTTCCTCTCCGCGGTCGTCGGCTCCTTCGCCGCCTACTTCGGAGGGTGGGTCGACCGGGTCCTGATGTGGCTGGTCGACCTGCTGCTGGTGATGCCCTCGTTCCTGATCATTGCCGTCCTCTCGCCCACCTTCCGTGGCGCGACCTGGCTGGCCTTCGTCGGTCTGCTGGGCGCGTTCAGCTGGATGGTCACCGGCCGGGTGGTGCGGTCCATGACCTTCACCCTCAAGGACCGGGAGTTCGTGAGGGCGGCGAAGTACATGGGGGTACCTGCTCCCACCATCATCTTCCGCCACATCCTGCCCAGCATGGCTTCGATGCTGATCATCGACGTCGTCATCCAGGTGGGTGCCGCGGTCATCGGCGAAAGCAGCCTGTCCTATTTCGGATTCGGTGTGCAGCCCCCCGACGTCTCCCTCGGAACCGTTATCTCCGAGAACAGCGGCAACGCATCGACGTACCCATGGCTCTTCTTCTTCCCGGCGGGGTGCCTGGTCCTCATCGGCGTGGCCATCTCCTTCGTCGGGGACGGCTTGCGCGACGCCCTGGACCCCAACTCCACCGGGGCCAAGGCCCGGAGCACCCGGCGACGGGCCGGACGGACCGCGGCCACCAAGACGGCGCCCGCCTCGGCCGCCGTTCCCGCTCAGGGAGGTGGTTCCGCACTCCCCGCCACGACGGCCGGCGCCCCCCTGGTCTCCGACAGCGCCAGGCCGCAGGCCCGTGTGGAGGAGCACGAGGGGGCCGGTCCGGCCGACGGCCGCCCCCAGGCCGAGGACGCGGGTGGCGCTTCGTGAACCGGTACGCCACCGCCCCGTACAAGACCCCCGCGTTCCAGGAAGGACCCCACCGGTGACCGAGACCACGCCGGACCCCACCGCCGCATCTGCTGACGCGGCCGCCCCCGTCCTCGAAGTGCAGGATCTGCACGTCTCGTTCCCCAGCGAGGCCGGTGAGGTCCACGCCGTCCGCGGCGTCACCTACGCCGTCCGGCCCGGCGAGGTCCTGGGTATCGTCGGTGAGTCCGGCTCCGGAAAGTCCGTCTCCTCCATGGCGGTCCTGGGCCTCCTGCCCGACTCCGCCGAGGTGTCCGGTTCCGTTCGCCTCGGAGGCCGGGAACTGCTGCCACTGGACGACCGGGCGATGTCGGGTATCCGCGGCAACGACATCGGGATGGTCTTCCAGGACCCGCTCTCGGCCCTCACCCCCGTCTACACCGTCGGTGACCAGATCGTCGAGGCGATCCGCATCCACCAGCCGGTGGGCAAGGACGTGGCGCGCAAGCGTGCCATGGAACTGCTCGACCTGGTCGGCATCCCCGACCCACGGCGCCGGATCGACGCCTTTCCGCACGAGTTCTCCGGCGGTATGCGGCAGCGCGCGATGATCGCCATGGCGATCGCCAACGACCCCAAGGTCATCATCGCCGACGAGCCGACGACCGCCCTGGACGTCACCATCCAGGCCCAGGTGCTGGATGTCCTGAAGACCGCGCAGGAGGTCACCGGCGCGGCAATCGTCATGATCACCCACGACCTCGGCGTCATCGCGGGGTTCGCCGACCGGGTCCAGGTGATGTACGCCGGGCGGCCAGTGGAGACCGGCGGCGTCGATGACGTCTACTACCGGCCCCGCATGCCCTACACCATCGGACTGCTCGCTTCCGTCCCACGGCTCGACGAGTCCCGTTCCGGTGACGGGGCCCGGCAGGCGCTGGTTCCGGTCGAAGGCAACCCGCCCTCCATGGTCGACCTCGCACCCGGCTGCCCCTTCGCTCCCCGGTGCCCCGTCGCCGTGGACGTCTGCCGCACCACGGAGCCCGAACTCGCGGTGGCAGAGGAAGGGGACCATCCCACGGCGTGCCACCGCGCAGACGAGATCGGCACGAGCATCGCCCGGGACGAGGTCTACCCGGTGCCCGAACTGCCCGAGGCCACTTCGGTGGAGAGGCTGCCGCGCGGGGAACGGCCGACGGTGCTGGCACTCGACGGCCTCGTCAAGCACTTCCCACTGACCAAGGGCGGGCTGGTCAAACGGACGGTGGGCACTGTGCGTGCCGTCGACGGCATCAGCTTCGACATCCGGGAGGGTGAGACTCTGGGCCTGGTGGGAGAATCGGGATGCGGTAAGACCACGACCCTGCTGGAGATCCTCGACCTCCCCAGTGGCCAGGCCGGCACCGTCACCGTCTTCGGCAAGGACATCCGCGGCCTGAGCCGTACCGACCGCAAGGGGCTCCGCCGTGACATGCAAATCGTCTTCCAGGACCCCATGGCGGCACTGGACGCCCGTATGCCGATCGGCGACATCCTCGCCGAACCACTGAAGACGCACGGCTGGGACAAGCAACGGATCGCCGCCCGGGTGCCCGAGCTGCTGGAGATGGTTGGACTTGAGGCGTCCCACGCCGACCGCTACCCGCAGGAGTTCTCCGGCGGACAGCGTCAGCGCATCTCCATCGCCCGGGCGTTGGCACTGGAGCCCCGGCTCGTCATCCTCGACGAGCCCGTATCGGCACTCGACGTCTCCATTCAGGCCGGCGTGCTCAACCTCCTCGACGAACTCAAGTCCCGCCTCGGGCTGAGCTACCTCTTCGTCGCCCACGACCTGTCGGTCGTACGACACATCGCCGACCGCATCGCGGTGATGTACCTGGGACGTCTGGTCGAGGTCGGTGAGGCCGACACGGTGTTCGCCGCTCCGTCCCACCCCTACACCCAGGCCCTGCTCTCGGCGGTTCCGCTGCCCGACCCCGAGCGGGAGCGCACCCGGACCCGCATCCTGCTCAGCGGCGACCTGCCGTCCCCGGCCGACGTGCCCTCGGGCTGCCGCTTCGCCGGGCGCTGCCCGAAGTACGCCACGCTCGGCGAGGCCGACCAGGCCCGCTGCCGGGACGAGGACCCCGACTCCCGCACTCTCGGCGCCGATCACGTGGCGGCCTGCCACTTCGCAGCCGCCCGCGAGGTGGTCTGAGCCGGGGACCGGACCTCTGCCCCGTCCCTGTTCCGCACGCAACACCCGACACGATCAGAAAGAGGAACCGTGAAGGTCTCCCGATCACTCGCCCTCGTCGCGACCCTCGCGGCCTCGTCGCTGGTGCTCACCGCCTGCGGCGGCTCGGACGACGACGGCTCGAAGGCGGACAAGGCCCCGCCGAAGACCGAGGCCATCGACATCAACGCCAAGGACCCGTCCACCCTCAAGCAGGGCGGCACGTTCAACTGGGCCATCTCGCAGTTCTCCACCCAGTGGAACCAGCTCGAGATCGACGGCAGTGACGTGGCGACATCCGAGGTGATGCGCGCACTGGTGCCCTCCTTCTGGCACAGCACCGCCACCGGCGCGCAGGTGCCCAACAAGGCGTTCCTGCTCGGTGCCGACTCCAAGACGGTGGGGGGCAAGCAGGTCGTCACCTGGAACCTCAACCCGAAGGCCAAGTGGTCGGACGGCACCCCCATCACCTGGGAGGACGTCAAGGCCGAGAGCGATGCCATGAACGGCAAGAACAAGGCCTACAAGGTGGCCACCTCGGTCGGGTTCGAGCAGGTGGAGAGCGTCAAGAAGGGCAAGGACGACTACCAGGCGATCATGACCTTCGCCAAGCCGTTCGCGGACTGGAAGGGCATGTTCAACGCGGCGAACAACGAGCCGCTGATGCCCAAGAAGTACATGGCGGATCCCAAGCTCTTCAACACCGGCTACCTCAACAAGATGCCGGTCACCGCCAACGCCTTCAAACTGGGCAGCATCGACAAGTCCGCGCAGACCATCACCGTCGTCGCGGACCCGAAGTGGTGGGGCGACAAGCCGAAGCTCGACAAGATCGTCTTCCACGCGATGGACACCGCCGCCATGGCCAATGCCTTCGCCAACGGCGAGATCGACTACTTCGACGTCGGTGTCGACGCCTCGTCCTACAAGACGGCCTCCAAGGCCAGCGGCGGCGAGATCCGTGAGGCGGGCAGCCCCAACAACCGGATCTTCACGCTGAACGGCGACAGCCCCAAGCTGAAGGACCCGCGTGTGCGGCACGCGCTGTTCATGGCCACGGACCGCGCCACGATCGCCAAGTCCGACCTCAACGGCCTCGGCTGGAAGCCGCAGACCCTCGACAACAACCTTCTGGTCAACAACCAGAAGGGCTACCAGGACAACAGCGGCGAACTCGGCAAGTACAACCCGAAGGCCGCCGAGAAGTTGCTGGACCAGGCGGGGTGGAAGAAGAGCGGGGACGTGCGCAAGAAGGACGGCCAGGAGCTGTCCCTGCGCTTCGTCGTCCCGTCCGGCACGCCCGTCTCCACCAGCGAGGGGTCGATCGTGACCCAGATGTGGGCGAAGGTCGGGATCAAGGTCAAGGTCCAGACGGTCCCCATCAACGACTTCTTCGACAAATACGTGACGCCCGGTGACTTCGACGTCGCGCCCTTCAGCCTCTTCGCCACGCCGTTCCCTGCCAGTGGCGCCAGCAACTTCTACACCACCAAGGGCGGCAACAACGACGCCAACGCGGGCAGCAAGAAGCTGGACGACCTCCTCGCCGAGGCCGCGACCGACGCGAGCAACCCGACCCACCAGCTCGAGCTGATCAACAAGGCGGATGCCGAGGCCTGGCAGGTCGCCGGTTACATGCCGCTGTACCAGCGCCCCAACATCGCCGCCATCAAGAAGAACATCGCCAACATGGGCGCCATCGGCATGGCGGACGTCGTCTACGAGAAGATCGGGTACACCAAGTAGTGTAGATCCGTTCGACAGCTGTTCGGACGGCACTTGCACCTCAGCCGGGTCCGTGCTCCAGCGGACCCGGCTTCGCGGTGGCCCAGGGCCTCGCGTCGGGACAGACCCTCGATCGGAGCCATGGGCTTCCGTCGCGCCTCGGAGCCGCCCGACGGACGGCAGGGTGAGCGGGAGCAGGGCATCCGGGTGGGACGTCCTGCGGGCGCTGACAGACCGACGGTTCGACGTGTCCCGGGACGAGGCTTGAACGCCGCCTGGCTCGTCCCCCACCCCGAGCGCCCAGCTTCACCCCGCTGCTCAAGCGGCTCGACGACCACCTCTCCCCATCCCTGCCGCTCACCGGACAGGAGCCCTAGGATCAGCGGCCATGGTTGATCTCTATCCTCCGACCAGCCCCTACGACCACGGGCATCTCGACACCGGAGACGGCAACCGGGTCTACTACGAGCAGCTCGGCAACCCCGCGGGCAAGCCGGCCCTCAACGTTCACGGCGGCCCCGGATCGGGCGCGCCCCGCAAGCCCACGCGGGCCTGGGACCCCGAGCACTACCGCGTCATCCGCTTCGACCAGCGCAACTGCGGCCGCAGTACCCCGCACGCCAGCGACCCGGCGGCGGACATGAGCCTGAATACCACGCAGCACCTGATTGACGACATGGAGCGGTTGCGCGAGCACCTCGGCATCGAGCGGTGGCTGCTCAACGGCGGTTCCTGGGGGTCCACCCTGGTCCTGGCCTATGCACAGCAGCACCCTGAGCGGGTCAGCGAGATGGTCATCCCGGCGGTGACGACCACTCGCCGTTCCGAGATCGACTGGCTCTACCGGGGCGTGGGACGGTTCTGCCCCGAGGCATGGGACCGGTTCCGAGCGGGGGTGCCCGAAGGGGAGCGTGACGGCGATCTGACGGCGGCCTACGCACGTCTGATGGAGAACCCCGACCGGGCGGTCCGGGAGAAGGCTGCTGCCGACTGGCTCACCTGGGAGGACGCGGTCGTCTCAGGCGAGCCCAACGGCGTGCCCGGCATGTACAGCGACCGTGATGCCGACGCTCGGATCGCGTTCGTCCGTATCTGCGCCCACTTCTTCAGCCACGGAGCCTGGTTGGAGGAGGGCCAGCTGCTGCGTGACGCCCACAGGCTGGCCGGCATCCCGGCGGTGCTGGTGCACGGGCGGCACGACATGGGCAGCCCGGTGCGGACCGCCTGGGAGCTGGCCAAGGCGTGGCCGGACGCGCGGCTGCACATCATCGAGGACTCGGGGCACGCCGGGAGCGACGCGATGCGTCAGGTGACCCGTGCGGCCATTGAGAATTTCAAGCACTCCTCGCCCACTCTTCGGCCCCGCCCCTCCTGACACCGGGTACGTCCCTCCGCCCGCCCGGGCTGAGCGACGTCCCCCGGCCGGGCGGCGCAGACGGCGACCGGTGACGCTTCGTCGGGGGACGAAGCGATGCGCTCCTACCGTGACGGCATGACCCCGACACACCGTCCCACGACGCCGCCGACCGACCGGGCCGGCGGGACCGGCGAGGAGGCCTCGCCGTTGCGCAGCCCGACGCTCTGGGCCCTCTGCCTGGGCTACTTCATGGTGATTCTGGACAGCACCATCGTGAACGTCGCCCTCCCCGCGCTCCGCAAGGACCTCGGCGCCGGCCTCGCGGCCCAGCAGTGGGTGGTGGACGCCTACCTCGTCGTCCTCGCGGCGGGGCTGCTGTGCTGCGGGGCCTGCGCCGACCGGTTCGGGCCGCGCCGCGTCTTCCAGAGCGGCCTCGCCCTCTTCGTCCTGGCCTCCCTGGCCTGTGGCCTGGCACCGGACACCACGAGCCTGGTCGCCGCACGGGTGGCGCAGGGCGTCGGAGCGGCGCTCGCGCTGCCGTCCTCGCTGGCGCTGCTGCGCGTGTCCTACCAGGAGCGGAGCGCCCGCGCCCGTGCGGTCGGAGTCTGGGGCGCGATCGCGGGGATCGCGGCGGCCACCGGGCCCCTGCTGGGCGGGCTCCTGGTCTCGGCGGCGGGCTGGCGGCTGGTGTTCTTCGTCAACGTGCCCGTCGGACTGGTGGCGATGGCGCTCACCGCCCGCCGTGTGCGTGCTGTCCCGGGCCGCCCCCACCGGCTCGACCCGGCGGGCCAGGTCACCTCCCTCCTCGCGCTCGCCGCCCTCGCACTGGCGATGATCGAGGGCGGCCGGACGGGGGTGAGCAGGCCCGTCGTCCTCGCTGCAGCCGTCTTCGTCCTCGCCTCGCTCGGCTTCTTCCTGGCCGAACGCCGGGTCCGGGTCCCCATGATCCCGCCGCACCTGTTCGCCGACCGGACGCTGAGCGGGGCGACGGCCGTCGGACTCCTGATCAACCTGGGCTTCTACGGCGAGCTCTTCGTGCTGAACCTGTACCTCCAGCAGGTCCGGGGCGACTCGGCGCTGCTGGCAGGGCTGGCCCTGCTGCCGCAGATGGGGGTGGCCGTTCTCGGGTCGGCGCTCTCGGGACGGTTCACCGCCCGCACCGGCGGGCCGCGCGCCACCATGCTGGCCGGGCTCCTCGTCGGCGGCGCCGGCCTGCTGGGGCTGACCGCAGTGGGGCCGCACACCCCCTACCCCGTTCTGGTGGTACCGCTCCTGGCTGCCGGCTTCGGGATGTCGTTCACCATGCCGGCGGCCACCACCGCGGTGACCGAGAGCGCACCGGCAGCGCTCGCGGGGCTGGCCTCGGGGGTCATCAACGCCGCCCGCCAGGCCGGCAGCGTGATCGGCGTGGCACTGCTCGGCGCCCTGGCCGGCTCGGGCGGCACGGGTATGGCCGGCGTCCGGACCGCCCTGGCCGCCTCCGGGGTGGCGTTCCTGGCAGGCGCCGCGGTCACCGCCCGGCGGGTGGAGCGCACGGGCCGGGGCGCGACCGTGAACGGATGAGAGGCTCTCCCGGGCCACTGCTCCGGCGCCCCTCCTGCCGTCCTCACGCCACGCCGAGCAGCCGGAGCCCCCCGCTCACCGCGGCGGCCCCGAGCACCACAGCCAGGAACGGCACCCCCCGCCAGGCCAGCAGCCCGGCCGCCACCACCCCCGCAGGCCTGGCCCAGCCGGCGGGGCCGTGGCCCTCGGTGAGCGCGGTCGTGGCGATCAGCGCGGCCAGCAGCACCACGGTGGCCGTCTCCATCAGCCGTTGCGCCCATGAGGGGACGGTGAGGCGGTCGCGCAGGGCGAAGCCCGCCAGACGCAGGGCGTAGGTGCCGGCGGCCAGCACCGCCACGCCCACCGCGAGCGGCAGCTGCCCGGTGGGGAGCGAGCCGGTCAGGAGCGAGGAGCTCATCCGAGGCCCTCCTTCGGGGTGGCGGGTTCGTCCGGGGTGCGGGGGCGGGCGCAGACCAGCCCGGCAAGCGACAGCAGGACCGGCAGCCCGGTGGGGAGGAAGGGGGTGGCGGCCAGAGCCACCGCGGCGCCGGTGAGCGCCGCACGCCGGGTCGTCCGCTCCCGTAGCGAGGGCAGGATCAGCGCGGTCAGGATCGCGGGGAAGACGGCGTCGAGTCCGAAGGCGCGGGTGTCGCCGACCGCGTCTCCGATCAGCGCGCCGAGGAGGACCCCGGGCGGCCAGGTGAGGAGGACGCCCAGCCCGCAGGCCCAGAAGGCGGCCCGGCGCCGTGCCGGATCACGCTGCGACAGCGCGAACACCACCGACTCGTCGTTGGTGCAGTGGGCCGCCAGGGCCCGTAGCGGTCGGCGGCCCGGAAAGGGGCCGAGGGACAGGCCGAAGGGCACGTGCCGGGCGTTGACGAGGAGACCGGCGAGGACCGCGGCCACCGGGTTTCCACCGGCACCCACGATCCCGACGAACAAGAACTCCGCCGAACCGGCGACCACCAGCAAGGAGGTGGCCATCGGCACCCACAGCGGGAAGCCCCGGCCGACTGCCACGGCACCGTAGGACATGCCGGTGACCGCCACCGCCAGGCAGGCGAGGGCGATGGCGCGCAGGGCCGACCGGCCCAGAGTTCGGTACAACGAACGCATGACGCCTAGAATGAACGTACGAGTTCTTGTTCGTCAAGATGAACAAACGACTGATGGAGCGAACGAGTGGAGTCACCAGCAGGTCCGCCCATGGATGTCGTCTCCGCGGCACTCCGGCGGGAGCGTGCCCGGGCCGGGCTCACCCTGACCGAGGTGGCGCGCCGGGCGGGGATCGCCAAGTCGACCTTGTCCCAGCTCGAGTCCGGGGTGGGCAACCCGAGCCTGGAGACCCTGTGGGCGCTGTGCGTCACCCTGGACGCCCCCTTCTCGCGACTGCTGGACCCGCCCCGCCGCCGGGTCCAGGTGGTCCGTGCCGGGGAAGGGGCGCAGTTCTCCTCCGAACACGGCGACTACCAGGCCGCGTTGCTCGCCTCCTGCTCGCCCCACGCGCGCTGTGACGTGTACCGCATCGCTGCCGAACCCGGTCCGGGGCGGCTCTCCGAGGCGCACATGTCCGGAGTGGTCGAGCACGTCCTGCTCGGTTCGGGGCGCGCCCTGGTCGGACTCGCGGACGACCCGGTCGAACTCGGGCCCGGCGACTACGTCGCCTACCCCGGCGACCTGCCGCACCTCTTCCGGGCGCTCGAACCGGGCACCAACGCCTGCCTGGTGTCCGAACTCCTCTGAGCACCCGCCCGCCGGGCGCCGCCGGCCGCGGGGGAGGGGAAGCGGCGACATTGACAGCGCCGCGACGGCCCGGGACGCTTGGCGATGGGAGAGCGCTCTCCCATCACGGGGAGCCGAGGAGGCGCGGAGTGGGCGAGGCGGAGTGGGAGCGGCTGCTGGGCAAGCTGGACCTTCGGCAGAAGGTCCGCCTGCTGTCGGGTGCCACCGTGTGGCACACTCCGGACGAACCGGCCGTGGGGCTGCGGGCGTTGGCGATGTCCGACGGGCCGGTCGGGGTGCGCGGCGACTCCTGGGACGACCGCCGGGTCTCCCTCGTGCTGCCCTCCCCCTCGGCGATGGCGGCCACCTGGGACGAGGATCTGGTGGAACGGCTCGGCGGAGTCCTGGCGGAGGAGGCCCGGGCCAAGGGGGTCGACGTCCTCCTGGCACCCACCCTGAACCTCCATCGCACGCCCCTGGGCGGCCGGCACTTCGAGTGCTACTCCGAGGACCCGCTCCTGGTCGGCCGTACCGGCGCCGCGCTGGTCCGGGGCGTGCAGTCACAAGGCGTCGCCGCGACCGCCAAGCACTTCGCCGCCAACGAGTCGGAGACCGACCGCCTGACCGTCGACGTCCGGGTCGACGAACGCACCCTGCGCGAGCTGTACCTGGCCCCCTTCGAGGACGCGGTCGAGGCCGGGGTCGCGCTGCTGATGACGGGCTACCACACCCTCAACGGCACGACCATGACGGAGCATCCCCTGCTGGCCGAGGTGGTGAAGGGCGACTGGGGCTTCGAAGGTGTCGTCGTCAGCGACTGGGGGGCCGTGCGCACGACAGTGGCGGCCGCCCTCGCGGCGCAGGACCTCGCCATGCCCGGGCCGGACACACCCTGGGGTGAGGAACTCGTGCGCGCGGTGGAGTCGGCTCTGGTGACACCGGAGGCAATCGACGAGAAGGTGCGCCGGCTGCTGCGCCTCGCCGCGCGCCTGGGGGCTCTGGACGGCCTGGACTTCGTCCCGGACCTCACCGGTGCCGCCCCGGGCGTCCGGGAGCCGGCCGTCACCGCCGCCGGCACCACCGGTGTGCCCCTGGCCGCGGGTCTCCCGCCCGCGCCTGCCGGCACCGCCGCCGCGGCTCCCGGGAACGGGGAGGTCCGCAACGGTGGAACACCCCGGCAGGGTGCGGCCCCCGGTGGCGTCGCGACCGCCGGCGTGCTCCTGCGGCGGGCCGTCGCCGCCGGTTCGGTCCTGCTCGCCAACGACGGCACCCTGCCGCTGCGCCCGGCGACCCTGGACTCGCTCGCCGTCATCGGCACCCACGCCCGGGACGTGCGTGTCCAGGGTGGCGGCAGCGCCGAGGTGTTCACCCTGCCGGTGATCTCCCCGCTGGAGGCCCTGCAGAGGGCGCTGGCACCCACGACGCGGGTCGGGTACGCACCGGGCCCGGCCACCGGGGCCCTGCCGGCCCCGGTCGACGGGCGCCTGGCCCGGGACCCCAGAGGCGGCGCCCCCGGTGTCCTGCTGCGCATGCTCGACGAGGCGGGGGAGGAGCTGTACGCCGAGCACCGCCCCACCGGCCGCCAGCTCGAACCACGGCTGGTTCCCGGCGCCGACACGGTCGAGATCAGCGCGGTGCTCCGGCCCGGCACTCCGGGCCGGTGGACCTTCGGCGTCGCCGGGTACGGCCGGCTGTCGCTCCAGGTGGACGGCCACCTCGTCATGGACGAGATCCAGCCACGGGAGACCGACGACCCGGCCGTCGTCCACGTGCGACCGCCGCAGCGCTGCGCCACCGTGACCCTGCCCGCCGGCCGGGACGTACTCGTGGTGGCCAGGCGCCGTCTCGTCCCCGACGCCGGCCGCGCCACGGTGCTCACCGCCGCCCCGCCGGCCCCGCCCGACGACCGGGCGCTCGCCGACGCGGTGGCTGCGGCAGCCGCGGCCGACGCGGCGGTCGTGTTCGTCGGCACCACCGAGGAGAGCGAGTCGGAGGGACGCGATCGCACCACCCTGCGGCTGCCCGGCCGCCAGGACGAACTGGTCCGGGCGGTCGCCGCCGTCCAGCCCCGGACCGTCGCCGTCCTCAACTGCGGCGGCCCGGTGGAACTGCCCTGGCGCGAGGAGGTCGCCGCCGTCCTGCTCGCCTGGTTCCCCGGGCAGGAGGCCGGGCCCGGGATCACCGACGTCCTGCTGGGCGCAGCTGAACCCGGCGGACGGCTGCCGACCACCTGGGGCGCCCTGGCCGACGCACCGGTCACCGCCACCACCGGCCCCGCCGGCACCCTGCCGTACACCGAAGGGCTGCACGTCGGCTACCGCGCCTGGCTGCGCGCCCGGGCCGAACCCGCCTACTGGTTCGGCCACGGCCTGGGCTACACCGAGTGGGACCACCGCACGGCCCGCGTCGTCCGGCGGGCCGGCGAGGGTGCCGGCCACGAGGTCCACGTCGAGCTGCGCAACACCGGCACCCGCCGCGGACGTGAACTCGTCCAGGTCTACCTGTCCCGTGCGGACGGGCAGGTGGAACGTCCGGTGCGGTGGCTCGCGGGCTACGCGCACGTCGAGGCAGAACCGGACGCCACCGTGACGGCGGTCGTGCCCCTCCCGCTGCGGGCGCTGCGGCACTGGTCCACCGCCGAGCGGGGCTGGCGGGTCGCGGCCGGCCGCTACCGTGTGCTGGTGGGGCGGTCCGCCGGAGACCTCCCGCTGTGCACCGAACTGGTCGTCGATGAGGAAATCGCTCTCCCCAGCAACGGACGTGGCCGATAAGCTGCGTTCATGCGCGAAGACATGCCGACGCTGGAGACCGTGGCGCGGGAGGCCGGGGTCTCCCGCGCCACGGTCTCCCGCGTCATCAACGGCGTCCGCAACGTCGACCCCGTCATCCAGGAGCAGGTGCGGCTCGCGGTGGAACGCACCGGCTACGTGCCCAACCGCGCGGCACGCTCACTGGTGACCCGCCGCGCCGGGACGGTGGCGCTCGTCGTCTCCGGAGCGGGGGACGACTCCCCGAGCGAACAGAACGCCTTCGCCGCCCGTGTCTTCGCCGACCCCTTCTTCGGCCGCGTGGTCAGCGGTGTCGTCGGAGCGCTGCGCCCGCGCGCCATGCACCCGGTGCTGATGATGGCGGAGACGACCGCGGCCAGGGAGCAGGTCGTGGACTACCTGCGCCACCGGGACGCCGACGGCGCTCTCATCGTCTCCACCCACGCCGCCGACCCGTTGCCCGACATGCTCGCCGCCGAGGGCCTGACCGCGGTGCTCTTCGCCCGGCCCGCCCGGCCGGCGCCGCTCAGCTACGTCGACCTCGCCCACCACGACGGCGGCCGGCTCGCCGCCGAACGCCTGCTCTCCCGCGGCTGCCGCCGGGTGGCGACCATCTCCGGCCCGCTGGACGTGCCCGCCGGCCAGGACCGGCTGGCGGGCTTCCGCGACACGATGGCCCGACACGGCCAGCCCTACGTACCGGTCGCCGAGGGCGGCTTCACCCTCGCCAGCGGAGTGGCGGGCATGACCCGGCTGCTGACCGAACACCCCGATCTGGACGGCCTGTTCGCGGCGAACGACCTGATGGCCCAGGGAGCCTGCCAGGTCCTGCGCGAACGCGGTCGCCGGGTGCCGCAGGACGTGGCCGTCGTGGGCTTCGACGACTCCAGCGCCGCCCTCGCCTGTCGCCCGCCACTGACGACCGTGCGCCAGCCCGTGGAGGAGATGGCGGCCGAGATGGTCCGCCTCCTCCATGAACAGGTGCAGGACGGAACGCGGGACCTCACCTCGAGGATCTTCGAACCGGAGCTGGTGGTGCGGGAGTCGGCGTGAGCGGGGAGGAGGGGCGGGCTCCCGGAGCCGCGGACCGTGCCGGCTTCCGCCGTGCCGCGCCCCGTCCGCCTTCGCCTTTCTCCGCGGACCGGCGTTCGGACCGCGAGCGCCGGGCGTTTACCGCGTCGCTCCGGGGCGCTGTCCGAGGAGCCCTGCCGCCTCCTCCCGCGCGACCGGGAGGAGGCGGTGGCCACCCGCGGCAAGTGCGGGTGGCCACCGCCTCACGGCCGGGCGGGGGCGGCCGGGCGGCCACGAGGACACCGGCGGGTCCCGCCGGGCCACGGCTCACCCGGCCCCGGTGGCGCCCCGGGCGACGGGCGGCGCCGCCCGGTGGCGGACCTCAGCTGTAGATCCCGAACTCGTAGAGCGAGTAGCCGTAACCGGTGCCGCGGGCAGTGGCGTTCAACCGCACGTAGCGTCCGCTGGCGTTGACGTCGAAGTCGTCGATCCCGCCGTTGCCGGCCTTCACCTCGTGCACCGTCGTCCAGTTCTGGCCGTCACCGGAGACCTGGACGGTGTACGCCTTGCCGTAGGCGGCCTCCCAGGCGAGCTGTACGTGGTGCAGGGCCGTGGTCGCGCCGAGGTCGACCTGGAGCCACTGCGGGTCGCTCCAGTCGCTGGACCAGCGGGTCTGGAGGCTGCCGTCCACGGCACCGCCGGCCAGGCAGGGGCAGCCGCCGTAACTGTCGCTCTGCTGCGAGGAGGCGGTGGCGGGCTTGTGCAGGGCGACGTTCGTGCCGTTGACCGGCGGCGGCACGACCCGTATCGACCGGGTCTCGACGCCGACGTTGCCGTGCCCGTCCTTCGCCTTCACGTACAGCTTCCACACGCCGGGCCTGTCCGGCGCGGTGAACGTCAGCGTGCCGTTGCCCTGCTGGGTGGAGGGGACCGAGGTGAGGGCGGAGGAGTTGTCGATGTACTTGCTGCCCACCAGGACCTCGTAGGTGATCGCGTCCCCGTCCGGGTCGGTGGCCGGGGCCTTGACCGTCAGGGTCTGCGCCGCCGGGACCGAGGAGGGGTTCGGGACCGAGAGGTCGGAGATGACGGGCGGGGTGTTGTCGTGCGAAGTGTCACCGCCGTACATCTTCTTCACGGTGTAGTACGACAGGCGTCGCTCACCGGCGGGGATGAGATTGAACCACATGCCGCCGAAGTCGTATTCCGTGCCGTAGTGGAAGACGGTCGCTCCCAGGGCGACGCCCTTGTGCGCGGTGATGCAGTTCCACGCCTTGGTGTAACCGGCCGCCTTGTCGGTGTCCTTGGGCTCCTGCGGCACACCGTTGGCGTCGTCGGGCGTCTCCCACTCGCCGGCCGGACCGGTCTCGGTGATGATGTACGGCTTGGTGTAACCACCCGCTTCCCAGGCCGACTTCACGTTGCAGACGTCGTTGTAGGAGTTGACGGCGTAGAGGTCCAGGTCGGGGGCGTTCCTCTGGTAGTAGGGCCAGGCGCCCGTCCACGCGTCGGTGGAGGTCACCGGGTGGTTGGGGTCCACGCTGTGGATCTTCTTCGCCACGTCGTTGACGAAGGTGGTGTAGGCGTTGCGCTGGGTCTCCAGCTCCGCGCCGCTGTAGCAGTTCTGGAGGCCGAGCGTCGACTCGTTGCCGACGTTCCACATCAGGACGCCGGGGTTGTCCTTGTAGGTGTTCACCCACTTGGGGAACTCGGTGAGCATGTCGTTCTTGTACGTGGTGTCGGTGACGTAGTTGACGCAGCCACCGGATCCGGGACCGCCGCCGGGCTGCAACCAGAAGCCCGCGATGACCTTGATGCCGTTGGCCGCAGCGGCGTCGAAGAGGGGCGCGCTGGTGGCGTCGGTGCCCCAGGTGCGGACGGTGTTGACGCCCATGGACTTCAGGTCCGGCATGTACTTGGTGGCGTCGTTGGGGGACGGGCCCCAGGTGACGCCCTTGACGGTGTACGGCGAACCGTTCACGGACAACTGCCAGTTGCCCTGCGATCCGGTCACCCTGACCACGTTGCCGGCCGCGTGGGCGGCGGGCGCGGGCAGGGCGAGGGTTGCTGCGGCCAGCAGCGCCGCCGCGGTCAGCGGTGCGCGCAGGTGCATGGTTCCTCCAGGGAGCGGGTGGGGGGAGTCGGGTTGGGGGAACGGGTTGCTCTCCGGGCCGGCTGCCGCCGCAGCCGGCCCGGAGAGCGCTCTATGGCCCCGGCGGGGTGGGTCCGTGACCGCCGGAGAGGTCACCGGCCAGGTCGTGGTGCGGTCGGGGTCGGAGCGGGTGGAGGCGGCCGGCGCCGGGTTACGGCAGCCGGTAGTCGGGGCCCAGGGCGGCGCCCGCCTGCGGGTTGGTCTCGTCGTAACCGCGGGCGTCACACTGCAGGCCGCCGACGATGCAGTGGTCGACCAGCGCCTTGAGCGTCGGATCGTCCCAGGCGTTGAAGAAGTCGTAGTGGAAGGTGTAGGAGGCGCCGCTGGCCAGCCGCACCTTCGACATGTCGCCGTTGACGGGGAAGGCCATCTTGAACTCGACCATGGGCACCGCCACCGGGTGGTCGGCGGGGCAGACGTTGTCGTTCGTCCCCGGCTTCACCACCGGATAGGCCATGTGGCTCTTGTGGTCGGGGGTGTCCAGGTGGATGCCGTCCCAGCAACTCGGAGCCTGGAGACGGATGTTGAGCTGGGTGTCCGGGGTGCTCGGGCAGGTCGCGGGGAAGTCGATGTTGCCGTAGCTGTTGCCGCACTCCCAGCCCTCGACCCAGCCCTTGAGGTTGCGGAACTCGTCCCTGGTCTGCATCGGCGAGCCGACCACGTACCGCAGTCCCTTCGGGAACGGCCGGACGCTGGTGTAGTCGGTGACGCCCGCCTTGTAGTAGATGGTCTGCGGCCCGACCGGGTAGACGGGCTTGTCCCCGTTGAAGACGGTGGGCACCCAGTAGGCCGACAGGTCGTCCGGGGCCTTGCAGACGCTCTCACCCGCACTGAGCGAAGCCGTGGTGGAGTCCGCGGCCGTCGTGGTGTTGCCCATGAAGGTGTGGTTGTGGGAGGCGCCGGGCTGTCCCGGGTAGACGATCGGGTCGTCCGGGGCGGCGTGGGTGAAGTTGCAGTTGGCCTGGAACTCGTGGAAGTAGCGGTGCGGCGGGGTCGCGTCGGACGGTTTCACCCCGGTGACCGGGGGGTCGGCCATGATGTAGCCGTCGCCGTCCGGGTCGTCGCCGGAGGCGTACCGGGGGGCGGCCATGGTGTGGCCTGAGTGGGCGGCGGTCTGCGCGGTGACCTGGGGCGCGGTGTCGGGACCGGCCTGGGCGGCGAGGGTGACGCCGCCGAGGCCGAGGGCCGTCATGGCCATCGCGGTACCGACCAACAGTGCGGAAGTGGTGCCGGATCTCCTTGCCATGGAGACCTCCTGCCGGTCTTCGGCTCGGGTGGGGGTGGGCGGCCAGGCGCCCGGGGGCCGGCGGCGGGGCGGGGCGGCTGGTGCGGGCGCCGCCGATCGCGGTCGCCGGGCGACTGCGGGGCCGGCGGGCCCGGGTGCACGAGGGGTCCGCCGGGTCGGGAGAACGGCTTGGAGAGCGCTCTCCCATTGCCGGAGTGTTTCGCCGTCGGCAACTTCCTGTCAATAGGCGCGACATGGGCCGGGGGGCGGGACGGCAGTCGCGGTCAGGGGTGCTCCGGGGCCTTGGTGACAGTGTTCTTCCCGCCGATCTGCTGATGTCCTGATGGTCATCGCGTGGTCACCGGGATGTTCCGTGCCGTGGATGATCTCGGTTACCTTGCGCGTGCAGCCCAGACCGCGACCAGTTCCAAGGGGGAACCCCACCTCATGCCAGACCTCAACCGGCGCCGCTTCCTACAGCTCGGCGCCGCCACCGCGGCCTTCTCCGCCATGTCGCAGAGCATCAGCCGGGCCGCCTCGATCCCCGCGAACCGGGCCACCGGCTCCCTCAAGGACGTCGAGCACATCGTCGTGCTGATGCAGGAGAATCGTTCTTTCGACCACTACTTCGGTGCCCTGCGGGGCGTGCGGGGCTTCGGGGACCCGCGCCCCGTGACCTTCCCGAACGGAAAGCCGGTCTGGCACCAGCCCGACGGCGCGAAGGAGGTGCTGCCCTTCCGGCCGGACGCCGACGATCTCGGCCTGCAGTTCATCCAGGACCTCAACCACGACTGGGCGGGCACCCACCGGGCCTTCAACAACGGCAAGTACGACCAGTGGATCCCGGCCAAGTCCGCCACCACGATGGCGTACCTCACCCGTGAGGACATCCCGTTCCACTACGCGCTCGCCGACGCCTTCACCGTCTGCGACGCCTACCACTGCTCGCTCATGGGCTCCACCGACCCCAACCGCTACTACATGTGGACGGGGTACGTCGGCAACGACGGCAAGGGCGGCGGGCCCGTCCTGGGCAACGAGGAGAAGGGGTACGGCTGGACCACCTACCCCGAGCGCCTGGAGCAGGCCGGTGTCTCCTGGAAGATCTACCAGGACAAGGGCGCGGGTCTGGACGCCGACGGCGGCTGGGGCTGGGGCGACGACGCCTACATCGGCAACTACGGGGACAACTCGCTGCTCTACTTCAACTCCTACCGCAACGCCCAGCCGGGCGATCCGCTGTACGAAAAGGCCCGCACGGGTACCGATGTCAGGAACGGCGACGGCCTCTTCGACGTGCTGGCTGCCGATGTCAAGTCCGGGAAACTGCCGCAGATCTCCTGGATCGCCGCCCCCGAGGCCTACAGCGAACATCCCAACTGGCCGGCCAACTACGGCGCCTGGTACGTCTCCCAGGTCCTCGACGCGCTCACCAGCGACCCGGAGGTCTGGAGCAGGACGGCGCTGTTCCTCACCTACGACGAGAACGACGGGTTCTTCGACCACGTCGTCCCGCCCTACCCGCCCAGCTCCGCCGCCCAGGGCCTGTCGACCGTGGACGTCGGCGCGGATCTCTACACCGGCGGAGTGGCCGGCTACGCCCCAGGGGCCTACGGCCTGGGCCAGCGCGTACCGATGCTGGTGCTCTCCCCGTGGAGCACGGGTGGCTACGTCTGCTCGGAGACCTTCGACCACACCTCGATCCTGCGCTTCATGGAGAAGCGTTTCGGGGTGCGGGAGCCGAACATCTCCCCTTGGCGGCGGGCCGTGTGCGGCGACCTGACCTCGGCCTTCGACTTCAGCAAGGCCCACGCCGCCCCCACCGCGCTGCCCTCCACCGACGCCTACGCACCGCCGGACCGGGACCGCCACCCCGACTACGTGCCCGAGCCGCCCGCCCAGGGCAGCGTGCCGACCCCCGAGGCGGGCACCCGGCCGGCCCGGCCGCTGCGCTACGCCAGCGTGGTCGAGGGGGCGCCCGACACCGACGCGGGCCGCTTCGTCCTCACCTTCTCCGACGCCGTGGGCGCCGCGTTCCTGGTGACCTCCGCCATCCGCAGCGACGGCCCGTGGACCTACACCGTCGAGGGCGGGAAGAAACTGTCCGACAGCTGGGCCACGGCGTCCGACGGCTCGTACGACCTGACCGTCCACGGGCCCAACGGCTTCCTGCGCACCTTCCGGGGAAAGGTGACCGCCGACCTGCGGGTCACCGCGCACGAGAACCGGGCCACCGGCGGCGTGGAGCTGGTTCTCGCCAGCCACGGGCGGGCGGACTGCCACCTCACCGTCACCGACGGGTACGGCGACGCGGAGCACCGGCTCACCGTGCGGGCCGGCCGGAGCAGCCGGCACGCGGTCGCCGCCCGGCGCGCCCACCGCTGGTACGACCTGACGGTGCGGTGTGAGGACGACCCCGGCTTCCTGCGGCGGTTCGCCGGTCACGTGGAGACCGGCGCCACCGGTACCAGCGACCCGGGCCTGACCAGGGGCTGAGAACGGACCCGACGCGACCCCGGCATGGTCCCGGTCCCGACCGGGGCGGCCCCGGCCCGCTTCCCCCGCCCGGGACGGCGTGCCGGGTGTATCCCCGGGCCGGTGTACGTCCGGCCGGCCCGGCGTGTCTCCCCCGAACGGCGGTGGACACGCCGGGCACGGCGGGCGGGGGCGGGCGGACGGTGATCGCATGGGCGGCGGCGGTCCGCCCCGCAGGCGGGCCGGAAGGAACCGCGCCCAGTAAGAGAGGCATCCCACCGTGACCCCCAGTGGCTCCGCTCCCCAGTACACCGTTCCCGGCATGACCCCGCAGGCGGGCAGCGAGGTCATCAAGCTGCTGCGCACCCGGTTGCACGCCCTCACCGACCTGCACCTCACGCTCAAGCACGTGCACTGGAACGTGGTGGGGCCCCACTTCATCGCCGTCCACGAGATGCTCGACCCGCAGGTCGACGCCGTGCGGGACATGACCGACACCACCGCCGAGCGCATCTCCACCCTCGGTGGTTCGCCCTCCGGCACGCCCGGGGTGCTGGTGGCGGAACGCACCTGGGACGACTACGCCATCGGCCGCGCCGAGTCCATCGAGCACCTGGGCGCCCTGGACCTGGTGTACACGGGAATCATCGAGGACCACCGCGCAGCCGCCAGGGCGACCGAGGAGAGCGATCCGGTCACCCAGGACATGCTCATCGAGCAACTGCGCAGCCTGGAACTGTTCCAGTGGTTCGTCCGCGCCCACCTGGAGAACTCTGGTGGCGCGTTGAGCACGAGCCGCGCCAGTTCCGAGCGGGACGCCGCCCACCGGGCCACCGAGCAGGCGCGCGACCAACCCTGACCTGCCCCTTCTTACCGGTTCCAGCCGCCACGGGTGATCAGTTCCCTACGGGCGAGGATGGCGGAAAAGCGACGGAACCGCACGGAGGTCGGTGACGTCCCTTTTGGTGTGCGGCACACCGGTGCGGCACACGACCAGCAAGAGGGGGAGTCACACCATGCGTCTGAAGAAGTCCGCTGCGGTGCTCGCAACCGTGCTGCTCGCGGGGTCCGGCCTCGCCGCCACCGCCGGGGTCGCCTCGGCTGCCACCCCTGCCGCAGCAGGAGGCCACGGTTCCGCCGCCTCCGCCGCCGCGAAGCCCGCCCCCGCCAAGGGCGCCGCGACCTCGGCCAAGGCCACGGCCGCGCGTGCGGCGGCCTACAACGGTGCCTGCGGCAGCGGGTACACCGTGATCAACTCTGCGCCCATCGGCAGCCTGGGCACCGTCTACCTCACCTACAACTCCGCCAAGGGCACCAACTGCGTCGTGACGCAGCGCGCCAAGGCGGGAACCGCCGTGCCCATGTCGGCCACGGTGTCCACCAAGTTCGGCACCGACACCGACAAGGGCAACTACACCACCTACGCCGGGCCGGTCACGGTCAACGGCCGCGGCGTCTGCGTGGCCTGGGGCGGGGCCATCAGCGGGCAGTCCTACGCCAACGCCGGCTCCAACTGCGGCTGAGACCAGGGGTGGGGGGGGGGGGGGGCCCCCCCCCCCCCCCCCCCCCCCCCCCCCCCCCCCGGCCCCCCCCCCCCCCCCCCCCCCCCCCCCCCCCCCCCCCCCCCCCCCCCCCCCCACCCACNNNNCCGGGGGGGGTTGTGGGGGGGGGGGGGGGGGGGGGGCCCGGGGGCGCCGCCCACCCCCCCCCGCGGCCACCCGGGGCGGGTTCGCGGGGGGGGCGGGCGGGGCCCCCCCGCCCCCGCCCGCCCCCACGCCCGTCCCTCAGACGGCACACCGCCCCCACCGGTGTGCGAGCAGAGCGCCGAACGGACGAGGTCTGACCGCTCTGTCCGTATACGCGGCTCCGGCCGGGGAACGCGTGCACCATGGGACAGAGCCACACGGAGACCGAGCACACCTACCAGGGGCCGGGTGAGGTGAGCCTGCCGGAACTGCGGGGCCTGCCCGGCGTCACCGAGGTCCGCCAGGCCGCCACCGAGGAGTTGGACGCCCTCTACTACGACACCACCGACCTGCGACTCCTGGGGCTGGGCGTCACCCTCCGCCGCAGGACGGGCGGTCACGATGCCGGGTGGCACCTCAAGGTGCCCTCCACCGGCGGAGATCCGGCGTCGCGCCAGGAGTACCGGGTGCCGCTCGGCACCGGTGACGACGACGGGCTGCCGGCCGAACTGGCCCGCCGGGTGCGGGCCCGCTCCCGCGGCGCCGACCTGGTTCCCGTGGCGCACCTGCACACCCGCCGCACCCGCCGGCTGCTCCTGGACGACACCGGCCGCACCCTGGCCGAGGTCGCACACGACCACGTCAGCGCCCAGATTCCGGGCCTGGAGCGGATCCGGGCGGCAGGGACGCACCCGGAGACGGAGTCCGAGCAGGCCGGTGACGACGGCGGGCAGGGGAACTCCGCACACCTGATGGCCTGGTCGGAGGTGGAGGCCGAACTCGTCCACGGAGAAGCCTCCTTGCTCGAGGCGGTGGACCACCGGATGGCCGACGCCGGGCTGACGGTGCGTCCCGGCGCCTCCAAGCTGCGGCAGGCGATGGAGAGCGGCGGCCGAGCCCCGCAGCCGCAGACGGCGGCTCCGCCTGGCAGCGCCGGCGAAGCGGTCCTCACCCGGCTGCGGGAGCAGCGCGCCGTACTCCTCGACGCGGACGCCGCCGTCCGGGCCGACGAGGCGGACTCCGTCCACCGCATGCGGGTGGCCGCCCGCAGGCTTCGCGCGGCGCTGACCAGCTACCGGCGGCTGCACGAAGCGGGCGCCACCCGTCGGCTCACCAGCGAACTGAAGTGGCTGGGACAGGTGCTGGGCGAGGCGCGCGACCACGAGGTGCTCGCCGCACGGCTGCACGCCGACGCCCGGGAACTGGCCACCGAGCCCGCCACCGCCGCCGTGACGCGCACGCTCGCGGGCCGGGTGGCGGCACAGGAGACCGCTGCCTACCGCGAGGCGTGGCACAGGGTCGTGCAGGTGCTGGACAGCGAGCGGTACTTCGCCCTCCTGGACCTCCTCGACGCCCACCTGGCCGCACCGCCGTTCGGTCCGCGGGCGCGTCGAGAGGCCGCCGGCGAACTACGCAAGGCGGTCGTGCGGGAACACCGCAGGCTGACCCGGCGCGTCGAGCGGGCCCGCACCGCTCCGGTCGGCCCGCCACGCGACCGTGCCCTGCACGAGGCGCGCAAGGCCGCCAAACGGCTGCGCTACGCCGCCGAGACCGCCCGGCCGGCGGCGGGCCGGCCCGCGGCACGGCTCGCCAAGCGCGGCAAACGGCTGCAACAGGTGCTCGGCGCCCACCAGGACGCCGTCGTCGCCCAGGGCGAGCTGCCGCTGCTGGCCGACCGCGCCGAGGCGGCGGGCCGGCCCACGTACGGCTACGGCCTGCTGCACGCCCGGGCGCAGGAAGCGGCGCGCGGGGCCGAGGAACGGTGGCCGAAGGCGTGGCGGAAACTGCGGAAGACCGAGCGGCGGGCCGTCACCCGCTTCACCCGCGGCGGCAAGGGCTGAGGGGAGCCGCCGGACAGTCCCGTCCATCCCATCGCGGCCCGGTGCCCGCGTCGCGGGCGGGGGCTTCGTGCTCGGTGACGGTGCCCGGCCGGCGGCGCGGGGTCCGTGCGGCCCGCGCCGCCACGCCGGTTCGGCGGCGTGGGACGCGTGTCGGTGCCGCCGTCCCGGACGGCGTCACACCGGCAGGAGGTCCTCGTGCCCTGCCCCCGGTTCGTCCGCCACCACCACGTCCAGCTCCCGGCGGGCGCCGTCGGAGAGGTCCACCCGCACCGCGGCGGCGGCCGGTCCGGAGACGCGGAGCGTGTACGCCCCTGCGGTCAGGTGGTCGAAGGCGAAGGCGCCGTCCCGCCCGGTCACCGCGGCGCCGAGGACGGCGCCGTCCGCACGGGTGAGCGAGACTACGGCCAGTCCCGTCAACCGGCCGTCGCGGTCGCGGACCCGTCCGCGCAGCGCCGCCGCAGGAGTCAGCGTGACCTCGTGGGGGCGCTGAGCCGGGTCCCCGCCCTCGTCCACCTCCACGTACCGGGCCGCCGGCAGGTGTCCCGGCGCGCTCAGGGTGAGCGTGTAGGCACCCGGCGGCAGATCCGTCAGCTCCCACTGGCCGCCGGCCCGGGTGGTCGTGCCCGCGATCACCTCGCCGGCCGCGTCGGTGACCACCACCACGCCGGCCGCGACCGGTCTGCCGCCGCCGCCCCGCAGGACGCCGGGGAGACGGCGGGCCCGGGTGAGGCGGACGTCGAGCGGCCCGGGGCCCCCGCCGGCCACCGCCACCGCCGTGGAGGCGTACGGGCGGTGGCCCGCCGCGGCGACCGAGAGCACGAACGTGCCGGGAGCCGCCGTGTCGAGCGCGTACCACCCCGTCCGGTCGGTGCGGGCCCGGCCCGCCTGGCGGCCGGACCGGTCCACCAGCGTCACCCGCGCCCCGGGCACCGCACGCCCCGCCTCGTCGGTGACGTGGCCCGTGAAGCCGTGGGCGACGAAGGCCGCCGCCGGCGCCGCCTGGTTCGCGGACATGGCCTCACCGGCCAGCGCCGGCCCCTCGACGGCCGGGGAGTTCTCGCCGCCGGCCAGCAGACGCGGCTGGACGGTCGTCCTGCGTGACGGGAGGAAGAGGGCGAGCAGGAGGCCGACGGCGACGGCGCCGGTGGCGATGAGGAAGGAGGTCCGGAACCCGTGGAGGGTGGGGACCACCGCACCGCCCGCGTGCGTCGCGGTGCGGGCCAGCACCATGCCGATCACGGCGCTGGATACGGACGTCCCCAGCGAACGCATCAGCGTGTTCAGCCCGTTGGCGGCACCCGTCTCCGAGGGGTCCACGGCTCCGATGATCAGGGCGGGCAGCGAGGAGTACGCCAGGCCGATGCCGGCGCCCACCACCACCGAGACCAGGACGGTCTGCCAAGTCGCGCTCATCAGCCCGGTGCCCGCGCCGTACCCGACCGCGATCACCAGCATCCCGGCGATCAGGGAGGTCTTGGGGCCGCGGCGGGCGGAGATGCGGGCGTACAGCGGCGCGGTCAGCATCATCGTCAGGCCGAGCGGCGCCACACACAGTCCCGCCACCACCATCGACCGGCCGAGTCCGCCGAAGGACCGGGGGAGTTGGAGCAGCTGCGGGAGGACCAGGGAGATGGCGTAGAAGGCGACACCGACCATCACCGACGTCAGGTTGGTGAGCAGCACCTCGCGGCGGGCGGTGGTGCGCAGGTCCACCAGCGGGTCGCGCAGGCGCAGTTCGAGAAGGCCCCACAGCACCAGGAGCGCGACGGCGGCACCGAGCATGCCCAGGGTCCGGGGCGACCCCCAGCCCCAGTCGCTGCCCTTGGTCACCGGCAGCAGCAGGCAGACCAGGCCGGCGCTGAGTCCTAGGGCGCCGACCACGTCGAAGCGCCCCGCCGCCCGCACCGGGCTCTCCGGGACGAGCGCCAGCGCCAGGGCGACGGCCAGCACGCCCAGACCCGCGGCGCAGAAGAACAGTGCGTGCCAGTCGGCGTGCTGGGCCACCAGCGCCGCCACCGGCAGGGCCAGACCGCCGCCCACCCCGATCGAGGAGCTCATCAACGCCATGGCCGAGCCCAGCCGTTCGACTGGCAGGACGTCCCGCATGAGGCCGATGCCCAGGGGGATGGCGCCCATCGCGAACCCCTGGAGCGCCCGCCCCACGATCATCGTCAGCAGGTCGTCGGTGAGGCCGCACAGCAGCGAGCCGGCGACCATCACCGCCAGGCTGACGAGCAGCATCCGCCGCTTGCCGTGGAGGTCGCCCAGCCGGCCCATGATGGGTGTGGCCACCGCACCGGCCAGGAGCGTCGCCGTCATCACCCAGGTGGCGTTGGCCGGCGAGGTGGTCAGGAGGGCCGGCAGGTCCTTGATCACGGGGACGAGGAGGGTCTGCATCACCGCCACGGTGATGCCCGCGAAGGCGAGGACGGGGACGACGCCGCGCCCGGGGCTGTCGGGAGGCGGAGTCGTGGGGGACTCCGCGGTGGATATGGACGACGCGGCGTTGCTCTCCGCCGAGGCGGCGAGCTGGTCGGTCGTAGGGGTCATTCGTGAGGCCTCCGTAGGGGAACCTTCGATGAGTGCGGGCGGCGACGCGTTCGACGCGTGCACCGTCCAACCCACCGATTGTGCAGGCCTATTCCGCAGCCCGCACGGTCGCACTGCGGTTCCCCCCGGCTCCGCCGCGCGCCCCCGGCACGAACGGCGAAAGGCCGCCTCCGGTCCCCGTCGGGGAGGACCGGAGGCGGCCTGAAGGTGTCCGGGTGCGGCGTCCGCGCCCGGGGCCGCCGGTACCCGCACCGGAGGGGTGCGGGTACCGGCCTGCGGCGTGCTCAGCCCATGGCGTGGGAGTCGGCCCCGCCGGGGCGGTTGTTGTTCTCGTAGCGCTGGACCTGGTTGCAGTACGGCACCTGGCCGTGGTTGGCGACGTACGCGGCCGAGACCCAGGTGTTGCGGTCGCGCAGCAGGTACCAGACGGTGTTGCCGTTGATGTTCTGGGCGCGCACCTTGCAGCGCAGCCCCACGGTGGCCTGGTAGGGCAGCGTGCCGCGGACCGAGGAGTCGGTGCTCGGGTACATGCGCTCGTTGACGCCGGTACGGGCGGTGACCGTCCCGTAGGGCTGGTGGGGGGCGGCCGCCTGGGCCGGCCCGGAGGTGAAGAGCGTTCCGCCCAGGGCGAGGGCCGTCGCGACGGTGGCGGCGGTACGGCTCAGGCCGCCCGAGAGCAGCTTGGAGTGCACGGACATGGGTTCCTCCCGCGTGTGGCTGCGAGCGCCGCGTGGCCCGGTCCGGCCGGGCCCGCGGAGCGATTTCCGTGCGCCCCAACGCCGCCCGGGCCCCTCCGGTCACGCAGCAGCAGCCGCACGGGTGAACGAGGCGGCGCGTGGCGGGTCGGCCGGAGCGCGGACCGCTCCCGCACCACCGGCGTACCGCGGCGCGGAGTCACCGCGGGGCGGCATGACCGAAAAGAGGTGAAATGCGCGTCAGGCGGCGCGGAGAACCTATGATCATGCGATGACGGGCGTGCCACCGTCCTCCTCAGGGTGACCGCGCCACGGAAGGACGGACACCAGGCGGGATACGGGACCGAGGATTCGTGACGCGAGGCGAACGGTGGAGGCTGCGCGGGCGGCGGCGACGTCCAGAGGCGGACGGGCGCAGCGTCGCGGGTCAGGTGCTGGGCTTCCAGGTCCTCATCGTCCTGTTGCTGGTGGCCGCCGGCATCGTGGCGCTGGTCCTCCAGGCCCGCGCCGGTGACGACCGGGAGGCCGGCGACCGCAGCCTGGCGGTGGCCGAGACCTTCGCCCACTCCCCGGGCCTGCCGGAGGCGCTGGCCTCACCCGACCCCACGAGCGTCCTGCAACCGGAGGCGGAGGCCATCCGCCACCACTCCCAGGTCGACTTCGTCGTCGTCATGAACACCGCCGGCATCCGCTACACCCACCCCCGCCGCGACCTCATCGGCAAGCACTTCATCGGCGACATCCGCCCCGCCCTCCGGGGGCAGCAGACCACCGAGCACCTCACGGGCGCCATCGGCCCCCTCGTCCAGGCCGTGGTACCCGTCACCGAGAGCGGCAAGGTGATCGGCCTGGTCGCGGCCGGCGTCACGACCGACCGCATCCAGGGGGCGGTGGACCAGCGGCTGCCCGTCCTGGTCCTCGGCACCCTCGCCGCGCTGGCCGTGGCCACCCTGGGGGCCGCCCTCGTCAGCCGCCGCCTGCGCCGGCAGACCCACGGCCTCGGGCCCGCCGAGATGACCCGGCTGTACGAACACCACGACGCCGTCCTCCATGCCGTGCGCGAGGGCGTCGCCATCACCGACCCCGATGGGCGGCTGCTGCTCGCCAACGACGAGGCGGCGCGTCTCCTGCAACTGCCCGAGGAGCCGAACGGCCGCCACGTCACCGAACTCGGGCTGCCCCAGGAGGTCGTCTCGCTGCTGACCTCGCCCGAGTCCGTCACCGACGAGATCGTGCGCGCCCACGGCCGCCCGCTCGCGGTCAGCACCCGGCCCACCCGACCGGACCGGACGTCGGCAGGCCGGGTCGCCACCCTCCGCGACTACAGCGAGCTGCGCTCCCTGGCGGGCCGGGCCGAACAGGCCAGGGAGCGTCTGGACCTGCTCTACACCGCCGGCACCCGGATCGGCGCCACGCTGGACGTGACCCGCACCGCCGAGCACCTCTGCGAGGTCGCGGTGGGCCGGTTCGCCGACTACGTCACCGTCGAACTGGCCGAACCGGTGCTCCGCGGCGAGGAGCCGCCGCCGGGCGCCCGCACGGTCCGCGTCGCCCTCGGCACCTCCCGCGAGGACCACCCCCTGCTGCCCGCCGGCACGCCCCTGAGGCTGCCGCCCTCCTCCCCGCAGGCGGTGGCCATGGCCGGCGGCACCTCCCAGCTCGTCCCCGACGTCCGGCAGGCCGGCGACCGCGACCTGGGCGACCCCGCGGAGTCCGGCGCCGTGGCCGCCTCCGGACTCCACTCCCTCATCGCCGCCCCGCTGCGCGCCCGGGGCGTCCTCCTCGGCGTCGTCAGCTTCTGGCGCTCCCGAGCCCCCGGCCCCTTCGACCACGAGGACCGGTCGGTGGCGGACGAACTGGCGGCCCGCGCCGCCGTCAGCATCGACAACGCCCGCCGCTACACCCGCGAGCACGACATGGCGGTCACCCTCCAGCACAGCCTCCTGCCGCGGGCCCTGCCGGAGCAGAACGCCCTGGACGTCGCCTCCCGCTACCTGCCCGCACAGTCCGGTGTGGGCGGCGACTGGTTCGACGTCATCCCCCTGTCCGGCGCGCGGGTGGCGGTGGTGGTCGGCGACGTGGTGGGGCACGGCCTGCACGCCGCGGCCACCATGGGACGGCTGCGCACGGCGGTGCACAACTTCTCCGCGCTCGACCTGCACCCCGACGAGATCCTCGGTCACCTCGACGAACTGGTGATGGGCATCGACGAGGCCGCGGACCCCGACACCGCACCCATCGGCGGCGCCACCTGCCTCTACGCCATCTACGACCCGGTGACCGGGCGGTGCGACGTCGCCCGGGCCGGCCATCTGCCGCCGGCGCTGCTGCTGCCCGACGGCACGGTGCACTACCCCGACGTCCCCGCGGGCCTGCCGCTGGGGGTCGGCGGCATGCCCTTCGAGACCACCGAACTGACCCTGGCCGAGGGCACCCAACTCGTCCTGTACACCGACGGCCTGGTGGAGAACCGCGACCACGACATCGACGAGGGGCTGGACCGGCTCCGGGCCGCCCTGGAGAGCAGCGCCGCGCAGGACGGGCCCGGGGTGCCCGAGCACACCTGCCAGTCCGTGCTCGACGCGCTGCTGCCCGACCGGCAGCGGGACGACATCGCCCTGCTGGTGGCCCGCACCCGCGTCCTCGCCGCCGATCACGTGGCCACCTGGGACCTCCCGGCCGACCCGGCGGCCGTCCCCCCGCTCCGGTCCGCCGTCTCCCGGCAACTGACCGACTGGGGGCTGGAGTCGCTCGCCTTCAGCACCGAACTCATCGTCAGCGAACTGGTGACCAACGCCATCCGGCACGGCGGCCCACCCGTGGCGGTACGGCTCATCAAGGACCACGCCCTCATCACGGAGGTGGCCGACGGGGGCAGCACCGCCCCCCACCTGAAGTACGCGGCCAGCACCGACGAGGGCGGCCGGGGCCTCTTCCTGGTCTCCCAGATGGCGGTGCGCTGGGGTACGCGCTACACCCCCACCGGGAAGGTCATCTGGGCCCAGCAGAACCTCGAACCCCAGCTGCCCGAGTTCGTCTGAGGCCCTCCCCGGCGGCAGCTCCTACCGCACCCCCCCACCGGTCGCCACCGGCCCCGGACGGGGCGGTCGCCCGGCCCGGCGTTCGCGTTCCGTAAGAGTCCCAAGCCCCCTACCACCGCCGTCAGGAGGTGAGATGGAGGGCATGAAGGTACCTGTCCGGCTGCTGCGGCCACCGGGGTCGGCGAGCCCTCTGCACGACGCGCGGACGGCCACCGTCGTCGGCCGCCTCCTCGGCCCCGCCCTCGCGGTGTGCCTCGTCACCGGGGTCGTCAGCCACTACCTCAAACACCCGCCGGGCCCGCTCCTCGACGTCCTGCCCACCCGGCCGGTCTGGGGCTACCGCCTCTCGCAGGGGCTCCACGTCGCGAGCGGCACCGCGGCCGTGCCGCTGCTGCTGGCGAAGCTCTGGGTCGTCTACCCGCGGCTGTTCACCTGGCCGCCGGTGCGCTCCCTCCTGCACGCCCTGGAACGGCTCTCGGTGGCGCTGCTGGTGGCCTCGGCCGTCTTCGAGGTCTTCAGCGGCCTGCTCAACACCGCCCAGTGGTACCCCTGGCCGTTCTCCTTCGTCCCCGTGCACTTCGCCGTCGCCTGGCTGCTGGCCGGCGCGGTACTGCTGCACCTCGCGGTCAAGGCCCCCGTCGTCGCGGCCCACTGGCGCCGCCACCGGGCCGGGGCCGCGCCGGCGGACCCGGACGCCCGGGACCGGCGGTCCTTCCTGGCCGGGCTGGGAGCCGCGGCGGCCGCCGTGACGGTCACCACCGTGGGCCAGTCGTTGACGCCGCTGGCCCCGCTGGACCTGCTGGCGCCGCGCCACCCCGGCCACGGGGAACAGCAACTCCCCGTCAACCGCACCGCCGAGGCCGCGGGCACAGCCGCACTGGACGCCGGGAGCTGGCACCTGACCGTCAGCGGGCCGCGCCCCTGCCGCCTCTCACTGGACCAGCTGCGGGCCATGCCGCAACACGAGGTGGAGCTCCCCATCGCCTGCGTCGAGGGGTGGAGCAAGTCCGCCCGGTGGACGGGGGTACGCGTCGCCGACCTCCTGGACCGCGTCGCCGCACCCCCCGGCTCCCGGGTCCGGGTGACCTCCCTCCAGACCCACGGCCCCTACCGCGTCTCGGAGTTGCCGCCCACCCACGCCCGCGACCCCCTGACCCTCCTGGCCCTCACCCTCAACGGGCAACCGCTCTCACCCGACCACGGGTTCCCGGCGAGGATCATCGCCCCGAACCGGCCAGGCGTGCTGCAGACCAAGTGGGTCGGCCTTCTGGAGGTGTCATGACCGGCCGCGGCACCGGGGCGGCAAGGACGGTGCGGCTGCTGACCGCCCTGCTCGGCCTGGCCTCGACGGCGTGGGGCGCGCTGCTGCTCTCCTCGGTCGCAGAGGCCTGGGGCGCCGTGCGGTGGCTGGCCGGGGCGGTGGTCCTGCACGACGGGGTCGTCGCACCACTGGTCCTGGGCGCCGGTACGTTGCTGGCCGGGCTGCGCGAGGGGCCCCGGGCGGTGGTGCGCGGCGCGCTGCTGACCGGCGGCTGCGTGACGGCAGTCGCCGCCCCCGTCCTGCTGCGGCCCGGCCGGCCCGCCAACGCCACGGTGCTGCCCCTGGACTACCCCGCCGACTGGCTGCTGGTGCTTGCCGCGATCGCTGTCTGCGCCGCCGTCCTGCTGGTCGGGTCGGCGGCGCGCCGACGCGGGAGGCCGACGGTACGGGACCGGGAGGACGGGTGACGGGGCTGCGGGCCGGGCGGAGGCCCGGCCCGCCACCCGCGGCCCCCCCCAGAAGCCGCCCCCGCCGGGGCGGGCCACGAACCCGCGTCCCCCCCCCCCCCCCCCCGCGGCCCCCCCCCCCCCCCCCCCCGCCC
>NZ_JBHWGP010000005.1:13897-36534 GCF_042733155.1 Streptomyces sp. NPDC059740 | reverse complement strand
GCCCCCTCGCTGGGGGGGGGGGGGGGCGCCCCCCGCGGGGGGCCGCCCGGGGTCCGGCCCGGGGCGGCGGGGTCCGGGGGCGGGGGCCGGGGCGGCGGCCCGCCCCGCAACCCGCGACGCCCCCCTTCAGCCGCCCGCGCGGTGCAGGGCCACGAACCGGCGTCCGCCCGCCCGCCACCGCTCGGCCCGCACCCACCCCGACCGCGCCGCCAGCCGCAGCAGCGCCCGTTCGCCGACCCGCGCCCACGGAAAGGGCTGCCCGAGCCGGCCCCGGCTGTCGGCGACCCGCACCCGCACCCGCTCGTCCACGTCCACCGGCGAGACCTCCACCAGGAGCCTGCCCCGCACGTCGACCACCTCGGCCACCCGCCGCAGCAGTGTCAGCGGATCACCGCCGATGCCCACGTTGCCGTCCACGAGCAGGGCGGTACGCCACCGCCCCTCGCCCGGCAGCGGCTCGAACACCGAGCGGCACAGGGCCCGGCCCCCGGCGTCGATGGTGCGGCGTACCGCCGCCGGAGTGACGTCGACGCCCAGCACCGGGTGCCCGGCGTCCGCGAGCGCCACCACCAGCCGGCCCGGGCCGCACCCGATGTCGAGCACCTCACCCTCGCACCGGCCCAGCAGCGACCGGTCCGCCTCGTCCGCCTCCGCGCACCACCGCTCCACCTCCATCGGCAGCAGCCAGCCGTCGGCCCGCCGCAGGTACAGCGGCCCCCGCCCGGTACGCAGCGCCTCGGTGTACGGATCGGCGCGCCACGCCGCGCGGCAGGGGTCCAGGGGACCGGCCGCCGCCACCTCGTCCGCGGCGGCACCCCGCAGCGCCGGCCCGCGCGGCCCCGCCAGGTCACCGGCGGGCAGTCGCCCGCCGGTCCGCGTCCCACCGCGCGCGGTGCCCGCCGGCGTCACCGGGCACCCGCCGGTGTCAGGCGGTCGACGAGGGCGGCGAAACGCCCGCCGGGCGGCGCCTCCCGCGCCACCAGTGCCGCGTCCCGCGCGGTGTCCACGTCCCTCAGCACCGGCAGGTCGCGGACGGTCAGTCCGCGGGCCAGGAGCCGGGCCCGCTGCTCCCTGCCGGTCTCCGGGGTGGACATGGGCACACCGCGCAGCAGCTCCGGCTCGGGTCGGGCCAGGCCCAGCGCCCAGAAGCCGCCGTCCACCGCCGGCCCGAACCAGGCGTCACAGTCCTGCCACGCGTTCGGGCCCAGCGCCGGGGCCAGCAGACCGGCGGTCACCTGCGGGGTGTCCATGCCGATGAGGACGGCGGGACCGCTGCAACCGGCGAACGCCGCGGCCAGCCTCTCGTCCAGCCCTCCCGGACACTGCGGCACCACCTCGACGCCGGCGGGCAGCCAGGGCCCCGGCCGTCCCTCCAGCACCAGCCGGACACGGCGCACCGGAGCGGCGAGTGCCGCCCGCAGGGTGTCGGCGAGGGCGGCCTCGGCCAGCGCGGCGGCCTCCTGCGGCGTGTACGGCGGCGTCAGGCGGGTCTTCACCCGCCCCGGCACCGGCTCCTTGGCGATGATCAGCACAGTCGTCACGCTGCGACCTCCTCACCGGCCGGCCTCGGCCGTTCCTCCAGCACCGCGCGCATGTCCCGGACCGCCTGGAAGGTGCCGCGCCAGGTACCCGTGACCTTCGACTGGCCCGTTCGGGCGAGGTAGGGCACGTCCCGCTCGGTGATCCGCCACCCCGCGTCGGCCGCCCGCACCACCATCTGCAACGGGTATCCGCTGCGCCGGTCGGTGAGGTCCAGGCCGAGCAGCGCCTGGCGCCGGGCGGCCCGCAGGGGCCCCAGGTCACCCAGTCGCAGTCCCGTACGGCGGCGCAGCAGCATCGACAGAGCCCGGTTGCCCGCCCGCGCGTGGGCCGGCCAGGCGCCGCGCTCGGTGGGCCGGCGCCGTCCCAGTACGAGGTCGGCCTCCCCGCCGGCCACCGCCGCCACGAAGGACGGCAGCTCACCCGGGTCCAGGGAGGCGTCGCAGTCGCAGAAGCACACGTACTCTGCCGTCGCGGCCAGCAGCCCGGCGTGACAGGCGGCGCCGAACCCGCGCCGCTCCTCCCGCACCACCGTCGCGCCCAGCCCGCGGGCGACGTCCGCCGAGCCGTCGGTGGAACCGTTGTCCACCACCACCGCCCGCCACGAGGGCGGTATCCGCTCCAGTACCCAGGGCAGCGCCCGGGCTTCGTTCAGGCAGGGAAGGACGACGTCTGCGGTCGCCGGTGTCGAATCGCTCACACCGACCACGGTACGAACGGAAAACGGACATCGCGGACTTCGTCTCCTTACGAAACGTGGACATCGCTGCCGCGCCCCCGCAACCCCCGCGCCGCCGGCCGGGTGGTGGTGCGAGGCTGGAGCCGTGCGAAACAGTCATCCGGCCCGCATCCTCGTCGTCGACGACGACCCGACGGTCGCGGAGGTCGTCACCGGCTACCTCGTCCGCGCCGGCCACACCGTGGACCGCGCCGCCGACGGACCGACCGCGCTCGCCCGCGCCGAGGAGGCCGCCCCCGACCTCGTCGTCCTGGACCTCATGCTGCCCGGCATGGACGGGCTCGAGGTCTGCCGCCGCCTGCGCGAGCGCGGCCCCGTGCCGGTGATCATGCTCACCGCCCGCGGTGAGGAGGACGAACGCATCCTCGGACTGGAGGTCGGCGCCGACGACTACGTCACCAAGCCCTTCAGCCCCCGGGAGCTGGTGCTGCGGGTGGACGCGGTACTGCGCCGTGACCGGGACCACCGCGACACCGCCCCCACCGCCTCGCCGCCGCTGACCGTGGCCGGCCTCGCCGTGGACCCCACCGCCCGCCGCGCCGAACGTGACGGTCTCGAACTCGCCCTGACCCTGCGGGAGTTCGACCTCCTGGTGTACTTCCTGCGCCACCCCGGACGGGCCTGCTCGCGCGAGGAGCTGCTGAGGGAGGTGTGGGACTGGGACTTCGGCGACCTGTCCACCGTCACCGTCCACGTGCGGCGGCTGCGCGGGAAGATAGAGGCCGACCCGGCCGCCCCGAGACTCATCCGCACCGTGTGGGGTGTCGGCTACCGCTTCGACCCGGACGGGACCCCGCCCGCCCTCCCCGTCCCGTGAGACCGCGCCACGCCCCCGCCGGCCCGCCCCCCCGGCACCGGCCCGCCGCCCTTCCCCCGGGAGTTCCGCCGCCGTGCACGCCAACCTCCTGATCGCCCTGTACGCCTTCGCCGGCGCTGCCGTGGCCGCCCTGGCGGGCGCGGTGGCGCTGCGCGTCCTGCGTCACCGCTCGGTCGCCGTCTCGCTGATGGTCGTCGCCGCCGTCACCGTCACCGCGATGCTCGCCGGCACGCTCAGCGTCGCCTGGGCGATGTTCCTCTCCCCGCACGACCTGAAGGTCGTCACCACCGTCGTGGCGATGGCAGCCGCGGTCTCGCTCGCCACCGCACTGCTGCTGGGGCGGTGGGTGGTCTCCCGCAGCAGGGCCCTCACGCTGGCCGCCCGCTCCTTCGGTGAGGGCGGCAGCTTCGCCGCGCCCAGCGTCCCGGCCACCGCCGAACTGGAGGAACTCAGCCGTGAACTGGCCGCCACCAGCGCCCGGCTGAACGCCTCCCGGGCCAGGGAGCGGACACTGGAGAGCTCCCGCCGCGACCTCGTCGCCTGGATCTCCCACGACCTGCGGACCCCGCTGGCCGGTCTGCGGGCCATGTCCGAGGCGCTGGAGGACGGCATGGCCCCCGACCCGCAGCGCTACCTGCGGCAGATGCGCACCGAGGTCGAGCGCCTCAACACCATGGTCGGCGACCTCTTCGAACTCTCCCGCATACACGCCGGCTCGCTGGCGCTGAGCGTCGCCCGGATCTCCGCCTACGACCTGGTGGCCGACGTCCTCGCCGGAATGGACCCGGTGGCCCGCGAGCACGGCGTCCGCCTCGCCGGGGACGTGCCGCCGGACATCCCCCTCGTCGTAGACGGCAAGGAGATGACGCGGGCGCTGGGCAACCTGCTCGTCAACGCCATCCGCAGCACACCGCCCGACGGCACCGTGGCCGTGGAGGCCCGCGAGAGCGGCGACGAGGTCCTCCTCACCGTCACCGACGGCTGCGGCGGCATCCCCGAACACGACCTGGCCCGGGTCTTCGACACCGGCTGGCGGGGGAGCCAGGCCCGCACCCCGCCGGCCGGCGCGGGCCTCGGGCTCGCCATCGTCCGGGGCATCGTCGAGGCCCACAGCGGCCGGGCGAGCGTGCGCAACGTCGCCGGCGGCTGCCGGTTCGAGGTCAGCCTGCCGCTACCGGTCGTGCCGCCCGCAGCGGCGCCGTAGCGAACTCGGCCATCCCCTCCTCGAAGCCGACGGCCGGCCGCCATCCGAGCTCCGTGGCCAGCCGCTTCGAGGAGGCCGTGATGTGGCGCACGTCGCCGAGCCGGAACTCGCCCGTCACCTCCGGCTCCGGCCCGCCGTGGGCACCGGCCAGCGCCCGCGCCATCTCCCCCACGGTGTGCGGCGTGCCGCTGCCGGTGTTGAAGGCCCGCACTCTCCCCGGCGCCCAGCCGGCCAGTGCCTGGAGGACGGTGAGGTTGGCCGCCGCCACGTCCCGCACGTGCACGAAGTCGCGGCGCTGCCGGCCGTCCTCGAAGACCCGGGGCGCCTCGCCGCGTTGCAGCGCCGAGCGGAAGAAGGAGGCCACGCCGGCATAGGGGGTGTCGCGTGGCATGCCCGGTCCGTAGACGTTGTGGTAGCGCAGCGACGCCACCCGGCCACCGGTCGCCCGGGCCCAGGAGGCTGCCAGGTGCTCCTGGGCCAGCTTGGTGCTCGCGTAGACGTTGCGCGGGTCGAGCGGGGCATCCTCGGTGACCAGTCCCGGCGCCAGCTCACCGCCGCAGTCCGGGCACAGCGGCTCGAAGCGGCCGGCGGCCAGGTCCGCCTCGGACCGCGGCCCGGGACGGGTCGTGCCGTGCCGGGGGCAGACGTAACGCCCCTCGCCGTACACCACCATCGACCCGGCCAGCGCCAGCCGGCCCACCCCAGCCTCGGCCATCGCGGCGAGCAGCGTGGCGGTGCCCAGGTCGTTGCAGCCCACGTAGTCGGGCGCGTCCGCGAAGTCGGTGCCCAGGCCCACCATCGCGGCCTGGTGGCAGACGGCGTCGACGCCGCGCAGCGCCGCCCGCACGGCCTCCCGGTCCCGGACGTCGCCGTGGTGGAAGTCCTCGCAGACCGGCGGGGGAGGGGTGGCGTGGGCGGCGGGCAGCAGGGCGTCCAGGACGACGGGTTCGTGCCCCGCCGCAACCAGCGCCCGCACGACGTGTGTTCCGATGAACCCGGCTCCGCCGGTGACGAGTACGCGCATGGGCGCCACGCTATGCCGCCCTCCGGCGTGCGGGAGCCGACCGGGCCGTGGCGTCAGAGAACCGTAAGGGCCGCTCGGCCCCGCCCCTGCGGCACGGCCCGGCACCTCCCGCACGGCCCGCCCCACCTGCGGCACCATGAGGGGATGGTCCTCCACGTCGGCACCTCGGGCTGGATGTACCGCGACTGGCGCGGCGTGCTCTACCCCGACGGCGTCCCGCAGCGCGACTGGCTGAGCCGTTACGCCGAGGAGTTCGCCACGGTCGAGAACAACAACGCCTTCTACCGGCTGCCCTCCGCTCAGACCTTCGCCGACTGGCGCCGGACGGTGCCCGAGGGCTTCGTCATGGCGGTCAAGGCCAGCCGCTACCTCACGCACATGAAGCGGCTGCGCGACCCGGAGGAACCCGTCGAGCGGCTGCTGGAGCGGGCCGCGGGCCTCGGCGGCCGGCTGGGCCCCGTCCTCCTGCAACTCCCGCCGAACATGCGGGAGGACGCCGGCGCGCTCGACCGCTGCCTGCGCCGCTTCCCGGCAACCGTCCGGGTCGCGGTCGAGCCCCGCCACGAGACGTGGTTCGTGCCCAGGGTGCGACAGGTGCTGGAGGAGCGGAGCGCCGCACTGTGCTGGGCGGACCGGCGCGCCCGCCCGACCACACCGCTGTGGCGGACCGCCGAGTGGGGCTACCTCCGCCTCCACGAGGGCATTGCCACGCCCCCGCCGCGCTACGGCCGCCGCTCCCTGCGCACCTGGGCCGAACGGGTCGCCGCCACCTGGCCCGGCGGGGCCACGGTCCACGTCTACTTCAACAACGATCCGGGGGGCGCCGCGGTGCACGACGCCGTGGCCTTCGCCAGGGCCGCCCGGGCCGCGGGACTGGCCCCCACGCGAGTGCCCGCCCTGCCCGCCGGCTGACAGGCCGTACCGCAGGCCCGACCGCGTGGCGTGCCCGGCGCGCACCCCCGCCACCTCGCCGGTCGCCCTGACGGCCGGGCGTTCACCGCGGACACCGGTCAGCCGTGCAGCGCAGCCCGGGCCGCGGCCACCGCCTGCTCCCCGTAGCCGCCGCCGAACAGCACCGTGTGCACCAGCAGCGGGAAGAGCTGGTGCAGCCCCACCCGCTGCCGCCAGCCCCCGGCCAGGGGACGCGCCGCCTGGTAGCCGTCCAGGACCAGGTCCAGGTGCGGGCAGCCGAAGAGGGCCAGCATGGCGAGGTCGCTCTCGCGGTGACCACCGTGCGCGGCCGGGTCGATGAGCCAGGCCCTGCCGTCCCCGCCCCACAGCACGTTGCCGTTCCACAGGTCGCCGTGCAGCCGCGCCGGCGCCTCCTCGGGCCCCGCCAGGCCGGGCAGCGCCTCGCACACCTGCTCCAGCACGCCCACCCCCTCCCCGGACAGGACGCCGAGGTCCACCGCCCGGCGCAGGTAGGGCAGCACCCGGTGCTCGGCGTACCACGGAGCCCAGGTGGGGCCGGTCTCGTTGCGCATCGGCGCGTCACCGATCCACGCCTCCACCGGCCCGCCCGGCGGCGGGGAGCCGAACGCGGGAGCCCCGGCGGCGTGCAGCGCGGCCAGTGACCGTCCCAGCTCCCGAGCGGCGTCCGGCGAGGGACGCCCCTCGCTCACCACGTCGATGACCAGGCGGTCCGCGTCGGCGCCGTGCACCCGCGGCACCGGCACCGCTTCCGCCTCGGCCAGCCACCGCAGCCCCGCCGCCTCCGCCGGTGCGGCGCCCGGGCCGCTGCCCCGCTTGACGAGGACGGCCCCCACGCCCTCCAGCTCCAGCCGGGTCAGGCCGGCGCCGGTGGGCCGTACCGCTGTGACGGGACGCCCGGTGAGCCGGCCGGCGGCGTCGGCGTCCCCCTGGAGAGCGCCGTCCCCCGCGGCGGTCACCGGCCGGCCCTCGCCCGCACCCACTCCAGCAGACCCGGCACGGCTGCCTCGATCATCGCCAGGACCTCCTCGAAACCGTCCTGACCGCCGTAGTACGGGTCGGGCACGTCCAGATCCGTCTCGTCCGCCGCGTCCCCCGCGGCCACCGGATCGAAGGAACGCAGCAGCCGCACCCGGGCGGGGTCCTCGACCAGGGCGCGCAACGCCTTGCAGTGGCCGGCGTCCATGGCCACCAGCAGGTCGGCCGAGAGGTGGTCCGGACCGACCTGCGCCGCCACGTGGTCGACGGCGTAGCCGCTGCGCGAGAGCGCCTCCCCGGCGCGTTCGTCGATCGCCTCCCCGACGTGCCAGGGGCCGACCCCTGCGCTGGTGACCCGCACCGCGTCCGCCAGGCCGGCGCGGCGCAGGTGCTCGGCGAAGACCAGCGCGGCCGAGGGGGAGCGGCAGATGTTCCCGGTGCAGACGAAACAGATGTGCATGGCGCCAGGGTACGTACGCCCTTCCCGCCCGAGCAGTGCAGGCGGCCGGTGCACCGGGGCGCGCGCCGACGCGGTCGCAGGAGGGCGGTGACGACGGGTGGCCGGCCGTCACCCTCGGTGATTCCGGGGGCGGGCCGGTTTCGGCCGCTGCGGGCGGGTACTCGCCGAAACGGAAGTGCACGCACCAAGGAAGAGGCTGTCACCATGAAGATGGGCGACATGGCAAAGAAGGCCAAGTCCTGGGCCAAGGGCCACCCGGACCAGGCCGACAAGGGTGTGGAGCGCGCCGAGCGCATGGTCGACGACCGCACCGGTAACCGTTACGACTCCCAGACCGACAAGGCGTCGGACGCGGTGCGCCGCGGCTACGGAGGCGGAAAGGGGAGCGAGGACCAGCAGTAGCTCCCCACCGCCCGTGAGGACGGGGAGGGTCGGCCCGGCCGGCCCTCCCCGTTCGCTCTGCCCGGCCCGGCGGCCGGGTGGTGTGCAGTCAGATGGTGTCCAGCTCCCGGCCCATCGTCCGGGGACCCAGCAGGCGGACATTGAGGCAGAGCAGGACCATCAACGCCGCCGAGCCCGCGAAGACCGCTCCGGCGCCGAGGTCGGCCAGCACGCTGAGCGCCACGAACGGCAGGACCACCGAGACCAGGCGGGAGAGCGAGTAGGCGATGCCGATGGCGCTGCTGCGCATCCCGGTGGGGAAGATCTCGGTCTGGTAGACGTGGAAGGCGTTGGAGAAGATGTTGCTGCACACGGTCAGCAGGAAGCCGCAGCTGACGATCTGCCATCCGCTGCCGGCGTAGGCGAAGGCGAGCCCGAACAGCGCCTGGCCCAGCGCGGACCAGATGATCAGGGTGCGCCGCTCCACCCGTTCGATGAGCGGTATGGACAGGGCCGAGCCCAGCGGGTAGCCGCAGAAGCTCAGTGCGGCGTAACCGAGCGAGGCAGTGGTGGTGTGCCCCTTGGCGGCCAGCACCACCGGGGCCAGCGACCCGAAGCCGTAGTAGCCGACGGTCTGCAACACCTGGAAGATCCACCACATGACGGTGCGTCGCCGGTAGGGCTCGCGGAACATCTCCCGCAGCGGCACCCGCCGCCCGCCGCCGGACGCCGCCTCGCCGGGGGGCGCGGCCGGCGCCGCCGCGGGTGCTTCGGCGGTGGCCGGGGCCGTCGGCGGCTGCGGGGCGCTCACCGCGTACGACTCGATCCGGGACACCACGTGTTCGGCCTCCGCCTGCCGCCCGTGCAGCTGCAGCCAGCGCGGCGACTCCGGGAGCTGCCGGCGCATCAGTTGCAGGAAGCCGGCGCCGCACGCGCCCAGCACCAGCAGCCAGCGCCACCCCGCCAGCCCCGCCACCTCGTGCCCGGCCACCAGCCGGGCTCCGAAGAGGGCCGCCACCGGCACCCCGACGAAGCCGAAGGTGTAGGCGTAGGCGATGTACCGTCCGCGGACGGCGCGCGGCAGGAACTCGGCCAGGTAGGTGTCGGCCAGGATGAGTTCGGCGCCCAGACCGAGCCCGGCCAGGAAACGCGCGGCCACCAGCCAGCCCGGGCTGGGGGCGGCGGCACAGGCCAGGGAGAACAGCGAGTAGGCGCCGAGGTTGACCAGGAACATCCTCCGGCGGCCGAAGCGGTCGGCGAGGAAGGACAGCACGTTGGCGCCGACGAACATGCCGAGGAAGCCGGACGCGATGACCCACGACTCCTGGGTGTGGTCCAGGTGCCAGGGCTCGGCCAGCGCGGCGGCGAGCACGCCGCCGAGGAAGATCTCGTAGAGGTCGAAGAAGGTGCCCACACCCACGACCGCGGTCAGTCTGCGGTGCCAGCGGCTCGGCGCGAGCGCGTCCAGTCGGGCGCCGAAGTCCACTCGGTGGAGGACGGCAGCGGTGTCGGTCATGGCCCAGAGTCCCTTCCGGGCCCCGACCGGCGGCTCGGCGGCAGACCCACCGGCACGGTACTCGCAGCGATCAAGGATGCACAGACCTCGTCCGCGCCGCGAGACGCCGGACAGCCCGAGGGCGACCGGCGTCTCGTGGTGCGGACGGTTCCTCAGGGGCGAGTGGTGGGCGTCTGCTCGTAGGTCTTCGCCGGGTCGGTGACGGCGACCGGGGCCAGCAACTCGTCGATCTTCGCCATCAACTCGGCCTCGAGGCGGACGCCGACGGCCTTGGCGTTCTCGTGGACCTGCTCGGGCCGCGAGGCACCGATGATCGCCGCCGAGACGTTCGGGTTCTGCAGCACCCAGGCCACGGCGAGCTGGGCGAGCGAGAGCCCGGCCTCGTCCGCCAGCGGCCGGAGACGGGCGACGCGCTCCAGGACCTCGTCCCGCATGAAGCGGGAGATCATGGTGGCGCCGCCCTTGTCGTCGGTGGCGCGCGAGCCCGACGGAGGCTGCTGCCCCGGCTGGTACTTGCCCGTCAGCACCCCCTGCGCGATGGGCGACCACACGATCTGCCCGAGCCCCAGCTCCTCGCAGGTGGGCACGACCTCGTCCTCGATGACGCGCCACAGCATCGAGTACTGCGGCTGGCTGGAGACCAGCGGCACGTGCAGCTCACGGGCGAGGGCGTGGGCGCGGCGGATCTGGTCGGCGGTCCACTCCGAGACGCCGATGTAGTGCGCCTTCCCGCTGTGCACGACGTCGGCGAAGGCGGCCATCGTCTCCTCCAGCGGCGTGAACCGGTCGAAGCGGTGCGCCTGGTAGAGGTCGACGTAGTCGGTCTGGAGCCGGCGCAGCGAGGCGTCGATGGACTCCATGATGTGCTTGCGGGACAGGCCGCGGTCGTTGCGGCCCTCGCCGGTCGGGAAGTAGACCTTGGTGAAGATCTCCAGGCCCTCCCGGCGCTCCCCCTTCAGGGCGCGGCCGAGGACGGACTCCGCGCGGGTGCCCGCGTAGACGTCGGCGGTGTCGAAGCTGGTGATGCCGGCGTCCAGTGCGGCCTGGACGCAGGCGAGTGCCGCGTCCTCCTCCACCTGGGAGCCGTGGGTGAGCCAGTTGCCGTAGGCGATCTCGCTGATGAGCATGCCGCTGCGGCCGAGGTGTCGGTATTCCATGGTGATCACAGTAGGACGGTGCCGTCCCGGGAAGAAGGGCAGGCTCCGGCTTTCCCGGCGACCGGGCCGCCGAAGGCGCGCGCCCGAGCAGGTGGGGGACGCCCCCGGGACCGCACCGCTCGCGTGGCGTGGCGGGGGCCCGCCCGGCCCGGGCGCGTACGACGTCCGGGCCGGGCGGGCGCGTCCGCCCCCGAGCCGCGTCCGCCCCCGAGCCGCGGCCACCCCGGGGGCGCCGTCACCTCAGGGCCGGTCCGCCGCGGCGAGATCGCGGTGGATGACGCGGGCCGCCGCCTCGACGGTGCCGATCCCGTACTGCATGGTGCGGTCACCGCCGGTCAGCGCGGCCAGCTCGTAACTGTGCCCGCCGCCGGAGAACGCGCCGACGCTGTGCACCCGCCAACCGCCGCTCGACCTCGGCAGCCAGCCGTTCTTGAGGTAGACCCGCTCACCTGCCGGGGCCCCGGCAGGCACCCCCCAGCGCTGGGAGGGCTCCACCCGGTGCATGAGGCCGAGGGCGTAGTGCCGGGAGGCGGCCGACAGCACGGTGTTGTCGCCGGTCAGCAGGTGCAGCAGCCGGAGCTGGTCCGCCGCGGTGATCTGGGTGAGGCCCCAGGTGCCGCCGGAGGGCGGCACCGTGTGCCGCATGCCCGCCAGGTGCAGGAAGCGGCGCACCGAGTCGGGTCCCAGCTGCTTCCACAGCGCCGAGGTGGAGTCGTTGTCGGAACGGGTGATCATCGCCGTCGCCAGCGACTTCTCGTGCGCGGTGAGGCCCCGGTGCTCCTCCTGCGCGTGGCGGAGCAGCGTGGCCAGGACCGTCACCTTGACCACGCTCGCGGAGTCGAAGGGGGTCTCGCCGCGCAGCGTGCAGTGCGTGGCGGTGTCGGGCTCGTCGAGCGCCAGCGCCGAGGTGCCCTGCCTGCCGTGCAGGGCGCCGGCGATGTCCTTCGCCAGCCGAGGGGCGAGATGCGCGGTCTGTGAGGTGCAGGAGACCTCGGCGCCGTCGACGGAGGCCGTGCCGGTGCGGGCGGCGTCGGCCGGGGCTGCGGAGACGGCCACCGCGGCGACCGAACCGGCGGCGAGGGTCAGGGCGAGCAGCCGTCGACGGAGACCGGTCGGGGAGAGGGGTGCGGGCATGGAAGAGAAACCGTTCCTGTCCGTGTGGGGGGTGCCGCCCGGTCGGCCGGCGCGACCGCGGTGGCGCGCGTGGCCCGTACGCGGCCGACGAGGTCGGGCGCGTGGCGGCGTTACCTGCCCGCCCGACGGTACGGGGCCGCGGTGGGCCGGACAGCGACGAAGGTCACGTGGCCGCCGCCGGGGCGCGGGGGGAGCGGTGTGAGCTTTCTGACCGCACACCCGGACAACCAACAGCGGTTACCCGGAGTGAGGATCAAGAAGTCTTCGTTCACGGTGGGTAATGTCTCGGTGCCCTCGCCGCCGGGACTTGGTCCAGACCCTTCCGCACGGTCGCCTACAGGAGTTGAATGCGAAATGGCGTATCGGTGCAGGAGTCTTGACGCGGACGAAACAAGAGCGGAACGATCGGCACTGCTTGGAGAGCGCTCTCACCGTGCAGTAGTCCGTGCCATCCCGTCTGCCGTCCCCGGCCGGCGGGCGCCCCCCATCCCGCACTGCTTGTACGTCCAGGAGACACGCATGTCCGTATCCCGCAGAGCTTTCGCCGCGTCCGTCGGCGGTGCCCTGGTCGCCCTGGGAGTGGGCCAGGCCCCAGCCCGGGCCGCGTCCGCCACCCGCCGCGCGGCGGCTCCCGCCGGCGCCGCTCCGAAGGTGAGCGCCGGTGGTGACCTGGGCCCCAACGTCATCGTCTTCGACCCGTCGACCGCCAACATCCAGGGCACCCTGGACGACATCTTCCACAAGCAGGAGTCGGCCCAGTTCGGCACCGGCCGCTACGCCTTCTTCTTCAAGCCGGGCACCTACAACGGCCTCAACGCCCAGCTCGGCTTCTACACCTCCATCGCCGGTCTCGGAAAGAACCCCGACGACACCCTGATCAACGGTGACGTGACGGTCGACGCGGGCTGGTTCAACGGCAACGCGACGCAGAACTTCTGGCGTTCGGCGGAGAACCTCGCCCTCGTCCCCGTCAGCGGGACCGACCGCTGGGCCGTGGCGCAGGCGGCCCCCTTCCGGCGCATGCACGTCAAGGGCGGCCTCAACCTCGCCCCCAACGGCTACGGCTGGGCCAGCGGCGGTTACATCGCCGACAGCAAGATCGACGGCAGCGTCGGCCCGTACTCCCAGCAGCAGTGGTACACCCGGGAGAGCTCCGTCGGCGGCTGGGTCAACGGCGTCTGGAACATGACCTTCTCCGGCGTCGAGGGCGCTCCGGCCCAGAGCTTCCCCAACCCGCCCTACACCACGCTGAACACCACCCCGGTCTCCCGGGAGAAGCCCTACCTGTACCTCAACGGCGCCGACTACGCCGTCTTCGTGCCCGACAAGCGCACCAACGCCCGCGGCGTCACCTGGTCGGGCGGCAGCACGCCGGGCACCTCCCTCCCGCTGTCCCAGTTCTACGTCGTGAAGCCGGGCGCGACCGCGGCCACCATCAACCAGGCGCTCAGCCAGGGGCTCCACCTGCTCTTCACGCCGGGCGTGTACCACGTCGACCAGAGCATCAACGTCACCCGTGCGAACACGGTGGTCCTCGGGCTCGGGTACGCCACCCTGGTCCCCGACAACGGCGTCACCGCGCTCAAGGTCGCCGACGTGGACGGTGTCCGTCTCGCCGGCCTCCTCATCGACGCCGGCACCACCAACTCCACGTCCCTGCTGGAGATCGGCCCCGCCGGCGCCTCCGCGAGCCACTCCGCCAACCCCACCTCGTTGCAGGACGTCTTCTTCCGGATCGGTGGCGCGGGGCCGGGCAAGGCGACCACCGCCCTCGTCGTCAACAGCAACGACACGATCATCGACCACACCTGGATCTGGCGCGCCGACCACGGCAGCGGCGTGGGCTGGGACACCAACCGGTGCGACTACGGGATGAAGGTCAACGGCCGCAACGTCCTGGCCACCGGCCTGTTCGTCGAGCACTTCAACAAGTACGACGTGTGGTGGAGCGGCGAGAACGGGCGGACGATCTTCTTCCAGAACGAGAAGGCGTACGACGCGCCCAACCAGGCCGCCATCCAGAACGGCAGCGTGCGCGGGTACGCGGCGTACAAGGTGGACGACGCGGTCAACACCCACGAGGCGTGGGGCGTCGGCAGCTACTGCAACTACACCGCCGACTCCTCGATCATCCAGGACCACGGCTTCGAGGTGCCGAACAAGTCCGGCGTGAAGTTCCACGACGTCCTCGTCGTCTCACTCGGCGGCATGGGCCAGTACGCACACGTCATCAACAACACCGGCAGCGCCACCTCGGGCACCTCCACCGTTCCCTCGAACGTGGTCAGTTTCCCCTGACCCGCCCCGGCCGGCCGGCGCCCGCCCCCTCGTCCACCCGCCCGGCGGGGGTGGGGCGCCGGCCTTGTGAACCGCCCCGGCACGGACGCCTGCACGCTCCGTGCCGGGGCGGGTGCACGTCGGAGCCGCCCCGCCGGATCCCGGCCGGGGGCGGACGCCGGCGAGCCGTGCGCCGTGGCTGGCGGCGAACGCGCGTACGCCGGGCGGACGATGGCGGCGGGCCCGCCCCGTGACTGCGCCCCTGCGCACTCGTTACCCAGTGGCCGCATCGTCGTCTTACGGGTGGTCACCCATGAGAGCTGTCATCTGCCGCACTTCCGCGCCCTGTTGCCGTCCCGCCGGACGCCCGGACGCACGTGCCCACCTGGAGGAGAAGGCCGTGCCACCGCCACCGGCCGGGAGGCGACGGCTCGGGTCGCGTGGGAGGGGGTGCGCATGAAGATCGGCGACCTCGCCGGCTCCGGCGCACGGCCGGGGCGACTGCTGCAGTGGGCCCTGCAGGTCCCCCCCGGTGCGGGCGGCCACGCCCCCCAGGACGACCGGCCCCCGGCGTACATCCAGGAGGCCCACCTGCGCAACGCCCGGGCCATGAGCCACCGGGACCTGCACGCCCCCTCGTGGGTGGGGACCGCTTTCGACGTCGGCGACGTGGACGCCGACACCCTGGAGAAGGCGCTGGTCACCTGGACCATGCGGCACGAGACGCTGCGCAGCGGGTTCCGCTGGGACGGGGACGGGGACGGCGCGATCCACCGCTTCACCCTGGACGCCGAGGAGGTCGCGCTGCACCGCACCGACCTCGGGGCCCACGAGGACGCCGAGGAGGTGGTCCGGGTGCTCCAGGAACGCTGCGATGCCGCCACCAACGCGCTGAGCTGGCCCAACTTCGTCTACCTGGCACTGCAACACGACCGCGGCACCCGGCTCTACCTGGCCTTCGACCACATCAACGTCGACGCCTACTCCATCCAGCTCATGCCCGCCCAGATCCACGAGCTCCTGGCCGCACAGGCCGGGGCGGAGAGCGTGCGGGAGGACGACAGCCAGAGCTACGTCGACTTCTGCGAGCTGGAACGCGAGCAGGCCGACCAGGTCGACGGGGACGACCAGGTGGTGAACACCTGGCGGGCCTTCCTGGCGGCGTGCGGCGGCACGATGCCGCCCTTCCCCCTGGAGACGGGGGTGGCCCCCGGCGAACTCGCACCGCAGGAGCTGTGGACGGAGGCACTGGTCGACGCGGAGGTCACGGCCGCCTTCGACGCCCACTGCCGCCCCTCGGGCGGCCTGCTGCCGGGAATGCTGGCCGCGTCCGCCGTCGTGGTCCAGGAGGCGGGCGGACCGGGCACCTACCGCACGGTCGTTCCCTTCCACACGCGTGCCACCTCCCGGTGGGGCGCCTCGGTGGGTTGGTACGTGGGGGCTGTGCCGGTGGAGATCCACACCTCGCAGGCAGGCAGCTTCGGTGAGGTCCTGGCGCTCGCCCGGAGTGCCCTCCGGGGCAACCGGGCGCTCGCCAGGGTGCCGGTGGAACGGGTGTTGCGCCTGCTCCACAACGACTTCCGGCCGCTGTCCCCGGACCTGTTCTCCCTCACCTCCTATGTCGACGGCCGCTCGGTCACCGGAGCCGCCTCGTGGCCGGAGTGGAACACCGTCGGTCTGCTGAGGGTGTCGCGCGGCGACCAGGTGTGCGTCTGGATCACCCGCAGCGAGGACGGCCTGCAGTTCGCCTCCCGCCTCCCGGTCAACCCCAAGGCACAGAAGAACGTGGGCCGGTACCTGGACGGGCTGCGCGCGGTGCTCACCTCCGTGGCCCGGAGCGGGACGTACGGGGAGTGAAGCGGGGAGCCCGCGGCAGCGGAAGCGCTCCCCCGCGGTGCGTCCTCGGGTCACGGGGGCGTCTTCGGGGCGGAGGCCCGGCACGGTCAGGTCCGTGCCGTCCACAGGGAAGGACGAGGAGTGGTGGTCGTCGACGGTGCGCAGGCCCCAACGGCCGGGCCGCAGCCCCGGACCGGAGCACGACCGCGGAGCCGCAGCGGAGCGAGGCCGCAGGCGGAACACGCCGCTGTCCGCCTTCGTCCGCCCCACCGGGGAGGCAGGTGATGGCCACGACCGCGTTGCAGGTCCGGGGGCCGGCGGCTGCGGCGCAGGTGTGGGAGCGCTATGCCGTACCGGCGAAGTGGCCCTCCTGGTCACCGCAGATCGGGCGGGTGGTGACCGCGGCCGGGCGGATCGCGGCGGGCGTGCGGGGGACAGTGGTCGGCCGTGGCGGACTGGGCAGGGTGCGGTTCGTGATCGAGGAGGTCGACGAGGAGCGGCGGACCTGGACCTGGCGGGTCGCCCTCGGCCCGTTCCGCCTCCGTCTGACGCACACGGTGGAGGAGGAGGGCGACGGCACGCTGACCCGCTTGGTGGTCCGCGGTCCGCTGCTCCTCGTCCTCGCCTACCGCCCGGTGGCACGTATCGCCCTGCGCCGGCTGGTGGGGTGAGGGGCGGGGCCGGGGTGGCGGCCCACACCCTGTTCCCAGATTGACCGGCGCATGCCAACATGTGCTCGCCCGTCACCCCCACCCCCTCCAGGAGAGCCGTGTCCCCGTTGAGATGCCTTGCCGCCGCCGCGCTGGTGCTGGCCCCACTCGGCCTCGCCGCGCCCGCCCACGCCGACCCGGTCGTCCCCGACCACGCGATCATCGTGTGCCAGAGCGCCAGCTTCTACGCCAACTACGACAGTGCCTCCGGACCGGTGGACCTCAAGCGGACCCTGGGTTACGGCGACAAGGTCGGCCACACCCGAGGTGCCCACCCCGTGTACAACGGCTGGGCCGCCACCTTCGACTTCGGCCCCAACGACTGGGGTTACGTCCGCGAGGAGTGCCTGGGAGGTTACGGATCATGGTGACCGCTCCGCAGGCCGGCCGGCGGGTCGCGCCCGTCCGCCGGGCACGCCCCGGGCGCGGCCCGGCGCTGACCGCCCTCGCCGCCGTCGCGCTCTGCCTGTCCGCGGTGACCGCGCCCCCGGCCCGGGCGGCCGGCGGTACGCCGGGGGTGCGCGAGACCGTCTGCGCGGACAGCCTCTCGGTCCGCACCGCCCCGGGCGGCGCGTGGATGGGAACGCTCACCAAGCCGCAGACCTTCGACGTCGAGCGGGTCTCCGACGGCTGGGCCTACGGCTTCGCCTACGGCGAGGTGAACCGCAAGGGGTGGGTCCAGGACGGTTGGTTCTGCTGACGCCGAGGGTCCCCCGACGCCCCGCAGGCCCGCCTCCGCCCCACAGGTGATCTGGGTCACAGGTCGGGCGTCTTGACGTGAACACCGTGTAATCGATTACGTAGCCTCTCACGTAATCGATTACACGGATCGGCCGGCGAACGGCGCGCTGCCGGTGGTGCGTTCCGTCGAGGTCGACTTCCGCCACCAGGTGCGGAGTTGGCGGCGGACGCGCGGGGGAGGAGGGGCGGTGGCCACCATCAAGGACGTGGCGGAACGGGCCGGGGTGTCCGTCGCCACGGTCTCGCGGGTGCTCAACGGCATCAGCCCGGTGGCGGAGACCAGGGCCCGGGTGCTCGCCGCGGTGGAACAGCTCGGCTACCGGCCCAACAGCGTCGCCAGGGCGCTGCGGACGGCCCGCACCGGCACGCTCGGCCTCGTCATCGGCGACCTGACCAACCCGTTCTTCACCGAACTGGCCAACGCCGTCGAGGACGCGGCCCGCACCCTCGGCTACACCCTCGTGATCGGCAACGCAGGGGAGAGCACCCGGCAGCAGGACGAGTACATCGGCACCCTGCTGGACCGCCGCATCGACGGACTGCTGGTCAGTTCGGCCGGCACCGGCTCGCCCATGCTGCGCGAGGTCGTGGCCGCCGGCACCCCGCTCGTCCTGCTGGACCGCGCCGTCCCCGGCGTTGCGGCGCCCTGCGTGCGGGCCGACGGCGCGGCGGCGCTCGGTGAACTCGCCGCGCACCTTGCCGCCCTGGGCAGGCGACGCCCCGCCGTCATCGTCGCTCCGGCCGGCACCCCCACCGGTGACACCCGGCTGCGGCAGTTCCGCCGGGCACTCACCCGTCACGGCCTCAGCCTCCCCGACGAGCGGGTGGGAGCCACGCCCGACCCCCGGCACACCGGAGGGCGGCAGGTCATGAGCGCCCTGCTCGACCAGCCGGAGCCACCGGACGCCGTCCTGGCCACCGACAACCTGATGGCCCTGGGCGCCCTGGACGAGATCCGGGCACGGGGACTGCGCGTCCCCGAGGACGTGGCGCTCGTCTGCTACGACGACGTCCCCTGGTTCGCGCACCTCGATCCACCCCTCACCGCCATCAGCCAGCCCACCGCCGAACTCGGGCGGGCCGCCGTCCGCGTCCTGTTGGAACGCATCGCCGGGGGCGACCCGGACTCCGTCGTCCTCCCGGCTCGTCTCCTGCCGCGCCGCTCCTGCGGAGAGGCGCCGCCCGGACCTGCGCCGCACCGCCCGGCGGGGAGCCGGCTGCCCTGACCCTCCTCCCCCCGGATCCGCTGCCGAACCGGCCCCGCGATCCCCGTGCGGGCCCCGACCAGAGATGAGGGAAGACCAGCCATGACCGGCGTCAACGACGACGCCCGGCCCGCCGCGTCGCACGGCCCGAGCGCCACGCGACCCGGCGGGGCAGGCAGGCGTGACGAGGCTCCCCCCGGTGCCGCACCGCACCCCCCGGGGAACGGCCCGGCCACGCCACCCGAACCCGCCGCCGCGCCGCCCGACGGGCCCGCGCCGGGGCGGCCCGCCGACCGACCGCTGCTGGAAGTCACCGGACTGACCAAGGTCTTCCCCGGGGTGCGGGCGCTGGACGGCGTCGACTTCGACCTCCGCCCCGGTGAGGTGCACGTCCTGCTCGGGGAGAACGGTGCCGGCAAGAGCACCCTCATCAAGCTGCTCTCCGGGGTCCACCGGCCGAACGGCGGACGCATCCGCGTCGACGGCCGCGAGGTGGAGATCCGCAGCACGCAGGATGCCGAGCGGCTGGGGATCGCCACGATCCACCAGGAGTTCACCCTCGTACCGGGCATGACCGTCGCGGAGAACGTCTTCCTGGGCCGCCAGCCCCGCACCCGGCTGGGCCTGGTGGACCGGCGGACGATGCGCCGCCGCGCCGCCGGACTGCTCGACCGGGTCGGCCTGGACGTCCCTCCTGAGGTGCCCGTCGCCCAACTCGGCATCGCACGACTCCAGATGGTGGAGATCGCCAAGGCGCTCAGCATGGACGCCCGGGTGCTGATCATGGACGAGCCGACCGCGGTGCTCACCTCGGAGGAGGTCGCCACCCTCTTCGCCCTGGTGCGGGAGTTGCGGGAGTCCGGGGTCGGCATCATCTTCATCACCCACCACCTGGAGGAGATCGCCGCCCTCGGCGACCGCGTGACGGTGCTGCGCGACGGACGCTCCGTCGCGCAGGTGCCGGCCGGCACCGACCGCGAGGAACTGATCCGGCTGATGGTCGGACGCGACGTGGAGGACCAGTACCCGCGCCAGCGGCCGGAGACTGCCGGCGCACCGGTGCTGCGCGTCCGGGGGCTGAGCCGCCGGGGCCCGGGCGGCGCCTCCGTGTTCGAGGACGTGTCCTTCGAGGTGCGCGCCGGGGAGGTGGTGGGGCTGGCCGGACTCGTGGGCGCCGGCCGCACCGAGGTCGCCCGTGCGGTCTTCGGCGTCGACCGGCCCGACGAGGGCAGCGTCGAGGTCGACGGGCAGGCGACCTTGCCGGGCGACGTGGGCGCCGCGATACGCGCCGGGCTCGGCCTGGTGCCCGAGGACCGCAAGGGCCAGGGCCTGTTGCCGGACGCCTCGTTGGGCGACAACCTCACCCTCGCCCGGCTGCGTCGCGACACCCGTGGCGGGTTCGTCGACCGTCCCGGACAGCGTCGCCGGGCGGCCGAGACCGCGGCCCGCCTCCGGGTGCGGATGAGCGGGCTGGACCAGCCGGCCCGCACCCTGTCGGGCGGCAACCAGCAGAAGGTCGTCATCGGCAGGTGGCTGCTCGCCGATACCCGACTGCTCATCCTGGACGAGCCGACGCGCGGCGTCGACGTCGGCGCGAAGGTGGAGATCTACCAGCTCGTCAACGAACTCACCGCCGCCGGACGGGCGGTGTTGATGATCTCCAGTGACCTCCCGGAGGTGCTGGGCATGAGCGACCGCGTGCTGGTGATGGCGCAGGGCCGTCTGGTGGGCGAACTGTCCGGGGAAGCCGCCACCCAGGACGCCGTCATGGAACTGGCCGTGGGGGCGCGTCCCGTGAACGAGGCGCGGTCCGCAGTGCCGCCGCCGGCTGCCGCGGCCGACGACGCGCCGGCCGCAGCACCGCACCGGGACCGAGAGCAGGAGCGCGGCGAGGAGCCGCACAGCGACCGCGAGGGAGGGCTTTGATGTCCGTGGAAGTCAAGACCGGAGCCGCCGCCGAGGCGCTGGCCGCACCGCAGCCGCGGGAGAGTGCGGGCGCCTGGCTGAACAGGACGGTGCTGCACAACGGTCCGCTGGGCGGGCTGGTGGCCCTGGTGGTGGTGATGGCCGTCCTCTCGGCCGACTTCCTCAGCGGCCAGAACCTCCTCAACGTCGGTGTGCAGGCCTCTGTCACGGCGATCCTCGCCTTCGGCGTCACCTTCGTCATCGTCTCGGCCGGCATCGACCTCTCCGTCGGATCGGTGGCCGGCCTCTCCTCGATCGTGGTCGGCTGGGCCGCGACCTCACAGGGGTTGCCGGTGTGGCTGGCCGTGGTGCTGGGCCTCGCCACCGGCGCGGTGTGCGGCCTGGTCTCCGGCGCCCTGGTCGCCTTCGGCAGGCTTCCCGCGTTCATCGCCACCCTCGCCATGCTCTCGGTCGCGCGCGGTCTGGCCCTGGTGGTCTCCGGCGGGTCGCCGCTGCCCTTCCCCGCCTCGGTCAGCCGGCTCGGGGACACGCTTGGCGGCTGGCTGCCCGTCCCGGTCCTCGTCATGGTGGTGATGGGCCTGCTCGCCGCGCTCGTCCTCGCCCGCACCTACACCGGACGGGCGATGTTCGCCATCGGCGGCAACGAGGAGGCCGCCCGGCTCTCCGGCATCGACGTCCGGCGCCGGAAGCTGGTGATCTACGCGCTCTCCGGGATCTTCGCCGCGGTCGCCGGCATCGTCTTGGCCGCACGTCTGACCTCCGCCCAGCCGCAGGCCGCCACCGGCTACGAACTCGACGCCATCGCCGCCGTCGTCATCGGCGGCGCCAGCCTCTCGGGCGGCTCGGGGAAGGCCTCGGGCACCCTCATCGGCGCACTGATCCTCGCGGTGCTGCGCAACGGCCTCAACCTGCTGAGCGTCTCGGCGTTCTGGCAGCAGGTGGCCACCGGGCTGGTCATCGCGCTGGCCGTGCTCCTGGACACGCTGCGCCGGCGGAGCGCCCGGTGAGCGCCGCGAGTCGGAGCGCCGCGCGGCGCCGGACGGCCGGGCCCTTCTCGCCTCGCCGGGTGTGCGCCGCCGTGGCCGCGGCGCTGGTGCTGGTGCCCGCCACGGCGGGGTGCGACCGCGGGGGCGACACCGACCTGGGGCTCGCCCTGTCCACGATGAACAACCCCTTCTTCGTGGGCATCCGCAAGGGGGCGCAGGCCGAGGCGGACGCCCGCGGCCTCAAGATCAACATCACGGACGCGCAGAACGACCCGACCCAGCAGATCAACCAGATGGAGACGTTCACCAGCCAGGAGGTCAGGGCGGCCATCATCAACCCCGTCGACTCCGACGCCGCGGTGCCGGCGGTCGGTGTGGCCAACCGGGCGGACGTCCCCGTCATCGCCATCGACCGGGCGGTCAACGGTGGTGACGTGGGCTCCACCATCGCCTCCGACAACGTCGCCGGCGGCGAACTCGCCGCCCGCACCCTGGCGAAGCGGCTCGGCGGCAAGGGGAAGGTCGCCTTCCTGGAGGGGCAGGCGGGCACCTCGGCGGCGCGCGAACGCGGCGAGGGGTTCGAGAAGGGCATCGCCCGGTACCCCGGCATCACCGTCGTCGCCCGCCAGCCCGCCGACTTCGACCGGGCCAAGGGCATGGACGTGATGACCAACATGCTCCAGGCCCACAAGGACCTCGACGGGGTCTTCGCCGCCAACGACGAGATGGCGCTCGGGGCGGCCAAGGCCCTCGGCGCCCGCTCGGGCAAGGAGGTCAAGCTCGTCGCCTTCGACGGCACGCCCGAGGGCGTCCAGGCGGTGCGCGCGGGCAGGCTCACGGCGACCGTCGCCCAGCAACCGGAGGAGCTGGGCCGCAAGGCGGTGGACTGGGCGCTGCGGGCGGCACGCGGTGACCGGCTGCCGCGCCGGGTCAAGGTGCCCGTCGTCCTCGTGACGGCCGCGAACGCCGCCCGGTTCGGCGGCTGACGGGCAGGGGCGGGGCGCGCGCCCGGGCGGGCGGGGGCCGGGGGGGCGGGCGGCGGGGGGGCAGCCGCCCAAGGCGGGGGGGGAGGCGGCG
>NZ_JBHWGP010000005.1:0-13887 GCF_042733155.1 Streptomyces sp. NPDC059740 | reverse complement strand
CCCCGCCCGGTAATGGGGCCCCTTCGTCGTGGGCGGGGCCCCTACGCCCGCCGGGTGGGGGGGCTCCGGGGCGGGGGGGGCCCGCCCCCCGGGCGGGGGGGTCCCGGGGGGGCCCCGCGGCGGGGCGTCAGCCGCCGAAGGCGTCGGTGAAGGCGAGCTTCCCCTGGGACACGCCGCTGCACGTCGAGGAGGCGTTGGGAGAGACGCCGGCCGCCAGCGCGGCGCCGCAGGACTGGTCGCGGTTGACCGACCAGAAGGACAACCGTCCCACCCCCTTGCCCTGTGCCCAGGACTTCACGGTGGCGGCGTTCTGCAGGGTGAAGGTCGAACCGTCGTCGTTGACGCCGATCATCGGGGTGATGCCGAGGTTGGCGTAGGTGTAGCCGGAGTCCACCGACTGCATCTGGGCCAGCGTGGCCTGGGCCGCCGAGATGGCCGCCTGGCCCATGTCCTGGGAGCCCTGGTAGTAGTCCATCGTCATGATGTTGACGACGTCGAGCCGCACCCCGGCGCTCTTGGCGGCGGACAGGATCGCGACGCCGTCCGCGGTGAGCCCGCTGGGCAGGACGGGCAGCGTGACCGAGACGGTCAGCCCCGGGTTGGCGGACTTCAGTGACTTCACCGCCGCCATGTTGCGCGCGATGGACGCGCTGTCCGCCACGGCCGCACCCTCGATGTCGAAGTCGAGGCCGGTGGCACCGTAGGAGTCGACGATCTTCTGGTACCCGGCGGTGATCTTGCTCTGGTCGGTACAGGTCCAGGCCAGTGGCAGTCCCGCGGCGCCACCGGAGGAGACGATGACCGAGGCGCCCTCGGACTTGGCCCGGCTGATCAGCGGGTCGGTGTACGAGTCGTTTCCGACCGGCAGCGTGTCGCCCCAGATCTGGTTGCAGCCGCTGCCTATGACGAAACCGGCGGTGAAGGTGCGCACCCCGTGCTGGGTGATGGCGGTGTCGAGCAGTCCTTCCTGGCTGTTCGACATGTCGGTGTACGGGGCGAAGGAAGAGGCCGCGAGGGGTCTGGAGGTGGCGGCCTGCGCGGGTGCGGCGGTCGCCGCGGTGGCGGTGGCCAGGCCGAGCGCCGCGGCCAGGCCGACGGCGGCACGCAGGGCGCTGGCGCGGCGGGTGGTGGAGGTGGGGGGACGACGACGCATGGTCCGGTCCTTCCGAGGACGGTGGGGCGCGCGACGGCACGGCCCCGGCCGGGGAGGCCGGGGCTGGGGGGAGGTGCGCTCGTCATCTTTGGACTGGACCAAAGCGGCGTCAAGGAGGCCGACGTTCAAGCGGAGGCAAACCCGGTGGGACGGTCAGGAGTCCGCCAGCTCCAGCTCCTCCAGCGACCGGCCGGTGGTCTCCCGGACGAAGACGACGGTGAAGGCGAAGGCGAGGACCCCGATCGCGGCGAACAGCGCGAACACGGTGCCGGTGCCCGCCGCCAGCAGGACCGGGAAGAGCAGCGAGACGAGGAAGTTGGCGGCCCAGTTGGCACCCGAGCCCGCACTCACCCCCGCGCCCCTGGTCCGCAGCGGGAAGAGCTCCGGCAGCATCACCCACAGCAGCGGTGCCCAGCTCAGCGAGTAGGCGGCCTTGAAGAGGGCGAGGCAGACCACCGCCGTCACCTGGCCGACGGTCTCGTCCAGCAGGCCGAACTGGAAGACCGCACCCAGTGTGGCCATGCTGACCACCATCATCACCAGGCCGGTCAGCAGCAGCGGCTTGCGCCCCACCCGGTCCACGACCCGGCCGGTGACGAAGGTGACGACGATCGACAGGACGCCCAGCCCCACGCTGTTGAGGAGCGCGGCCGAGTCCCCGAACCCGGCGGCCTTCAGGATGGTCGGCGCGTAGAAGACGATGGTGTTGCTGCCGATCACCTGCTGCACGACGGCCATGGCCAGCGCCACCCACAGCATCCGGCGCACCCGCCGGTCGCTCAGCAGCTCCCGGGCCCCCGCACTCGGCTGCCGCGCGGCACGCTCGATCTCCGCAAGTTCCCGTTCGGCCTCCGCGGGACCGTGCAGCCGCTCCAGCACCTGCCGCGCCTCCGCGGCGCGATCGTGGGTCGCCAGCCAGCGCGGGGTCTCGGGCTGGAACCACATGCCGAGGAAGAGCAGCACCGCGGGCACCACCGCCAGGCCCAGCATCCAGCGCCAGGCCCCGGAGCCGGAGAGCAGGAAGGAGATGAGGTAGGAGCTGAAGATGCCCACCGCGATCATCATCTGGTTCATCGAGCTGACCCGGCCGCGTATCCGGGTGGGCGCCAGCTCCGAGAGGTAGCTCGGAATGGTCGCCGACGCGGTGCCGACGGCCACGCCGGTGGCGGTGCGGAAGGCGATCAGCACCCAGGGTCCGGAAGCCGAGGCCATCCCGAGCGCGCCGACGGCGAAGACCACTGCCGCGCTCAGCAGCACCGGACGCCGCCCCCACCGCCCCGTCGAGGGACCCGCCACCGCGCAGCCCAGGATGGCGCCGATCATGAGCGAGCTGACGAACGCACCCTGCATCCACGAACTCAGGTGCAGGTCACGCGTGATGAAGAGCTGCGCGCCCGCGACGATGCCCATGTCGTAACCGGACAGCAGCCCCCCGAAGGCACCGCAGAGGTACAGCAGGGCGGCCCTTCCGCCGGCTGCCGGAGGCCGGGCGGGCAGCGGGGCCCCGGTCTGCGTGGATGCTCCGCGGTCGACGGGTGATGCGCGCATGAGGAACCTTCGCTCTCAGGGCCGGAAGGGGGAGGGAACACCGCTCCACCGCGAGGGCACAGGTCGCGAAGGACTGCGGCACCTCGTCGTGCTCCGTCCTCATTAACGTCAGGGCCTCGTCATATTTCAAGGGGCCCGGACAAGCTGGATCGAATTACGTGCGAGCTGTTGACATAAATGACGAGCGGGGCGGACGATGCGGGCATGCCAGCGGTCACCCACCAGTCAGCCCTGCGGCAGCTGCGGCAGAGCAACGTCGCACGCGTACTCGGTGAGCTGCGCACCCACGGGCCCCGCAGCCGCGCCGACCTCGCAGCCCTGACCGGCCTGTCCCGGACCACCCTCTCCGGAATCGTCTCCCGTCTGCTGCACGACGGCGTCCTGGTGGAGGAGGCCGGACCACGGACGGAGGCCGGCGGCCGCGGGCGCCCGACCCAGCTCCTGGCACTCAACCCCCGCTCCGCACAGGCCGTCGGCATCGAGGTCGGCCGCGAACGCATCAAGGTGGTCATCGCCGACGCCGCCCACGAGGTCAAGGCGGTCGGCGGTGCCCACCGCCCCGCCCGGGCCGACGCCCGGGCCGGCGCAGCCCTCGCCGTGGAGGTGGTCCGCGACCTGGCGCGGGACGAGGGCATCGACCTCTCGGCGGTCACCGGCGTGGGCGTCGGCACCCCGGGGCCGGGCGAGACCACCCGGCGGGCGGTGAGCGCGCAGGCCGCGGCGCCCGACGGGCCGGTCGTCCCCCGGCACCGGCAGCTCGTCGCCGACACGGTGGCCGAACTGCTCCAGGTCCCCGTCCTGGCCGACAACAACAGCCGGCTGGCCGCCCTGGCCGAGGCGATCTGGGGAGCCGCCCGTGGCACCGGCGAGGTGCTCTACGTCTCCCTCTCCTACGGCGTCGGCGGCGGACTCGTCACCGGCGGCAGGCTCTTCCGCGGTGCCCGTGGCGCCGCCGCCGAGATCGGCCACATCGCCGTCGACCCCGACGGCCCCCGCTGCTGGTGCGGCGGACACGGCTGCATGGAACTGACCGCGTCGGTTCCCGCGTTGCTGCGCGCCTCCGGCCGCCGGAGCTGGGACCGCCTGCGCCAGGCCCTGGACGCCGGGGAGGAGCGGGCCTGCGCCGCCGTGGAGCGCGCCTCCCGCGCGGTGGGACTGGCCCTCGCGGCCGCCTGCAACACGGTCAACCCGCAACGGGTTGTGCTGGGTGGCGAGGTCGCCGGCCTCGGCCCCGCCTTCCTCGGCCCGGTGGCGGCCGTCTTCCGCCACCACACCCCCGGCCGGGTGCACAGCGGCACCGCCCTGCTGCCCGCAGCCCTCGGCGACCGCGGCGGGGCACTCGGCGGCCTCGCCCTCGTCCTCCAGGAGTCCCCGCTCCTCGCCGGTTACACCGCCCCCGTCACCCCGGGGGCGGACGCCGCCCCCGACGACGACCCCCTCGCCCCCGCCCATGCCCGGAACGCGCAGTGAACGACCCGAAAGGCCCCGACGTGCGGCACAACATGCTCTTCCTCATGACGGACCAGCACCGTGTGGACACCCTCGGCTGTTACGGCAACCCTCATGTGTCGACGCCGCACCTGGACCGCCTCGCCGCGGAGGGGACCCGCTTCGAGAGCTTCTACACCCCCACCGCCATCTGCACCCCGGCCCGGGCCAGCCTCCTCACCGGTGCCGCGCCCTTCCGCCACAAGCTGCTGGCCAACTACGAACGCAACGTCGGCTACCTGGAGGACCTCGCCGACGGCCAGTTCACCTTCTCCGAGCAGCTGCGCGCCGACGGGTACAACCTCGGCCTGATGGGCAAGTGGCACGGCGGGGTCGAGCGCACCGCGGCGGACTACGGCTTCGACGGCCCCTCCCTGCCGGGCTGGCACAACCCCGTCGACCACCCCGACTACCTCGCCTACCTGGCGGAGCGGGACCTCCCGCCGTACCGCATCACCGACCTCGTGCGCGGCACCACCCCCAACGGCAGCCCCGGCAACCTGCTCGCGGCTCGCCTCCACCAGCCCGTCGAGGCCACCTTCGAGCACTACCTGGCCACCCGCACCATCGAGCAGCTGCACCGCTACGCCCAGGAGGAACAGGGCGGCGAGGGGCGGCCGTTCTTCCTGGCCACCCACTTCTTCGGGCCCCACCTGCCCTACATCCTCCCCGACGAGTACTACGACATGTACGACCCCTCACTCGTCGAACTCCCCGCCTCGGTCAACGAGACCTTCGCCGCCAAGCCCCCGGTGCAGAGCAACTACAGCAAGCTGTGGGCCTTCGACACCATGCCGCTGGAGGAGAGCCGCAAACTCGTCGCCGTCTACTGGGGCTACGTCACCCTCATCGACCGGCAGATCGGCCGCATCCTCGACGCGATGCGTGAACTCGGCCTCCAGGACCGCACCGCCGTCTTCTTCACCGCCGACCACGGCGAGTTCACCGGGGCCCACCGACTGCACGACAAGGGCCCGGCGATGTACGAGGACATCTACCGCATACCCGGCCTGCTGCGCGTCCCCGGGGCCCCGCAGGGGCAGGTCCGCGAGGAGTTCGTCTCGCTCACCGACTGCACCGCCACCATCCTGGACCTCGCCGGCGCCGACACCGCACCGGCCGTGGACAGCCGCTCCCTGCTCCCGCTGGCCCGCGGTGAGCACCCCGAGTGGGCCGACCACCACCTCGCCGAGTTCCACGGCCACCACTTCCCCTACCCCCAGCGCATGCTGCGCACCCGCCACCACAAGCTGGTGGTCAACCCCGAGTCGCACAACGAGCTCTACGACCTCCGGGCCGACCCCGACGAGCTCCACAACCGCTACCAGGACCCCGCACTGCGCACCGTGCGCGAGGACCTCACCCGACGCCTGTACGACCTGCTGCGGGAGCGGGGCGACAACTTCTACCACTGGATGACACCGATGTACGACGTCGCCACCGACTACGACACCACCCTCTCCTCCTTCGAGAAGCCGCAGCCGGCGCAGGAACGCGGATGAGCTGCGCGGCCTCGCCCGCGGCCGGGGGTGCGCAGCCCACGCCACCGGCCTGCTGCGCCCCCGCCCGCAGCGGCGGGGACACCGGGGAGGACGGCGCGCGGCAGACTGCGGCACCGTCCCCGCCCGGTCCCCTGCGCGACGCCCACCGGGCCCGCGTGGCGCTGCCGGGCGGCTCCTTCCGGATGGGCGGGGAGGACGCCGACGCCAACCCCGGCGACGGCGAGGGCCCGGTGCGCGAGGTCACGGTCGGTGCCTTCGCGATCGACGCCCACGCCGTGACCGTCGCCCGCTTCGCCGCCTTCGTCGACGCCACCGGACACCGCACCGAGGCGGAGTCCTTCGGCTGGAGCTACGTCTTCGCCTCCTTCCTTCCCGGCCGGCTGCGCCGGATCTCGCCGCGTCCCGAGGCCACCCCGTGGTGGTGCGGTGTGCGGGGCGCCGCCTGGTACGCGCCCGAGGGGCCCGGCAGCGGGGTCGAGGACCGCTGGGACCACCCCGTCACCCACGTGACCTGGGGCGACGCCGCGGCCTTCTGTGCCTGGGAGGGAAGCAGGCTGCCGACCGAGGCGGAGTGGGAGTACGCCGCCCGCGGCGGCCTGGACCAGGCCCGCTACCCGTGGGGGGACGAACTCACCCCGGGCGGTGAGCACCGCTGCAACATCTGGCAGGGTTCCTTCCCCTTCCGCAACACCCGGGAGGACGGCTACGCCGGCACGGCGCCGGTGGACACCTACGCCCCCAACGGCTTCGGCCTGTACAACACGGCGGGCAACGTCTGGGAGTGGTCCGCCGACCGCTGGCACCCGGACAGCACCGACCTGCGGGCGATGCGCGGCGGGTCGTACCTGTGCCACGAGTCCTACTGCAACCGCTACCGCGTCGCCGCACGCACCGCCAACACGGCCGACAGCTCCAGCGGAAACGTCGGGTTCCGGACGGTCCGCGACACCGCCTGAGCCGGGCTCCTCGCCCGGAGGGGAGGAGCGGCCCCCGGGGGAGGAGCGGCCCCGGGCAGGTTCACCCCGCCGCCGACGCGTTGTCCGCGGCCACCAGCCGGTGCACCGCGAGGGCGGGCCACTGCGTGCGGGCAAGTCCGGCGAGTTCGCGTCGCGTGCGCCAGGGGACACCGAGGCGCCGGGGCAGCTCCACCGCCGACGCCAGAGCGGCCAGCACGGCGGCACGTCGGCCGGCGCCCGGCCGGCTGCCGCTGTGGAAGGCCGCCAGCACCGCCGCGTGCGCGGCCGGGTCCTGCACGTGCAGCCGGGTGCTGGGGAAGACGCCCAGGACGCGACGCTCCTCCACGTCCACCACCCCCCTGCCGACGAGGCCGTCCAGGGCGAGGTTCTCCAGCCACTCGGCGTGCCCGCGCACCCAGGCCTTCGGCCGGTCGCCGCCCTTCTTGCCGACGGAGAGCTCGGCCAGCGCCGCGTCGAGGAGCGGCTGCCCCACCGGCAGGGGGTTGACCACGACCACGCGACCGCCCCGCTCCTCGACCGCGCCGCGCAGCGCCAGTTCGGCCAGCGCGGCGCCGGCCACCCCCCAGCTCAGGTGGCGGGCCTGGACGAGCCGTCGGGAGCGGTCGGGGTCGAGGCCGAGCAGCAGGAGGTCCTCGGCGAGCGTGGGGTGTGGTGAGGCGGTCATGGGTTCCAGGATGCCGTGCGCCTCGTGGGGGTTCCCCGGTCCTGCCGGCGGCGGGCCCGATCCGCCTACCCTCCTGTCCTTCACCGTAGGAAAGTTGTGGCGGAATTACCGGGAAGGTGTCGCTGGGTTTTCCGTATGTTTCGGTGGTTCCGCAGAAGTGGCCCACGGGTGGGAGACCTGGGCGGTGCGGCTGACCGGGTTCAGGGCGGCGGCGCGGTGCTCTCGCGCCGGATCAGGTGGGTGGCGAGTTCCAGGCGCTGCGTGCCGCCGGGCAGCACCGCCGTCATGCCCTCCAGGACCAGGCGTGCGGCCATGGCGGCCATCTCGCCCAGAGGCTGCCGGACGGTCGTCAGGGGAGGGGAGGCCCAGGCGGCGGTGGGCAGGTCGTCGAAGCCCACGACGCTGACGTCACGCCCCACCTGGCGGCCTGCCTGCCGTACCGCCTCATAGGCGCCGAGTGCCTGCAGGTCGCTGCAGGCGAAGACGGCCGTCGGCGGCTCGGGCAGGTCCAGCAGCTCGCGCATCGCGTGGTAGCCCGTCTCGTGGTGGAAGTCCCCGGGCCGCACCAGGCACGGGTCCACCGTGACGCCCGCACTCTCCAGTGCCGCCCGGTAGCCGTCCAGGCGGGCGCGGGAGCACAGCACGTCGTCCGGGCCGGTGAGGATGGCGATGCGCCGGTGCCCGAGGTCGAGCAGGTGCCGGGTGGCGGCCAGACCGCCGTGCCAGTTGGTGGCGCCCACGGACGGGATGTCCGGCTCCGGGTCGCCCACCGGGTCGACCACGACCAGCGGGGTACGCAGTTCCTGGATCTTGCGGAACTGCCCCGGGGCGAGGGCGGTCACGGCGAGGATGACGCCGTCGGACCCGCGCTGGGCGAGGTTGTCCAGCCAGCGCAGGACGTCGGTGGGCCGGCGGTGGACCGCGGTGACCACCACCCCCGCCCCGTGCTCGGTCGCCACCTCCTCCACGCCGTGCAGCACCTCCACCGACCAGGGGCTGTCGAGTTCGTTGACGACGAGGTCGACCAGCCCCACCGACCGGGCCGGGCGGGCCCGGCGCCGCAGGTAGTTGTGGCTCTCCAGTAGTGCCTCCACCTTCTCGCGGGTGGCGGCCGAGACCTGGCTGCGCCCGTTGAGGACCTTGGAGACGGTGGGTGTCGACACCCCCGCCTCGCGGGCGATCTCGGCGATGGTCACGCGGGAGGTGTCCGCCCCGCCTGCCGCCGCGGCGGTGTTCCTGCGTCCCGTCTCGACCACGCCTCACCTCTCTGTCGACTCCCCGTCCCGCGTCCCGCGGGGTCCGGCGGTACGGTCCCGGCCCGCCAACTTCTGCCGTCGTCCGGGAGTTTCGGGGCGACTCCGTCACCACTCCGTTATCGACAGGCCCGTTGACGCAACACTACAGAAACTTCTACGTTCGGCGCTCAGAAAGTTTCTCTCGACTTTCCGTAACCGGGGCCGGACGGTCCCCGGAAGGAGCGTGTTCGACGATGAAGCGTGCCCCCTTGCCCCGCGTCGCCCGCACGAGCGTCGCAGCAACCGGTCTGGCCGCCCTGCTACTGCTCGCCACCGCCTGCGGCAGCAGCGGCCCCGGCACCGCGGGCGGGTCGCAGATGACGGTGTGGGGTCTGCAGGACACCGCTCTGAACCCGGTGCAGAAGAGCACCGTGAAGAAGTACAACGACGCGACCGACGGTGCCGCCGCGTCCCTGCAGACCTTCTCCAACGACCCGTACAAGCAGAAGCTGCAGACGGCGCTGGGCTCGCCCAACGCGCCCGACGTCTTCCTCAACTGGGGCGGCGGCAACCTCTCGACGTACGTGAAGTCCGGACACGTCGCCGACCTCTCCGGGGACCTCGACGCGGACTTCCGGAAGAAGTTCCTGCCCAGCGTCTTCGCGGGCGGCGAGGTCGGCGGCAAGGTCTACGGGGTGCCCATGGAGGGTGTCCAGCCGGTCGCGCTCTTCTACAACAAGGACGTCTTCGCCAAGGCCGGGATCAAGCGGGCCCCCGCCACCTGGAAGGAGCTCCTGACCGACGTCGACCGGATGAAGGCCAAGAAGGTCACCCCGATCGCCCTGGCCGGTTCGCAGTCGTGGACGGAGCTGATGTGGCTGGAGTACCTCCTGGACCGCGTCGGGGGGCCGGCGAAGTTCCAGGCGATCCAGCAGGGCAAGGCCGGCGCCTGGCAGGACCCCGCGGTGCTCACCTCGCTCCAGATGATCCGGGACCTGGTGGACCGGGGCGCCTTCGGTACCAACTACGGTTCGGTCGGCCAGGACTCCGGAGGCGCCGACGCGCTCCTGGCCAAGGGACGCGCCGGCATGGAGCTGATGGGCTCCTGGGAGTACGCCGCCCAACTCGCCACCGCCCCCGACTTCGTCAAGGACGGCAAGCTCGGCTTCACCACCTTCCCCGCGGTCTCCGGCGGCAAGGGCGACCCGAAGAACCTGGTCGGCAACCCGTCCAACTTCTTCTCCGTCAGTGCCGGCTCCCACCACAAGTCCGACGCCGTCGACTTCGTGAAGAAGACGGTCGCCGCGCCGGACTACGTCAGCAAACTGATCTCCATCGGCCAGGTGCCGGGCGTCGCCGGCATCGAGAAGCAGCTCTCCACCGGCCCCAACGCCGCGTACACCACCTTCGTCTACGACCTGGTCAAGCAGGCCCCCTCGTTCGCCCAGTCCTGGGACCAGGCCCTCGCGCCCAAGACCGCCCAGACCCTCCTCACCAACCTGCAGCAGGTCTTCAACAAGCAGATGAGCCCCAAGCAGTTCACCGAAGCGATGGAAGCCAAGTGAGCCCGGCCGGCACGCGCCGCAGCGACGGGAGGCCCGGAGCGATCTGGGCCGTCCCGGCGCTGCTCTACTTCGTCCTCTTCGCCGTGGTGCCCATGGCACTGGTGGTGCTGCTCAGCTTCTGCGACTGGAACGGCCTCGGCTCGCCCCACTGGGCCGGCGGCGCCAACTGGGCCCGGCTGCTGCACGACCCCCAACTGGGCCACAGCCTGCGGGTCTCGCTCCTGCTGACCGTCGTCACCTGGCTGGTGCAGACGGTCATCTGCCTGCCGCTGGGCGTGTGGTGCGCAGGCCCGCACCGCTCCCGGGCGGTCCTGGGCACCATCTTCTTCGTCCCGCTGCTGATGTCGAGCGCCGCCATCGCCCTGCTCTTCAGCGCCCTGCTGGACCCCAACTTCGGTCTCGCCCACCTCGTGGGCCCCTGGCTGGGCGTGCCCGACGGCAACTTCATCGGCGATCCCTCGCTGGCCCTGTGGACCGTGATGGCCGTCGTCACCTGGCAGTTCACCCCCTTCCACACGCTGCTCTACCAGGCCGCCACCCGGCAGATCCCGGTGCAGCTCTACGAGGCCGCCACCCTCGACGGCGCGGGGCGGTGGCGCCAGTTCCGCTCGGTCACCGTGCCCCAGCTGCGCAACACCATCGTCACCTCCTCGGTGCTGATGCTGGTCGGCTCGCTGACCTACTTCGACATCGTCCTCATCCTGACCAACGGCGGACCGGGCACCGCGACCCGCCTCCTGCCACTGCACATGTACCTGACCGGTTTCTCCAGCTTCGACATGGGCTACGCCAGCGTCCTGGCCGTCCTCCTGCTGGTTGCCGGAACCACCCTTTCCCTGCTGGTCGTCCGGGTCACCGGCTTCCGGCGGATGGCCAGCCAACGGGAGGGCCTGTGACCGCCAACGCCCCCACCCCGGCCCCGCCCACCACGGCGCCGGCCCCCACCGCACCGGCGCGACGGGGACCGTCCGCTCCCCGGGGGGCCGGGCGGCGCAGGCGGGGGCGCGCCCGCCGCCCCGACGTGCTCGGTGGCTTCGGTGCGCTGCTCTGGCTGGTCGTCGTCGGCGTGCCGTTGTACTACGTGCTCGCCTCCAGCCTGCGGGAGAAGAGCGACTACCTCGACGCGGGGCCGCTGGCTGCCCCCACCCACCCGGTGCTCTCCAACTACCGCACGGTGCTGGAGTCCGGCTTCGGCACGTACCTGTGGAACAACGTCGTCGTCACCGTCTGCACGGTGGCGCTCGTCCTGGTGCTGGCACTGCCAGCCGCGTACGCCATCGTGCGCAGCCGCAGCCGTTTCGTCTCCGGCGGCTTCTCGCTCATGCTCATGGGCCTGGCGATCCCCGCCCAGGCGACGATCGTGCCGGTCTACCTGCTCATCACCCGGCTGAAGCTGTACGACACCCTCACCGCCGTCGTCCTGCCCTCCGCCGCGTTCGCGCTGCCGATGGCGATCCTGGTCCTCACCAGCACCATGCGCGACATCCCCGGCGAACTGTACGAGGCGATGACCGTCGACGGCGCCGACGCCCGGCGCGTCCTGCGCTCCCTGGTGCTGCCGCTGACCCGGCCGGGCCTGGTCACCGTGGGCATCTACACCGCACTCGGCGCCTGGAACGGCTTCATCTTCCCGCTGGTGCTGACCCAGTCCGACTCCCTGCGCACCCTGACGCTCGGCCTGTGGAACTTCCAGGGCCAACACGGCGTGGACGTGCCCGCCACCACCGCCGCCGTCGTGCTCTCCATGCTGCCGCTGCTGGTCGCCTACCTGGTCGGCCGCCGCCACCTGCTCAGCGGTCTCACCGCGGGCTTCGGCAAGTGAACGCCGCCCGCCCGCCCCGAGGCCACGCCTTGGGGGCGGGCAGGCGGCGCGGGGTGCCGGGCGGGGCGAACACTTCCGCGGCAGTTCCCCTGGCGGCAGGTCGTGCCACGGCCCAGGGCCCCGCGCTCAGCCGTGCGGCCGCAACCGCCGGCCCACCCGGCCGAGCCCGTCGGCGAGCGCGTCCAGTTCCTGCGGGCTGAGCACGTCGATCAGCGACTCCCTGACGGCGGCGACGTGGCCGGGCGCGGCAGCCCGCAGCGTCCGCGCCCCCTCCTCGGTCAGCGCCGCGACGACGCCGCGCTCGTCGGTCGGGCAGGAGCGCCGGTCGACCAGCCCCCGCGCCTCCAGCCTGCCCACCTGGTAGGTGAGGCCGCTTTTGGACGTGAGCAGCGACTCGGCGAGCTCGGTCATGCGGATCTCGTGACCGGGCGCCGCCTCCAGGCGCACGAGGATCTCGTACTGCGGGTGGGAGAGACCCGCGTCCTCCTTGAGCTGCTGCTCCAGGCGGCGGTTGACGCGGTTGCTGGCCTCGAGGAACGCGTGCCAGGCGGCCATCTCCGGTTCGGTCAGCCATGTGCCCTCGTTCATGGCCCCCATCCTAAGCGTTTGTTCATATTTGAACCATCCAGTAGTCTCCTTCCTCGTTCGAATTTGAACGACTTCAGTGGTGTGCCGGACGGCGCACTCGGCTGTGTCACGGAAGGAACGTCCCCCCATGACCCCCACCTCTCTCGCCGGCTCCGCCCGCCAGGCCCCGCTCGCCGCCCCTCCCGCCCCCGCGTCGACCGCTCACGACGTGGGGCTGGCACTGCTCAGAGTCGTCCTCGGCCTCACCGTCGCCGCCCACGGCACCCAGAAGCTGTTCGGCTGGTTCGGCGGTGGCGGCCTGGAGGGCACGGGCAAGTTCTTCAGTAGCGCCGGCTACCCGGCGGGCAAGGCGATGGCGGCCGTGGCCGGGCTCACCGAGACCCTCGGCGGACTCGGCCTCGTCGTGGGCCTGCTCACCCCCCTCGCCGCCGCGGCGGTCCTCGGCACCATGCTCAACGCGACGGCCGTGAAGTGGACGGGCGCCTTCTTCGCCCCCCAGGGCGTCGAGTACGAACTCCTGCTCACCCTCGGTGCCGCCTCGCTCGCCCTCACCGGACCGGGACGCTTCGCCCTGGACTCACTGCTGCCCGTGCTCCGCTCGCACCGGCTCCTGCGTGGGGTCGGCGCGATCGTGCTGGCGCTGGTCGTGGCAGTGGTCGTCCTGCTCGTCCGCAACTGACCGCACTACTCCGCCGCAAGGGCATGGCGCGCCGACGCGCCATGCCCTTCTGCATGCGCCACCGCGGTCACCCGCCGTGCACCGGCGACTCCGCAGCGTCGGCAGACTGGCCCGTCGTGGTGAGGGGCCGCACAGGACCTGCGTCACGACGGAGGCGCGGTAGTAGGGGAGCGGTTCCGTCGTGCCTCCCGGACAGCGCGCCGGCGTGACCGGTCGCGGCCCTTCTCCTACCCGCTTTCGTAGGTCACAGGTTGGCGCCGGTGGAGAGCCGGTTCCCAGGGTGGTGGACGTACCGGGGAGCCAGCGCCGGACACAGGCGGGAGTTTTTCTCGCCTGAGCCTGACACCGGCCCCGCGACGCGCCAGCCGCGTCGAGCAGCACCTGCGGGTGCTGCCGCCGACAGCCTGTCGGCCTCCCCACGATGTCCCCCGTAGAGAGGTACGCCATGACTGCCACCACCTTCACCGCCACCCGCTTCCGCAAGTACACCGTCGCCGGTATCGCCACCGCCGGTGCCGCCGCTGCCGCCGCCACGCTGGCCCCGACCCCGGCGCATGCCGCTCCGGTGCACGAGGCCAAGCCCGCGGCTGTCTCCGTCGCCCACGGCAAGAAGGCGGATGCGAAGGACGCGCAGGCCAAGGAGGCGGCGAAGGTCGCCAAGCTGGT
>NZ_JBHWGP010000004.1:122538-401574 GCF_042733155.1 Streptomyces sp. NPDC059740 | reverse complement strand
CGGGCCCGCACCCGCACCAGCCACTTCGCAGCACTTTGCCCCGTCGAGCTGACGCTCGACGGGGCAAAGCAGGGCCCGAATTAACCAACAGCGTCCCGCTCACGTGGCGTCGGGTCCCTGAGCGTGTGGCCGGGTCCGGCAGGGGGTGTCTCAGCGCCGCCGCGGCGCCAGGTCGGCCACCCGCCCCTGGGCGTCGCCGAGGACGGCGGCCGAGCGCAGCGGCGGGCTGCCGGGGTGGTTGCGGCGCTGCCCCGGCAGGGGGACGTCGCGGTGCGGGGCGCGGCGTGCCCTGGGGGACTGCTCGGCAGTGCCGGTGGTGGGGCCGCCGGGGGGCTGCGGCGCCGCCGGCGGTTCGGCCACGGAGACCTCCACGCCCTGGTCGGCGAGCGCCTGCAACTCGGTGGCGGCGCGGTCGTCGTGGCCGGGCGGGGCGTCGGTCACCAGGCGGGTGATGCAGTCGGTGGGGACGGTCTGGAACATGGTGTCCGTACCGAGCTTGGTGTGGTCGGCGAGGACGACCACCTCCGCCGCAGCCTGCACCAGGGCGCGGTCGACGCTGGCGGAGAGCATGTTGGAGGTGGACAGGCCGCGCTCGGCGGTCAGCCCGTTGCCGGAGAGGAAGGCCCGGGTCACCCTCAGGCCCTGGAGCGACTGCTCGGCGCCGCTGCCCACCAGGGCGTAGTTGGAACCCCGCAGGGTGCCGCCCGTCATGACGACCTCCACGCGGTTGGCGTGGGCCAGTGCCTGCGCCACCAGCAGGGAGTTGGTGACGACGGTCAGCCCGGGGACGCGGGCGAGCCGGCGGGCCAGCTCCTGCGTGGTGGTGCCCGCGCCCACGACGACGGCCTCGCCCTCCTCGACGAGTCCCGCCGCGAGGTCGGCGATCGCCGTCTTCTCGGCGGTCGCCAGGTGGGACTTCTGCGGCAGGCCGGACTCCCGCGCGAAGCCGCCGGGCAGGACGGCACCGCCGTGCCGGCGGTCGAGCAGGCCCTCGGACTCCAGCGCGCGGACGTCACGACGGACGGTGACTTCGGAGGTCTGGACGACACGGGCCAGTTCCCGGAGCGAGACCGCTCCGTTGGCGCGCACCATCTCAAGGATCAATTGACGACGTTCTGCAGCGAACACGAAACTGACAGTAACGCCAACGTCCGTCGCTTTTCAGCAGCTTGCACCGAATATCGGAAGTTGACCGCTTCTTGGCCTTCACCGTGATATAGGGATGACCACTTGGGATATGCCGGAGGCCACCCCACGGCCTCACGGTGCGTCACGGGCAGGTCGGGCCGCCCGCGGACCGGCGCGCCACACCGCGAAGACGTGTGGCGCGCGCCGGCTCGTGCGGCCCTCAGTCGCTCTCGGCGGTCTTGCGGGTGTGGAGCTGCCGGGCGACCTCCGCGATGGAGCCGGAGAGCGAGGGGTAGACCGTGAAGGCGCTGGCGATCTGCTCGACGGTGAGGTTGTTGTCGACCGCGATGGAGAGGGGGTGGATCAGCTCGCTGGCCCGGGGGGCGACCACCACGCCGCCCACCACGATGCCCGTGCCGGGGCGGCAGAACAGCTTCACGAAGCCGTCCCGGATGCCCTGCATCTTGGCGCGCGGGTTGCGCAGCAGCGGCAGCTTGACCACCCGGGCGTCTATGCGGCCGGCGTCCACGTCCGCCTGCGAGTAGCCGACGGTGGCGATCTCGGGGTCGGTGAAGACGTTGGCCGAGACCGTCTTGAGGTTCAGCGGCGCCACCGCGTCGCCGAGGGTGTGGTACATCGCGATGCGGCCCTGCATGGCGGCCACCGAGGCGAGGGCGAAGACGCCGGTGCAGTCGCCGGCCGCGTAGATGCCGGGGGCGGACGTCCGGGAGACCTTGTCGGTCCAGATGTGACCGGACTCCTTCAGCTTCACACCGGCCTCCTCCAGCCCCATGTCCGCGGTGTTCGGGATGGAGCCGACCGCCATCAGGCAGTGCGTGCCGGAGATGGTGCGGCCGTCGGAGAGCGTGACCTCCACGCGGTCGCCGACGCGCTTGGCGGAGGCGGCGCGGGAGCGGGCCATGACGTTCATGCCGCGGCGGCGGAAGACGTCCTCCAGCACGGCGGCGGCGTCCGGGTCCTCGCCGGGCAGCACCCGGTCGCGGGAGGAGACGAGCGTGACGCGGGAGCCGAGCGCCTGGTAGGCGCCGGCGAACTCGGCGCCGGTGACACCGGAACCGACGACGATGAGCTCCTCGGGCAGCTCCTCCAGGTCGTAGACCTGCGTCCAGTTCAGGATGCGCTCGCCGTCGGGCTGGGCGTCGGGGATCTCGCGGGGGTGGGCGCCGGTGGAGACCAGCACGGCGTCGGCGGTGAGGACCTGCTCGGAGCCGTCCGCGGCGCGGACCGTGACCTTGCGGGAGCCGTCCGGGGCCTGCCCCGGCTGGAGGGTGCCGCGACCGCGCATGACCCGGCCGCCGGCCCGGGTGACGGAGGCGGTGATGTCGTGCGACTGGGCCAGCGCCAGGCGCTTCACCCGGCGGTTGACCTTGCCGAGGTCCACACCGACGACGCGCGCGGGGCGCTCGTTGTAGGGGGTGTCGTCCTCGACGATGATGCCGAGCTCCTCGTAGGAGGAGTCGAAGGAGGTCATGACCTCGGCCGTGGCGATGAGGGTCTTGGACGGCACGCAGTCGGTCAGCACCGACGCACCGCCCAGCCCGTCGCAGTCGACGACGGTCACCTCCGCGCCGAGCTGCGCCGCCACGAGGGCCGCTTCGTATCCGCCGGGTCCGCCACCGATGATCACGATCCGAGTCACGCCCCCATTGTCCCGCACCCCGCCGCCGCGGCCCACGGTGGGGGCTGTCGGCCGCCGCGGGGGCGCACGTTCCACCCCCGCGCCCGCCTCCCCCGGGCGCGATCCCCCGCCTCGCCTCGCACGCCCCGCCGGAAGCCCGCGGGGCCGCTGCGGCGGTTCACCCGGTCGACGTACGCCGCTCGGGTGGTCCGCTCCGGCGGCCGGGTGGCTCGGCGGTCCGGCCGGGTCACCGCGTACCACCGTCCCGCCCGCCCAGGTGCGCCGGGACGGCGACGGCTGCGTACCCTCGGAGCCATGTCGCTCTACGCCGCGTACGCCGGCAACCTCGACGCGCGGCTGATGTCCCGCCGCGCCCCGCACTCCCCGCTGCGCGGCACCGGCTGGCTCAACGGCTGGCGGTTGACGTTCGGCGGGGAGCAGATGGGCTGGGAGGGCGCCCTCGCGACACTCGTCGAGGCCCCCCGCTCACAGGTCTTCGTCGCCCTCTACGACCTCGCGGCCATGGACGAGGAGTCCATGGACCGGTGGGAGGGCGTCGGCATGGACATCTACCGGCGCATGCGGGTGCGGGTGCACACCCTCGACGGGGACGAGGCCGCCTGGCTGTACGTCCTCAACGGCTACGAGGGCGGGCTGCCCTCGGCCCGCTACCTGGGGGAGATCGCGGACGCGGCCGAGTCGGCCGGGGCGCCCCACGACTACGTCATGGAACTGCGCAAGCGCCCCTGCTGAGCGCCGGAGGCACCGCACCGGCGGGCCGGGCGGGCCGCGGGCCGCCGCACTCCGCATCTACGCGCGTAGGCCATTTGCCGATACCCTCGTCCGCGTGAACGCAACCGCCATCGAGCACCTCGCGGACGACCCCCAGGGCGCCGCAGCCTCCGCCGCCCACCGGATCAGCGAACTGACCGGGGCCGCCTCGCACGACGTCGCCCTGGTCATGGGCTCGGGCTGGGCGCCCGCCGCCGACGCGCTGGGCACCCCCGAGCACGAGTTCCCGGTCACGATGCTGCCCGGCTTCCCCGCGCCCACGGCGGCCGGACACGGCGGGACGGTGCGCAGCCACCGCATCGGCGACAAGCGGGCGCTGGTCTTCCTCGGCCGCACCCACTTCTACGAGCGGCGCGACGTGGCCGACGTGGCCCACGGGGTCCGCACCGCGGCCGCCGCCGGCTGCCGCACGATGGTCCTCACCAACGGCTGCGGCGGGCTGCGCGAGGGCATGCGCCCGGGGCAGCCGGTGCTCATCAGCGACCACCTCAACCTGACGGCCGCCTCCCCGCTGGTGGGCGCCCGCTTCGTCGACCTCACCGACCTGTACTCGCCGCGGCTGCGGGAGCTGTGCCGGGAGATCGACCCGACGCTGGAGGAGGGGGTCTACGCCCAGTTCCCCGGCCCCCACTACGAGACCCCGGCCGAGATCCGGATGGCCCGGGTGATGGGCGCCGACCTGGTGGGCATGTCCACGGCACTGGAGGCCATCGCCGCCCGCGAGTCGGGCGCGGAGGTCCTCGGCATCTCGCTGGTGACCAACCTCGCCGCCGGCATGACCGGCCAGCCCCTCAACCACGAGGAGGTCCTCCAGGCCGGCCGGGACTCCGCCCGCCACATGGGCGACCTCCTCGCCAAGGTGCTGGGCAAGCTCTGAGCACGCGCCGACCCGGGCCGCAGGCCCGCCCCCGTCCCCGCGACCTCCCGGAAGGACACCCCGTGCAGCACGACCTCATCGCCACGGCCCGCGCCTGGCTCGCGCAGGACCCCGACCCGGAGACCCGCCGGGAGCTGTCGGCGCTGCTCGACGCGGGCGAGGAGAAGGCGCTCGCCGAACGTTTCGCCGGCACCCTGCAGTTCGGCACCGCGGGCCTGCGCGGCGAGCTGGGGGCCGGGCCGACGCGGATGAACCGGGCCGTGGTCATCCGGGCCGCGGCGGGCCTGGCCGCGTACCTGAACGAGCGGGTGCGCCCCGGCGAGGACGGTCCCGGCCTGGTCGTCATCGGCTACGACGCCCGCCACAAGAGCGCCGAGTTCGCCCGTGACACCGCCGCGGTCGTCACGGGCGCCGGGCTGCGGGCCGCCGTCCTGCCGCGTCCGCTGCCCACACCGGTGCTGGCCTTCGCCGTGCGCCACCTCGGCGCCGTCGCCGGGGTGGAGGTCACCGCGAGCCACAACCCGCCCCGCGACAACGGCTACAAGGTCTACCTGGGCGCGGGCGCCGCGCCGGAGCCGTCGGGGGCCGGCGCGCAGATCGTGCCGCCCGCGGACGAGGAGATCGCCGCGCACATCGCCGCCGTCGGCGACCTGCGCGAGGTGCCGCGCCCCGAAGAGGGCTGGGAGGTGCTGGGCGAGGAGGTGCTGCGGGCCTACCTGGAGCGCGCCGAGGGCGTGCTGACGCCGGGCTCGGCGCGTGAGGCGCAGGTGGTGTACACGCCGCTGCACGGGGTGGGCCGCGAGGTGCTGACGGCCGCGTTCGCCCGTGCCGGGTTCCCGCCGCCCACCGTGGTGGCCGAACAGGCCGAGCCCGACCCCGACTTCCCCACGGTCGCCTTCCCCAACCCGGAGGAGCCCGGGGCGATGGACCTGGCCTTCGCCACCGCCCGCAGCGTCGGCCCCGACGTGGTCATCGCCAACGACCCGGACGCCGACCGCTGCGCCGTGGCGGTGCCCGCGCCCGGGACCCCGGCCGGCTGGCGGATGCTGCGCGGCGACGAGGTGGGGGCGCTGCTCGCCGCGCACCTGGTCGCCCGGGACCGGGCGCGGGCGGAGCGCGGCGACACCTTCGCGACGACGATCGTCTCCTCCTCCGTCCTGGCCCGCATCGCGCGCGCCTCGGACCTGGCCTACGAGGAGACCCTGACCGGCTTCAAGTGGCTGGCCCGGGTGGACGGCCTGCGGTACGCCTTCGAGGAGGCGCTGGGCTACTGCGTGGACCCGGAGGGCGTGCGGGACAAGGACGGCATCACCGCGGCGCTGCTGGTCACCGAGCTGGTGGCGGAACTCAGGGTCTCCGGGCGCACCCTCGGCGACCTGCTGGACGACCTCGCCCTGGAGTTCGGCCTGCACGCCACCGACCAGCTCTCGGTACGGGTTGCGGACCTGTCGGTCATCGGCGACGCCATGCGCCGGCTGCGCGAGGGGCCGCCCGTCGAACTGGGCGGCCTGGCCGTCGAGACCGTGGAGGACCTCAGCGCGGGCGTGGCCGGACTGCCGCCCACCGACGGGCTGCGCTACCGGCTCGCCGGCTCGCAGGGCGCGGGGGTCAAGGGCGGCAGGGTGGTGGTCCGCCCCAGCGGCACCGAGCCGAAGCTCAAGTGCTACCTGGAGGTCGTCGTCCCGGTGGGCACCTCGGGGGCGCTGCCGCAGGCCCGGGCGGGCGCGGCGGAGGTGCTGGAGCGGGTGAAGCGGGACCTGGCGCGGGCCGCGGGGATCTGACGGGGACGGGCGGGCGCGTCCCGGCCGCCGGGTCCGTCCGCCCCGGGGAGCGCCGGCCTCACACCGCGAACAGGACCACCAGCGCCACGGCCCCCACCACGCACGGCGCGATGATCTCCCAGGCCCAGCGCACCTGCACGGGCCCCTGGGCGGACTCCCGGGAGCCGTGGCTCTCGCGCAGTTCGCGCAGTTCGTCCAGGGCGCGGTCGGCGGTGGCGCGGGGCGGCCCGTCGTCGGTGGCCGCGGGGCCCGGTGCGGAGCCGAAGGGCGACCGGCCGCCGCCGGCGCCGGCCGAGCGGCGGGCGGCCTGGCGGTTGGCGCGCTTGCGCTGCCGCAGCGAGACCGGGATGGACCAGAGCTGGTACTTGCCGTCGGCGGTGAAGACCTCGCTGGAGAACGCGGCCCGCAGGTCCTCGACGGCCCCCCACGGCAGCACCACGGTGCGGAAGGGGTTGCGCACGGTCAGGCGGTCCTCGCCGGCGCGCACCACGGGCCGCAGCGTGTACGCCGTCACCAGCGGCACCAGGAAGACCAGCCCGGCCAGTGCCAGCAGCCGGGTGTGGGCGACGCCGTTGACCAGCGCGTCGATCCCCAGCCACAGGGCGAGCAACAGCAGCAGCACCCCGCTGACCAGTGAGGCGGGCGAGCGGTAGGTGCGTTCCGCGTAGCCCTGGCCGGTGGACTCGTCCTGGCGGTTCATGCTGCCGATTGTGCCTGACCGTCCGGATGACGGACGTTGCGGTACGGCATCATTCGCCGCACCCCGCGGACGCGGGCCGTCCCAGGGCTTCCGGCGCGGGGCCCACCCGGCCCGCCCGGCCGGGCCCCGCACGCCCCAACCCGGCCTTTTCGCCCTCTTGTCGAGTCGCTACGCGCGTAGATATGCTCCGCTGGTGACCATGCCCTCCACGCCCTCCCGTGCCCTCGCCGAGGCGGCCGACGTGACCGCGTCGGACAGCGCGCTGCGCCGGTTCCTGCACGGCCTGCCCGGGGTGGACGCCGTCGGACTGCACGACCGCGCCGCCCAGCTCGCCACCCGCTCCGTGAAGACGACGGCGAAGGCCCACGCCCTCGACCTCGCCGTCTCGATGATCGACCTGACGACGCTGGAGGGCGCCGACACGCCGGGGAAGGTCCGCGCGCTCTGCGCCAAGGCCGCCCGCCCCGACCCCACCGACCGCACCGCACCGCAGGCTGCCGCCGTCTGTGTCTACCCCGACATGGTCGCCACCGCCCGCGGGGCGCTCGCCGAGGCGGGGGCCCCGGGCGTCCTGGTGGCGTCCGTGGCCACCGCCTTCCCCTCCGGGCGGGCGGCGCTGGAGGTCAAGCTCGCCGACGTGCGGGCCGCGGTGGCCGCCGGGGCCGACGAGATCGACATGGTCATCGACCGAGGTGCCTTCCTCGGCGGCCGCTACCTCCAGGTGCTGGAGGAGATCCGCCAGGTCAAGGAGGCGTGCCGGCGGCCGGAGGGCGACGCCGGCCGGCCCGACCCGCACCTGAAGGTCATCTTCGAGACCGGCGAACTGCAGACCTACGACAACGTGCGGCGTGCGTCCTGGCTCGCGATGCTGGCCGGCGCGGACTTCATCAAGACCTCCACCGGCAAGGTCGCGGTCAACGCCACTCCCCCGGTGACCCTGCTGATGCTCCAGGCGGTGCGCGACTTCCGTGCGGCCACCGGCGTCCAGGTGGGGGTGAAGCCCGCCGGCGGCATCCGTACCGCCAAGGACGCGGTGAAGTACCTGGTGATGGTGGCCGAGACGGTGGGCGAGGACTGGCTCACCCCGCGCTGGTTCCGCTTCGGCGCCTCCAGCCTCCTGGGCGACCTGCTGATGCAGCGGCACAAGCTGGCGACCGGGGCCTACTCCGGGCCCGACTACGTGACGGTGGACTGACGTGCCCGAACCCGCAGCCGACCCCCACCGGACCGGCGCCGGCCCCGCCGCGCCGCCCCCCGACCCGCACCCCTCCCGCACGCCCAGCGAGGCACCCATGACCTTCGCGTACGCCCCCGCGCCCGAGTCGCGCTCGGTCGTCGACATCGCCCCGTCCTACGGCCTGTTCATCGACGGCGAGTTCGCCGACGCCGCCGACGGACGTGTCTTCAAGACGCTCTCGCCCGCCACCGAGGAGGTGCTCTCCGAGGTCGCCCAGGGCGGCGAGGCCGACGTGGACCGGGCGGTGGCCGCGGCCCGCGCCGCCTTCCCCGGCTGGTCGGGCCTGCCGGGCGCCGAGCGCGCCAAGTACCTGTTCCGCATCGCCCGGATCATCCAGGAGCGCTCGCGGGAGCTGGCGGTGCTGGAGACGCTGGACAACGGCAAGCCGATCCGCGAGTCGCGTGACGCCGACCTGCCGCTGGTGGCGGCGCACTTCTTCTACTACGCCGGGTGGGCCGACAAGCTCCGGCACGCCGGCTTCGGACCCGACCCGCGGCCGCTGGGCGTGGCGGGCCAGGTCATCCCGTGGAACTTCCCGCTGCTGATGCTGGCCTGGAAGGTGGCGCCGGCGCTGGCCACCGGCAACACCGTGGTGCTCAAGCCCGCCGAGACGACGCCGCTGAGCGCCCTGTTCTTCGCGGACGTCTGCCGCCAGGCGGGCCTGCCGCGGGGCGTGGTCAACATCGTCACCGGTGACGGTTCGACGGGCGCGGCGCTGGTGGCCCACCCCGGCGTGGACAAGGTCGCGTTCACCGGCTCCACGGAGGTGGGCCGGGCCATCGCCCGCACGGTGGCCGGGACGCGCAAGAAGCTCACGCTGGAGCTGGGCGGCAAGGCGGCGAACATCGTCTTCGACGACGCCCCGCTGGACCAGGCGGTCGAGGGCGTGGTGCGCGGCATCTTCTTCAATCAGGGCCACGTGTGCTGCGCCGGGTCCCGGCTGCTGGTGCAGGAGTCGGTGCAGGAGGAGCTGCTGGACGCGCTGCGGCGGCGGATGGCGACGCTGCGGGTGGGCGACCCGATGGACAAGAACACCGACGTCGGCGCCGTCAACTCCGCCGAGCAGCTGGCCCGCATCACCGCGCTGGCCGAGGCGGGCGAGGCCGAGGGCGCGGAGCGGTGGAGCGCGCCGTGCGAACTTCCCGGGCAGGGCTACTGGTTCGCGCCGACGCTGTTCACCGGCGTCACCCAGGCCCACCGCATCGCCCGGGAGGAGATCTTCGGCCCGGTGCTGTCGGTCCTCACCTTCCGCACCCCGCAGGAGGCGGTGGAGAAGGCCAACAACACGCCCTACGGTCTGTCCGCCGGCATCTGGACGGAGAAAGGTTCGCGCATCCTGTGGATGGCGAACCGGCTGCGGGCCGGCGTGATCTGGTCCAACACCTTCAACAACTTCGACCCGACCTCGCCGTTCGGCGGTTACAAGGAGTCGGGCTTCGGCCGCGAGGGCGGCCGCCACGGCCTGGAGGCGTACCTCGATGTCTGAGAACCGCAAGGCCCGCCGCGAGGCCGCCGCACCCGCCGCCCCGCAGCGGACACCGGGCGGCGGCCGGCCCGGCGCGGGCGCCGGCTCGGCCTCCCGACTCGCCGTCCGCAAGACCTACAAGCTGTACGTCGGGGGGAAGTTCCCCCGGTCCGAGAGTGGGCGGGTGTACGAGGTGACCGACGCCGAGGGCCACTGGCTGGCCAACCCGCCGCGCGCCTCCCGCAAGGACGCCCGCGACGCGGTCGTCGCCGCCCGCAAGGCGTTCGCCGGCTGGTCGGGGGCCACCGCCTACAACCGGGGCCAGGTCCTCTACCGCCTCGCGGAGATGCTGGAGGGCCGGCGGGAGCAGTTCACGACGGAGGTCGCCGAGGCCGAGGGGCTCACGCAGGGCGCGGCGGCGGCGCAGGTGGACGCGGCGGTGGACCGTCTGGTCTGGTACGCGGGCTGGTCGGACAAGATCGCGCAGGTCGCCGGCGCCACGAACCCGGTGGCCGGCCCGTACCTCAACCTCTCCACGCCCGAGCCGACCGGTGTGGTGGCGGTGGCGGCCCCGGCGGAGCCCTCGCTGCTGGGGCTGGTCTCCGTGCTGGCCCCGGTGGTGGTCACCGGCAACACCGCGGTGGTCGTCCTCAGCGAGCCGGCACCGCTGCCCGGCCTGTCCTTCGGCGAGGTCCTGGCCACCTCGGACGTGCCGGGCGGGGTGGTCAACCTGCTCTCCGGCTCGCCCGCGGAGCTGCTGGCCCCGCTGGCCTCCCACCGCGACGTCAACGCGCTGGACCTGACGGGCGTCGCCGACCCGGCCGCGGCGACGTCCCTGGAGGAGGCCGCCGCGGACAACCTCAAGCGGGTGCGGCGTCCCGAGGACGTCGACTGGGCCGCGGACCAGGGGACCGGGCGCATGCTGGCCTTCCTGGAGACGAAGACCGTCTGGCACCCGATGGGGGTGTGAGCCGGGTCCGGGCGCGGACCCTCGCGCCCGGACGCCGTCCCTCACTTCCCGCCCAGCAGCCCTCCGGCCTCGTGGACGACCGGCAGGTCGGCCAGGCCGCCGCCGCGGGTCAGCGGGTCGGTGACGAGCCTGGTGCCCACCGGCTTGAAGTCGGCGACGCGGGTGCCGACGGAGTTGGTCAGCGGGTCGGTCGTGGTGCCGGCCAGCGGGTCCAGCCGGAGCTTGGTGATCGGCCCCACCCCTTCCCGTGCCGCCGTGGTGACGGTGTCGCCGAGCACCCCGAGGGGCCCGCTGACGGTGCGGGTGGGCGAGTTGAGCGGGGTCTTCGCGACGGCTCCGGCGACGGTGCCGGGGTCCGCCGCCCGGGTCACCGCGCCGGCGAGGTCGGCCGCCGCGGCGGCGCCCACCCCGGCGGCGAGCGCGGTGCCGGCCACCGAGAGCGCCACCGAGGCGCGCAGGAGGGTACGCGGCAGCCGGGGGTGACGGGGACGACGAGCGGGGAGGGCCATGGCGGGTCCACCTTCGGTGCGGTACGGAACGTGACGGAACGACAACACAGCGTATGACACGGTCGGGAAGGCTTCCACCATGCACGCCGCGACGGGGGTGCGAGGCCCCGAACTCCCGCCCGGTGGGCGACAATGGCTCCCCGTGAAGCCTGAGCCCGCCGGCCGGTCCGGTCACTTCGAGCCCCTCGCCCTCGTCGACACCGCGCGGGACGCTCTCCCCGCCACCGCCGGACGGACCGGGGGCACCGACGGAGGGCAGGAATCCCCCGCCGTCCGCGTCCTCCTGCTGACCGGGCCCTCGGGGGTGGGCAAGTCCTCCCTCGCACTGGGTTCGGGCCTGCCGGTCGTGGCGCTCGACGACTTCTACAAGGAGGGGAGGGACCCGACCCTCCCCCAACTCCCCAACGGCGGCGGCCCGGACTGGGACTCGCCGCTGTCCTGGGACGCCGGGGCGGCGCTCGCCGCACTGGACGCCCTCTGCCGCACCGGACGCACCGCCGTGCCGGTCTACGACTTCGCCCGCAACGCCCGGACCGGCACGGCCACGATCGACCGGGCGGGAGCGCCGGCCGTCGTCGCCGAGGGCATCTTCGCGGCGGACCTGCTCGCCGCCTGCCGGGCGCAGGGACTGCTCGCCGACGCCCTGTGCCTGTGCGGCAGCCCCCTGACGACGTTCCGCCGACGCCTGGTGCGGGACCTCCGCGAGGGGCGCAAGCCACCGCTGTACCTGGTGCGCCGGGGGCTGCGGCTGCTGCGCGGCGAGCGCGCGGTGGTGGCCCGGCAGACGGCGCTGGGCGCCCTGGCCTGCTCCGGGCAGGAGGTGGTGTCCCGTCTGGCCGCCGCGGCCGGCCCCGCCGCGGTCCCCGGGCAGCGCAGCCGCTGACCGCCCCCGCGCCGGGCCCCCGGTGACTGCCGTGCGGTCGCACGACGGCGGCGCGGGAAGGGTCCCCCGACCCTTCCCGCGCCGCCGTCACCCCCGTGACCCCGCCCGGCCCGCGACCGTCGGCCGCGTCCCCCTTCCGCGGCTCAGGCCACCAGTTCCTCGAAGCACCGTCCCTGGTCGTGGCCGGAGGCGAGCACCTGGTCCTCCCGCAGCCGGCGCAGGGTGCGCCAGATGCTGGACTTGACGGTGCCCACGCTGATGCCCAGCGTCTCGGCGATCTCGGGGTCGGTGCGGCCCTCGTAGTAGCGCAGCACCAGCATGGTCCGCTGCTGCTCGGGGAGGCGGGCGAGCGCCTGCCACAGGACGGTGCGCAGTTCGGTGCCGCGCATCGCGTCGGTGTCGCCGGCCGCCTCGGGCAGTTCCTCGGTCGGGTACTCGTTCAGCTTGCGGCGGCGCCAGGCGCTGATGTGCAGGTTGGTCATGGTGCGCCGCAGGTAACCGCCCACGGCCCCTTTGTCGCTGATGCGGTGCCAGGCGCGGTAGGTGGAGAACAGCGCGCTCTGCAGCAGGTCCTCGGCCTCGTACCGGTCGCCGGTCAGGTGGTAGGCGGCGGCGTAGAGGGAGGCGCGGCGCTCCCGGACGTAGGCGGTGAAGGCCGCCTCGGTGTCCTCGGTGTGCTGCGTCGCCGGGGCGGGCGCCATCCCCTCCGCGGCGCCCGGCCCGGCCTGCTGCTGCACCACGGGAGTCGTCGCCTGCTCGGCGGCGCCCCGGACGAGTTCGGCTATCACCGTGTCCGCGGCGGTCCCGTAGGTGGCCCGGTGGTGGCTGCGGCCGCGGGCCGCACCCCGGTGGAAGGCCGCCGCGCCGGACTCGACGCGGGTACCGCAGGTGTTGCGGCCGATGTCGTGCAGGCGCGTGACCACCGCGCCGGCGGTCTTCGAGTGCGGGGTGTCCATCTCACGCCTCCCGTCGGTTGAGCCCGGATTCCTCGGTGCCGGGGCGGTGTTCCCGGCCCGACGCCATGAACTCTGCCGAACCAGTTTCATCGCGCTGTCCTCCGACTGTCACAGAGCTGTCACAGGGCGGGTGAGCCCTGCCACACGGCCCGGTGACAGCGGGTGACGCCGGCCGGGAACTCCTCAGGTCAGGGATGGGTGGGGGCGTCGGCGGGCCGGGGCCGCGGACGACCGGAGCGAGGGACGGGGGCTTCACCGCGGGGGCACCGGCGGCCGGAGAACACCACGTCACCGGCCATGTCACCGCCCCCGCAGCCGCCGGCCCCGGCCTGCGGACCCCCGCCGGTCGATTCCCCCCGGGCCCATGGGCCAGAATGACCGACGTGCCTTTCCTGTTGCTGATCGAGGACGACGACGCCATCCGCACGGCTCTCGAACTCTCGCTGTCGCGCCAGGGTCACCGTGTGGTGACCGCCGCCAGCGGTGAGGACGGCCTGCAGCTGCTGCGTGAGCAGCGTCCGGACCTGATCGTTCTGGACGTCATGCTGCCCGGCATCGACGGCTTCGAGGTGTGCAGACGGATCAGACGCACCGACCAGCTGCCGATCATCCTGCTCACCGCGCGCAACGACGACATCGACGTGGTGGTCGGGCTGGAGTCGGGCGCGGACGACTACGTCGTCAAGCCGGTGCAGGGCCGGGTGCTGGACGCCCGCATCCGGGCCGTGCTGCGGCGCGGCGAGCGGGAGACCACCGACTCGGCGTCCTTCGGCTCGCTGCTGATCGACCGCTCGGCGATGACGGTCACCAAGAACGGCGAGGACCTCCAGCTCACACCGACCGAGCTGCGGCTCCTGCTGGAGCTGAGCCGCCGCCCCGGGCAGGCCCTGTCCCGGCAGCAACTGCTGCGCCTGGTCTGGGAACACGACTACCTGGGCGACTCCCGGCTGGTGGACGCCTGCGTGCAGCGGTTGCGGGCCAAGGTCGAGGACGTGCCCTCCTCGCCGAAGCTGATCCGCACGGTCCGCGGCGTCGGCTACCGGCTGGACGCCCCGCAGTGACCTCACGCACCCCCGGGCGCACCCTGCGCCGGACGGCCGGCCTGCTGCGGTGGACGAGCCTGCGGCTGCGCCTGGTCTTCGTCTTCGCGCTGGTCGCCCTCACGGCCGCGGTCTGTGCCTCCGGCATCGCCTACTGGCTCAACCGCAACGCCGTCCTGGACCGCACCCAGGAGGCCGTGCTCTCCGACTTCCGCGAGTCCCTGCGCGACAACGCCCGGGCGCTGCCCGCCCAGCCGCGGTGCGACGAACTCCAGGCCACCGCGCGTCAGATGGCGGCCGGTCCGCAGAACTACACGGTGCTGCTGCTGGGCGGCCGGGAGGCGGGTTCCAGCTGTGCCGCCACCAGCGACCCCGACCTGCTGACGGTGGCGACCGTGCCGGCGTCGCTGCGGCGGGCGGTGGACCGGCGCCGGACCGTCGACGCCGCCAATCCCGCCGCCTACCACCTGTACTGGCAGCGGGTCGAGATACACGGCACCCCGTACCTGGTCGCCGGCGCGAAGCTGGTCGGCGGCGGGCCCACGGGGTACCTCGCGAAGTCGCTGGCCACCGAGCGGCAGGACCTCAACTCGCTGGCCTGGTCGCTGGCGATCGCCACCGCGGTCGCCCTCGTCGGTTCGGCGCTGCTCGCCCAGGCCGCGGCCAGCACCGTCCTGCGTCCCGTGCAGCGGCTGGGGCATGCGGCCCGCAAGCTGGGCGAGGGCAAGCTCGACACCCGGCTGCGGGTCACCGGCACCGACGAACTCGCCGACCTCTCGCGCACCTTCAACCGGACCGCCGAGCGCCTGCAGCAGCGGGTGGAGGAGTTGAGCGGCCGTGAGGCGGCCTCCCGCCGCTTCGTCGCCGACATGTCGCACGAGCTGCGCACCCCGCTGACGGCGATCACCGCCGTCACCGAGGTCCTGGAGGAGGAGGCGGACTCCCTGGACCCGATGATCGCGCCGGCCGTGCAGCTCGTCGTCAGCGAGACCCGGCGGCTGAACAACCTCGTCGAGAACCTCATGGAGGTCACCCGCTTCGACGCCGGCACCGCCCGTCTGGTGCTCGACGACGTCGACGTCGCCGACCAGGTCACCGCCTGCATCGACGCCCGTGCCTGGCTGGACGCCGTGGAGCTGGACGCCGAGCGCGGCATCCTGGCGCGTCTGGACCCGCGCCGCCTGGACGTCATCCTCGCCAACCTCATCGGCAACGCCCTCAAGCACGGCGGGTCGCCGGTGTCGGTCTCGGTGCGGACGGTGCCGGAGGCGGAGGCCGCGGGCGCGACCGCGGTGGGTGCGGACGAGGGCGCGGGCACCGGCCCGCGGGCCGGCCACGCGAACGGCCGGCCCGGCACCGGCCGGCCCGGCACCGGCCGGGCCGGTGCCGACGGCGGCGAGTTCGACGGTGACGAGCCGGGGCCGCCCTGCGGCGAGCTGCTGATCCGCGTGCGCGACCACGGTCCGGGCATCCCGGAGGAGGTGCTGCCGCACGTCTTCGACCGCTTCTACAAGGCCAGCGCTTCCCGGCCGCGTTCCGACGGCAGCGGCCTCGGGCTCTCCATCGCCATGGAGAACGCCCACATCCACGGTGGGCAGATCACCGCGGCCAACTCACCCGAGGGCGGCGCCGTCTTCACGCTCCGGCTGCCGCGGGACGCCTCCCATCTGGCGGCCGAGCCGGACGGCCGGACCCAGGACGCACCGTCCACCGGCGACACCGAGGGGGAAGCGTGACGCGCCCGGCACGAACCGGAGGAGCGGCCGTGGCGGGACTGCGCGGGCTGCGGAGTGCGGCAGTGGCGGCGACGACCGTGGCGGTGGTCGTGCTGCCGGCGGGCTGCGGCATCCCCACCACGAAGGTCCCGGTGGACGCCGGGGCCGCGCCCTCGCGGGTGAGCTGCCTGGCCCCCGGCAGCGAGGCCTCCCCGACCACGCCGGACCAGGCCCCCGCCTCACCCCGGGCCGGACACGCCACCGTCTTCCTGGTGTGCGGGTCGGCTCTCGTGGCGGTGGGCCGCTCCGACGACTCCCTGGGCGCCTCGGCGTCCTCCCGGCAGGACACGGCCCGCGCGCTCCTGGCGCAGCTGCGCCACCGGCCCTCGACGGCCGAGACCCGCGCCGGGTTCTCCAGTACGGTGCCCGAGAGCCTCGTGGCCCAGGAGTCGCTGCCCGGTGATCCCCCGCGGTCGACCCGGCTGAGCGTCCAGCCGGACGACCTGCCCGCGTTTGCGCTGGCCCAGATCGTCTGCACCTTCAGCCAGGCCGCGGTCACCGGCTCCGACGGCTCGGTCTGGCTGGGCGGTCCGGCCGGTCGCCGCGGCACCACGCCGCACCGCTACGCCTGCTCACCGGACGTGCTGGCGCATCCGGACATCGCCCAGAACCGTGGCTGGGGCAGCCCTACCGCGGCGCCCAGCCCGGCGACCACCCCGTGACCCGGCGTTGACCGGGAGGCGCACCCGCCGTGCGCGGACGGCGGTGCCGCTGGGGGTGCCGCGCTGCCGCGCCGCGGCCGTGCGGCGGTGCGGCGCCGGGCCGGTCCGGCACCGCCGGGGGCTTCCCGGGCGGCCCGCGGGCCGGCAGCGGGGCGTCCCAGCTCACATCGGTACTCCGCCGGAACCGCCCCGACCGTTTTCCACGTCTGGATGAGCGTGCTGCACGAAGGCCCAGGCGGCCCCACCGCCCCCCGTCTGCGCGCCGCGGGAGCCGTGCTCCTGGCGGTGCACCTGTCGGCCGTGGCGTGGCTGACCCTCCGCCCCCGCTCCGTACCGTGGGTGACGGAGCCCAACCTCCATCTCTTCGCGACCATAGAGACCGACCTGTCGCTGGGCCCGGGGCAGGCCTGGCACAGCCTCGGTCCGGCGCTGCTCCTGCTGGCGCCGCTGGGGGTGCTGCTGCCGCTCGCCGGGGGCCGGCTGGTGGTCTCGCCGGCTGCCTCGCTGCTGCGGACGGTCATGGCGGGCGCCCTGGTCTCCCTGGCGATCGCGGTGGTGCAGACGGGGGTGCCGGGCCGGGTGCCGGACGTGGACGTGGTGCTGCTCAACACGGCGGGCGTGGCCCTGGCGCACCTTTTGCTGGTCCCCTCGGGCCGTGCCTGGCTCCGCCGCAGGGAGCAGGGGCATCGGGGTGCGACCCCGAGGGTCCCCAGGGTCGCGGTCCCCCCGCGGGCGGATGCTTTGTCCGGTTCGCGTACCTACCTTTGAGATGTGGGGGCACCCGGGGAGAGAGACCCCGGCCGGTGCGTCCCACCGTGCCGAGCCCGCCCGACAAGAGGAGTCGCGATGTCCGCCCCACTGGTCCGCCCCGAGGACAACCGCATGATCGCCGGAGTCTGCGCGGGTCTTGCCCGGCGCTTCGGCATGACACCGAACACCGTCCGGCTGATCTTCGTGGTCTCCTGCCTGCTGCCCGGCCCGCAGTTCCTCGTCTACCTGGCGCTGTGGGTGCTGATGCCGTCCGAGAAGTCCCCGCGCGCCCACGGCGGAGCCGCCGCGGGCGGCCGGGCCTGGTGACCGCGGCGCGGCCCCGAACGCGACCGCGCCCCGTCCCGTAGCGGCGTACGGGTCGGGGCGCGGTCGCGTGTGCCGGCGCGGGGGCCTGGGTGGCTGGTCAGCCGCCCAGCGGCAGCCCGGCGCCGGAGACGGCGTGGGTGACGCCGTCGGTCGGCAGGCCGCCGAGCAGCCCCGCGTTCTTCGCCTTGGCGTGCTTGGTCGCGGCCTTGCCCTTGGCGTGCCGGCCCTGGGTGGCCTTGGCGCCGTGGTCCGCGAGGGACTGGGTGCCCTGGGTGACGGCCTGGGCGCCCGCGTCGAGCACGGTGGGGGCGTTGGCCGGGAGCGTGTGGGCGGCGTTCAGCAACCCGTCCGTCGGGGCGGCGGAGGCGGACCCGGCCGCCACGGCGGCGAGGGCCGCACCGAGCGCGGCGGCACCGAGAGTCCTGATGGTTCCCTGCTTCATGCGAACACGTCCTCGTTCACGGGGGCTTGACGAGCCAGGAACCTAGTGAGGTCGCGACCGGCGCCGCAAACACCTCCGGAGGCTGTCCCGGCGGGTGACTTGCCCCCTTGCGCCGACGTCCGCATACTCCGCCGGCCGCCCGTTGCGCCGTCCCGTCGTCACAGCTCAGGAGGGGCGGAGGCACCGGCCGGGCGCCTCAGTCGGCGGTGAGGGCGGCGTAGCCCGGTTTGATGACGTCGTTGATGAGCGCCAGACGTTCATCGAATGGGATGAACGCGGATTTCATCGCGTTGACGGTGAACCACTGGATGTCGTCGAGCGTGTATCCGAAGGTCGCCACCAGGTGCGTGAACTCGCGGGTCATGGTCGTCCCGCTCATGAGCCGGTTGTCGGTGTTGACGGTGAGGCGGAAACCCAGCCGGCGCAGCAGTCCGATGGGGTGCTCGGCGTAGGAGGGTGCGGCGCCCGTCTGGAGGTTGGAGGTGGGGCACATCTCCAGGGGGACCCGCCGGTCCCGCACGTACGCCGCCAGCCGGCCGAGCTTGACCTCGCCGTCGTCCGCGACCTGGATGTCGTCGATGATCCGCACGCCGTGCCCGAGCCGGTCGGCGCCGCACCACTGGAGCGCCTGCCAGATCGAGGGCAGCCCGAACGCCTCGCCCGCGTGGATGGTGAAGTGGTTCGACTCGCGCTTGAGGTACTCGAAGGCGTCCAGGTGCCGGGTGGGCGGGAAGCCGGCCTCGGCGCCCGCGATGTCGAAGCCGACGACCCCGAGGTCCCGGTAGCGGTTGGCGAGTTCGGCGATCTCCAGGGAACGCGCGGCGTGCCGCATGGCGGTGAGCAGCACGCCGACGCGGATGCGGTGGCCGGCCGCCGCGGCCCGTCGCTCCCCCTGGCGGAAGCCCTCGTTGACCGCCTCGACGACCTCTTCGAGTGACAGCCCCCGCTCCAGGTGCTGTTCGGGGGCGTAGCGGACCTCGGCGTAGACGACCCCGTCGGCGGCGAGGTCCTCGGCGCACTCCGCGGCCACCCGTACCAGCGCCTCGCGGGTCTGCATGACGGCGCAGGTGTGGGCGAAGGTCTCCAGGTAGCGCTCCAGCGAACCGGAGTCGGCGGCCTCGCGGAACCACCGGCCCAGCGCCTCCGGTTCGGTCTCCGGAAGCCGGCTGTAGCCGCACCCGCGGGCGAGGTCGGCGACGGTGGCCGGTCGCAGGCCGCCGTCGAGGTGGTCGTGGAGCAGGACCTTGGGGGCCCGGTGGAGCTGGTCCTCGGAGGGGAGGGGCTGGTCAGCGGCGTGGACGTGGTGATCCGTCGTCATCTGGTCTCCCTGGTCGGCTTCGTACGCGCACCCCTACGCGCGTAGACGTCCGTGAACGATATCCAACGGTGATCCGTCGCCGGGGTGGCCGTGCCCCGCCCTTCTGCCATCGTTACGCCCATGGCTCAGCAGACCCCGGCGCCCCGCACGGCCCGGCTGGGAAGAAGGATCGGCCCCGACGGACCGCAGTTCTGGGAGACCACGCCGCCGGTGGCACCGCCGCGACGGCCCGGGCGGTTGCCGGCCGTGGTGCAGGACCGGGTGCCGCGGCTCATGCCCCACCAGCGCCGCGCCGGCGCGGGCCGCAGGCGCGGGCCCGCCGCCGAGGCCGAGGGCGGCGTGCCGGCCGTGGCCCCGGACGGGGTCGGCGGGGTGCATCCGCCCGGCGCGGTCGGTGCGATCGCCCTGATCCTGCCGCGGTGCGAGACGTCCGGCACGGGCCGCCCCTCGCCGCTCCCGGCGCTCGCCGCCCGTCCGCTGGCGGCCCGGCTGACCCGCGCCGGCCGCCACGAGGGGCTGGCCGCGCACGTGGTGCGCTACCGGCACCGCGGGTGGAACGGCGCCGCCGCGCACCCGGTGGCGGACGCCGGGTGGGCGCTGGAGGAGGTCGTGCGGCGCTACGGGGACGTCCCGGTCTGCCTGATCGGGATCGGCCTCGGGGCCCGGGCCGCCCTCCGGGTCGCCGACCACCCCGCGGTGGAGGGGGTGATGGGGATCGCCCCCTGGTTCCCCTCCTTGCGCCCGGCTGCGGCCCCCGGTGCGCGGAACGCGTGGCGGGAGCGCGCGGCGGGCGCACCCGCCGAGGAGGCGCTCGCGGCGCCCCACGCCGCCGAAAGCGCGCGGCCGTCGGCGGAGGAGGGTGGCGAGGAGGCCACCGGCCCGGCGGCGGAGCCGGAGTTCGCCGCTCCCCCGGCCGGCGAGGACGAGGACGACGACGTGCGCCGGCTGCTGGGCCGCCGGGTGCTGCTGGTCCACGGCACCAACGACCGGCGCGCCTCGCCCGACGCCTCCTACCGCTACGCGCAGCGCGCCAAGAAGGTCAACCCGGACGTGTGCCGCTTCGAGGTCCACGCCGACGGCCACCGGTTGCGCCAGTACCGGTCCGAGGTGCAGGCCCTGGCCGTCGACTTCACCCTCGGCTGCCTCTTCGCCCGCCCGTTCGCCCGGCCGTTGCAGGACGCCTTCGCCGCCCCGCCCCCGCTCGGCCTGGCCATGCCGCTGGCCTCCGGCTTCGGGGGTTCCCTGGACGAGGGGGGCGGCCGGTTCTGAGCCCGGCGTCCGGGCCCGGGCGGGAGTGCCCGGGCCCGGGAGGAGCCCTCACCCCAGCAGCTGCCCCCGTCGCCCCAGCAGGAACCGTTTGAAGGCGGCGACGGGCGGGGTGTCGGGGTGCCCGTCCAGCCAGGCCACGCCGATCTCCCGGACCGCGCGGGGGGCCGTGACGGTCAGCTCGACGACGCCGGGGCGCGGCACCGCCGGCGGCGGCAGCAGCGCGACGCCGAGGCCCGCCGCCACCAGCCCGCGCAGCGTCTCGGCCTCCTCGCCCTCGAAGGCGACCCGGGGGGTGAAGCCGGCCTCGGCGCAGAGGGCGTCGGTGATGCGGCGCAGCCCCCAGCCGGGTTCGAGCATGACGAACTGCTCGGCGGCGGCCTCGGCGAGGCGGACCCGGCGGCGCTCGGCGAGCCGGTGGTCCTCCGGCACGACGAGGCGCAGCTTCTGCTCGTCCAGGCGCCGCGCCACCAGGTCGGGGGTCTCCGGCAGCGGCGAGGTGAGGCAGAGGTCGAGGTCGCCGGAGCGGACCCGGTCGATCATCGCCTCGCCGTAGCCCTGGACGAGTTGGAAGCGGACGCGGGGGTGCTCGGCGCGGAAGGCGCGGATGAGCCCGGGCACCGTCTCGGGGCCGAGGGTGTGCAGGAAGCCGAAGGCGACCTTTCCGGTGGCCGGGTCCGCCTCGGCCCGCACGGCGTCGGCGGCCCGGCCCAGGGCGGTGAGGGCCCGTTCGGCGGAGGCGTGCAGGGCGCGGCCCGCGGGGGTGAGGGAGACGGTGCGGCCCCGCCGGGCGAGGAGCGTGACGCCCATGTCGGCCTCCAGGCGGACCACGGCCCGGCTCAGGGTGGACTGCGGCATGCCGAGGTCGTGGGCGGCCTGGGTGACGTGCTCGTGCCGGGCGACGGCGACGAACTGGGCGAGCCGCGGCGCGAGCAGCTGTGCCCAGGAGCCGGGGTCCAGGGGCAGGTCGGGCTCGGCGACGTCGGCGCCCGGCGCCGGGCGGGCCGCCGCCCCGGCGCCGGCCCCGCCGCTGCGTGCCCCACCGGTGCGGCCGGCCCCGCCGCGGGGGCCCGGATCGCGAGGGGCTTGCCCGCCGCCGCGGGAAGGGCGGCCGGAGGAGGGGGCGGCGGCCTGGCCCTGAGATGTCACGGTTCTGTCTTCCATGTTGCGAACCCTTGACAGCTGCCTTCCTGTACTGCGGTGATGCTCTGGAGCATGCATTATCCCAGTTCCATGCATTGGACGCATCAGTGATCGGGTCCTAGCGTCGGGGACATGCCTTCCGCTGATACCGGGGCGCCCGCCGTCGACCGTGCGGGCGCCGTCGCCTCGTCCCCCTCCTCCGACTCCGTCGACACCGCCACCCCGCTCACCAAGCTGCGGCCGGGCGGCCCCGGCTTCCGGCGCATGAGCTTCGCGCTCTTCGCCGCGGGCGTCTCCACCTTCGCGCTGCTGTACTCCACGCAGGCGCTGCTGCCGGCCATCTCCGGCGACCTCGGCGTCAGCCCTGACGCGGCGAGTTGGAGCGTCTCGGCGGCCACGTTCGGTCTCGCGCTGGGCGTGGTCCCGCTCTCGGCGCTCTCCGAGCGCTTCGGCCGGCGCACCATGATGACCGCCTCCCTGACGGTGGCCGCCGTCATCGCGCTCGTCGTCCCGTTCGCGCCCTCACTCGGCGCCCTGATCGCGCTCCGCGGCCTCCAGGGTGTGGCGCTGGCGGGCACCCCGGCCTCGGCGATGGCCTTCCTCGCGGAGGAGGTGGAGACGAAGGCGCTGGTCAGCGCGATCGGCCTGTTCGTCGCGGGCAACAGCATCGGCGGCATGTCGGGCCGCATCGTCACGGGCTGGGCCGCACAGGCCTGGGGGTGGCGCGCGGCACTGCTGACGGTGGGCGTGATGGCCGTCGCCTGCGCGGTGGTCTTCCGCCTGATGGTGCCGCGGGCCCGGCACTTCGTCTCGCGGGCGGTGGGCCCGCGGGCACTGGCCCGCACGGTGGCCGGACACCTCTCCAACCCGCTGCTGTGCCGCCTGTACGCGATCGGCGGCCTGTTCATGATGGTCTTCGGCGCGGTGTACACCGTGATCGGCTATCGCCTGGTCGACCGGCCGTTCAGCCTGCCGCAGGGCATCGTCGGCTCCATCTTCGTGATCTACCTGGTGGGTACGGTCTCCTCGGCCGCCGCGGGCCGTCTGGTGGGCCGCCTCGGCCGGCGCGGCGCGCTGTACCTGGCCGTCGGCACCACCGCCGCGGGGCTCCTGGTCTCCCTCGCCGACTCGCTGGCGGCCGTGCTGGTGGGCCTGGTGCTGATCACCGCCGGCTTCTTCGCCGGCCACGCGGTGGCGTCCTCGTCGGTCAGCCGGGCGGCCGAGACCGCCCGCGCCCAGGCCTCGGCCCTCTACCAGAGCGCCTACTACGTCGGCTCCAGCATCGGCGGCGCCCTCGGCGCGGCGGCCTTCCACGCCGCGGGCTGGCCGGCGACCGTGGCCCTCGGCCTGCTGGCCCTGGCGGCCGCCGCCGCGGTGACGCTGTACGCGACCCGGAAGGCGGTCGTGGAACGGCGCCGGCTGTCGGTGCGCGCCGCGGCCTGACCCGGGCGCCCGCAGGATGACGGAAGGCCGTCGCATGCCCCGGGAGGGGGTGCGGCGGCCTTCGACGTGTCCGGGCCCGCGCTGTTCGGAGGCGCTGCGTCCTCAGTCCGTGGGGAAGTCCGCGGTGTCCAGGGACAGGCCGAAGGGCTGCGGCAGGCTGACCTTGCCGCCGAACGGCGTGGCCGCGAGCACCCGGTAGACGTCCTCCTTGGGCTCCCCGTAGAGCGTCACCGTGGGGACCCCCGGGGCGTGGGGGTCGACCAGCAGGTAGAGCGGCACCTGTGCGCGTGCGTAACCGGCGGGCTTGGCCACCCGGTCGTGGCCGGCGTTCGAGGGCGAGGTGATCTCGACGACCAGCTCGCAGGCTGCGGCGGGGATGTGGTTGCCGGGTTCGCGGAGGGCCGTGCGCGGGACGACCGCGAGGTCGGGTACGTAGAGGCCCTGTCGGGACGGAACGGCGACACCCTGGGTCTGGTAGATCCCCAGGTCCTCCGGGAGGACGGAGTACAGCCGCCGCTGGATCAGGTCGATCAGTTCGTTGTGGCGGTTGGCGGGCGGTGGCGACACGGTGACGATCCCCTCGATGATCTCCACCTTGCTGCCCTCAGGACCGTCCGTCTCCTCCCAGAGCCGGACGAGACCGTCCCAGTCGCCCCCGTGGGCGTGCTGGTCGACGGTGAGTGCGCTCATGGCGGTCTCCTCTGCTTGTGTCGCCCATACCAGCATGCCGAACTCGCGGGGCCGCGGTCCACGCAATCTCTTCACCCGATCGAGGAAGCGCAGGTCAGCAGGCACGTTTCCGCAGCAGACCGGCGTGTCCGCACACTCCCCCACCGCCACCGCGGCGGGCGCCCACCACTCCCGTCACGGCCCGCTCCGACACGTCGCCGCCACTGGCCCGCTCCGCACCGGGCCGCCGCCCAGATGCCCCAACCGGCTTTACCCTTGGTGAAGTTACCTGGCCACGGGGGGGTGGACAGCCGTCCGGCGCAGCACACCCCACCGGCCACGACCGACGGGGGGCGTCATGCGCCAGCGCACACAGGTGGGGATCATCGGGGCGGGACCGGCGGGGCTGACGCTCGCAGGTGTCCTGCGGCAGGCGGGCATCGACGTGGTGGTCGTCGAGAAGTACGACCGGGAGCGGGTGGAGGCCCGGGCGCGGGCCGGGGCGATCGAGCACCGGGTGGTGCGGTTCCTCGCCCGGCACGGGCTGGCGGACCGGATGCTGCGCGAGGGCACGCCGCACGGCCGCTGCGAGTTCCGCTACGACGGCCTGCGGTTCTCCGTGCCCTACGCGGAGTTGAGCGGCGGCTGCCACCACTACGTCTACCCGCAGCAGTTCCTCGTCCGCGACCTCGCCGACGCCTTCCTCGCCGCCGGCGGCGACCTGCGCTACTCCCGGCCCGCCGTCGCTGTCGACCCGGAGCGGGCCGTCATCCGGGTGCGGGCCGCCGAGGACGGGGACGGCGGCAGCGGCGAGGAGTACGAGCTGGAGTGCGACTTCGTGGCGGCGTGCGACGGCTTCCACGGCGTCTCACGCCGCTCGGTCCCGGCCGGGCGGCTGCGGACGCACGAGCGCCGGCACGGCGTGGGCTGGCTGGCGGTGCTGGCGCAGGCGCCGCCGTCGACCGAGGAGATCATCTACGCCCTGCACGAGGACGGCTTCGCGGGGCACATGCTCCGCACCTCCGAGATCAGCCGCTTCTACCTCCAGTGCCCGCCCGGCGACACCCCCGCCGCCTGGAGCGAGGACCGGATCTGGACGGCCCTGGAACAGCGGCTCGCCGCCGACGGCTGGAAGCTGACGACCGGCCCCGTCACGGAGAAGGCCGTCCTGGACATGCGCAGCGTGGTCTCGGAGCGGATGGACCACGGGCGGATGTTCCTCGTCGGCGACGCGGCGCACATCATCACCCCCGCGGGCGGCAAGGGCATGAACCTGGCCCTGGGGGACGCGGAGGAGCTGGCGGCCGCCCTGGTGGACCACTACCGGGGCGAGGACACGCGGCTGGCCGCCTACTCGGCGACCCGGGTGCCGCGGATCTGGCAGGCCCAGGAGTTCTCGCACTGGCTGCTGGGCATCACCCACCGCCCCGAGGACGAGTCGCCCGACGACCTCTTCCCGCACCGCCTCCGCACGGCCCGCCTCGCCCAGCTGCGCGACTCGGTGGGGCTGGCGACCTGGTTCGCCCGCTCGTACGTGGGGGCCTGAGGTCCGCCCCGGTGGCCCCGGGGTCCGCCCGGGGCCACCGGGGCGCGGGCCCGGGGCTCACCCCGGAGGGCGGCCCCGGCCCGGCGGGGCCTCAGCCCACCCGCTCCAGCACGATCGGCGTCGTGCGGTACTCCGTCTCCGGCGGCGTGATGAGCACGCCGCCGTCCAGTGCCTCCAGGGCGTACGGCAGCTTCTCCGGGGTGTCGGTGTGCAGGGTCAGCAGCGGCTGGCCCTTGGTGACGCGCTCGCCCGGCTTGGCGTGGAGTTCGACGCCGGCACCCGCCTGGACCGCCTCGCCCTGCCGGGCCCGTCCGGCGCCCAGCCGCCAGGCGGCCAGGCCCACGGCGTAGGCGTCGAGGGCGGCGAGCAGGCCGTCCGCGGCTGCGTGCACCACGTGCTGCTCCCGGGCCACCGGCAGGGCCGCGTCGGGGTCGCCGCCCTGGGCCGTGATCATGCGGCGCCAGTGGTCCATGGCGGAGCCGTCGGCGAGCGCCTTGGCGGGGTCGGCGTCGGGCAGGCCCGCCGCGTCGAGCATCTCGCGGGCCAGGGCGAGGGTCAGCTCCACGACGTCCGCGGGGCCGCCGCCGGCCAGGACCTCCACGGCCTCCCGGACCTCCAGGGCGTTGCCCGCGGTGTTGCCCAGCGGGGTGGACATGTCGGTGAGGAGGGCGACGGTGCGCAGCCCGTGGTCGGTGCCCAGCTCGACCATGGTGGAGGCCAGTTCCCGTGCCTGGTCCAGGGACTTCATGAACGCGCCGGAGCCGACCTTGACGTCCAGGACGAGGGAGCCGGTGCCCTCGGCGATCTTCTTGGACATGATGGAGCTGGCGATCAGCGGGATGGACTCGACGGTGCCGGTGACGTCGCGCAGTGCGTACAGGCGCTTGTCGGCGGGGGCCAGGCCGTCGCCGGCGGCGCAGATGACCGAGCCGACGTCGCGGAGCACGCCCATCATCCGCTCGTTGCTGAGCGAGGCCCGCCAGCCGGGGATCGCCTCCAGCTTGTCCAGGGTGCCGCCGGTGTGGCCGAGGCCGCGGCCGGAGAGCTGCGGCACGGCGGCACCGCACGCGGCCACCAGCGGGGCGAGCGGCAGGGTGATCTTGTCGCCGACGCCGCCGGTGGAGTGCTTGTCGGCGGTGGGCACGCCGAGGGCGGCGAAGTCCATGCGCTCACCGGAGGCGATCATGGCGGCGGTCCAGCGGGCGACCTCCACCCGGCTCATGCCGTTGAGGTAGATCGCCATCGCGAGCGCCGACATCTGCTCGTGCGCGACCTCACCGCGGGTGTAGGCGTCGACGACCCAGTCGATCTGTTCGGGGGTCAGTTCCTGCGCGTCGCGCTTGGCGCGGATGACGGAGATGGCGTCCATCGGAAGTCCTCACTGCAGGTGTGGCACGGTCTTCGGAGTCCTTGCGGGAGTGTGCGGTCCGGGTGGGACTCCCGGGGTCCTCGTCCCCGCTTCGGGCCGCCTGATGCACGCGGCAGGCGCCCGGCGGCTCAGCCCCTCAGGTGGTCCGGGCCGAACGCCTCCGGGAGGAGCGCGGCCAGCGGCCGGACGCCCGAGGGCGCGTCGACCAGCAGGTGCGGGCCGCCGTGCTCGTGCAGGAGCTGGCGGCAGCGGCCGCACGGGACGAGGAGGTCGCCGGCCCGGTCGACGCAGGTGAACGCCGTCAGCCGGCCGCCGCCCGAGGCGTGCAGCGCGGAGACGAGCCCGCACTCGGCGCACAGGGACAGCCCGTAGCTGGCGTTCTCCACGTTGCAGCCGGTCACGGTCCGGCCGTCCTCGACGAGGGCCGCGGCCCCCACCGGGTAGCCGGAGTAGGGGGCGTAGGCCCGGGACATGGCGTCCCGGGCCAGGGTGCGCAGCCTCTCCCAGTCGACGTCGGCGCCTTCGGGGGCGGCCGGGGACTGCGGGTCGAGGGGGAACCGGTCGGCGGGCTGCGCGGGGGTGGTGCTCACGTGCTGTGGCCCCTTCGGTAGGGCTTGCCGTCGGCTTTGGGCATCCGCAGCCGTTGTGCGGCAAGCGAGAGGACCAGCAGCGTAGCGATGTAGGGGGCCACCGAGACGACCTCCAGCGGCACCGAGTCGCTCAGCGCGTACCACAGGCCCAGCACCACGGCGACGAGCACGCCCGCCCCGCCCTGGATGCGCCGCCCGGCCCGCAGCTTCCACACCCCCAGGGCGAGCAGCGCCAGGGCGAGGAGGAGCAGCAGGGCGTGGATGACGGGGCTGCCGCTGCGGAGCTGGAGGGCGTCGGTGAAGCCGAAGAGGCCGGCGCCCAGTGCCACGCCGCCGGGCCGCCAGTTGCCGAAGATCATCGTGGCCAGGCCGATGTAGCCGCGTCCGCCGGTCTGACCGTCCTGGTAGATGTGGACGTAGATGGCCAGGAACGCGCCGCCCAGGCCGGCCAGCGCCCCGGAGACGGTCAGCGCGGCGTACTTGTGCAGGTAGACGTTGACGCCCAGCGACTCGGCCGCGACCGGGCTCTCGCCGCAGGCCCGCAGCCGCAGGCCGAACGCGGTGCGCCAGAGCAGGAAGAAGCTGCCGGCGAACACCGCGACGGCGACCACGGTCAGCCAGCTCACCTGGGTGACGAGGGAGCCGAGGATGCCGGCCAGGTCGGAGAGGAGGAACCAGTGGTGTTTCTCCACCGACAGCAGCCCCGAGGAGAGCCCGGGGACGGTGAAGGTGGGCATGTCCGCCATGACGGGTGAGGACTTGTCGGTGCCGCCGGCCTGCGCCGCGGCACTGCCGTCGGCTCCGAACCAGAGCTTGGCCAGGAACTGCGTCAGGCCCTGCGCGACGATGTTGAGTGCCACGCCGGAGATGATGTGGTCGACGCCGAAGGTGACGGTCGCCAGGGCGTGCAGCAGGCCGCCGAGCGCACCGCCGACCACACCGGCGAGGGCTGCGGCCCACGGCCCGTACTGCCAGCCGATCCAGCCGGCGGCGAAGGTGCCGAGCATCATCATGCCTTCGAGGCCGATGTTGACGACGCCGGAGCGCTCGGCCCACAGCCCGCCGAGTCCGGCGAGGCCGATGGGCACGGCAGCGGAGAGCGCCGCGCCGTACTGGCCGGAGCCGGTGAGGTCGTCGGCGCCGGTGACGACGCGCAGCAGGGAGAGCAGGACGAGGGCACCGGCGAGGATCAGCAGCACGCGGGGCGTGGTGAGCCGCCGGGTGACACGGGCGCGGACGGTCGGTGCCGCCGGGGCGCCGGCCTCCTTGGTCGCTTTCGTGAGGTTCTGGCTCACGCGGACACCTCCGCCGTGTCGGTGCGTTCGGGGTGGTCGCCGGCGGGACCGGCCTGGGCGGCGAGTTCGGCGCCGACCCGTCGTTGCTGGCGCTTGAGCCCGTAGCGGCGCACGATCTCGTAGGCGATGACCACGCAGAGCACGATGACGCCCTGCATCACGCCGACGATCTCCTGCTCGTACCCCTCGAAGTCGAGCTGGGCGCCGGTGCGTTCGAGGAAGCCCCACAGCAGCGCGCCCACCGCCATGCCCACCGGGTGGTTGCGGCCCAGCAGGGCGATGGCGATGCCGGTGAAGCCGATGCCCTCGGGGAAGTCGGTGCCGTAGTTGAAGGACTCGCCGAGCAGGGTGGGCATGCCGACCAGGCCCGCCGCGGCGCCGGAGAGCAGCATGGAGGTGACGACCATCCGCTTCACGCTGACGCCGCCGGCCAGTGCCGCCGACTCCGAACGGCCCACGGTCCGCAGGTCGTAGCCGAACCGGGTGCGGTTCAGGACGAACCAGTAGACGACGCCGACCAGGGCGGCGACGACCACGAAGCCCTCCACGGGGTCGGGCTGGGTCGGGAAGGTGAAGAAGTGGGCGGCGGCGGGCAGGTTCGTGGTGTGGAAGAGGTTGCCGTCGCGGACCGCGAGGCGGCCCTCCTGGAGGAAGTAGCCGATGACCGCACCGGCGATGGAGTTGAGCATGATGGTCGTGATGACCTCGCTCACCCCCCGGGTGGTCTTCAGCACGCCGGCGATGCCCGCCCAGAGCGCGCCGACCACCATCGCCGTGAGGATGACGACGGGGATGCGCAGGCCGCCGGGCAGGTCCAGCGCCCCGCCGACGACCGCGGCGAAGAACGCCCCGATGCGGTACTGGCCGTCGACGCCGATGTTGAACAGGTTCATCCGGAAGCCGACCGCGACCGCGAGCGCGGAGAGGTAGTACGGGACGGCCTTGTTGATGATCCAGACCTGGCTGTCGCTCTTGGAGCCGTAGTCGGCCATGACGAGGTAGGCGTGGATCGGGTCCTTGCCGGTCGCCAGGATGATCAGGGAGGTGACGGCGAGGGCCGCGACGACGGCGAGGACGGGGGCGGCGATGCCGAGCGCCAGTCGGGTGCCGTCGATCCGTTTGGTGGTTGCGCTCACGGGCGTTCGCCCTTCTCGGTACCGGCTGCTTCGTCGGGGGCGGCCTCCGCCGGGGCCGCGGGGGCGTCGGGGGTCTTCGGGGCGTTCCCGGCCGCGTCGGGCGCCGCGTCGTCCGGGGCTGCGGCGGGTGCGGGGACGCCGGGGGCCGCCGGGGCCCCCGGGGGCTGCGGGCCCTCCTCGGCGTCCGGGTGGGCGAGGTGGCCGCTGGCCGCGCCGGTCATGGCGGAGCCCAGCTCCTCGGGGGTGATGGTGGCCGGGTCGGCGTCGGCCACCAGTGCGCCCCGGTACATCACGCGCAGGGTGTCGGAGAGGCCGATGAGTTCGTCGAGGTCCGCGGAGATCAGCAGCACCGCGAGGCCGTCCCGGCGGGCCTGCCGGATCTGGTCCCAGATCTGGGCCTGGGCGCCGACGTCCACCCCGCGCGTCGGGTGCGCGGCGATCAGGAGCTTCGGCTGGTGGCTCATCTCCCGGCCGACGATCAGCTTCTGCTGGTTGCCGCCGGAGAGCGAGGCCGCGGTGACCTCGATGCCGGGGGTGCGCACGTCGTACTCGGCCACGATGCGGCGGGTGTCGGCGCGGGCGCCGCGGATGTCCAGCAGCGCGCCCCTGGAGTTGGGCCGCTCGGTGACGTGGCCGAGGATGCGGTTCTCCCACAGCGGCGCCTCCAGCAGGAGGCCGTGGCGGTGGCGGTCCTCGGGCACGTAGCCGATGCCCCGCTCGCGCCGGGTGCGGGTGGGCAGCGCGGTGACGTCCTCGCCGGCCAGGACCACGGACCCGGCGTCAGGCACCCGCATCCCCATGATGACCTCGACCAGTTCGGCCTGCCCGTTGCCCTCGACCCCGGCGATGCCCAGCACCTCGCCGGCGCGGATGCGCAGGCTCACCTCGTCCAGGAGGGGGCGGGCCACTCCGTCGGCGTCGGCGGCGGTCAGCCGCACCCCCGCCACCGTGAGCGTCTCGGTCTCCTGGACGGTGGACTCGCCGGTCTGCGGCGAGGGCAGCTCCTGGCCCACCATGAGTTCGGCGAGCTGGCGGGGCGTGGTGGCGGCGGGCGCGAGCGAGGCGACGGTGGTGCCGCGGCGGATGACGGTGATGTCGTCCGCGACCGAGAGCACCTCGCCGAGCTTGTGCGAGATGAACAGCACCGTGAGCCCCTCGGCCTTGAGCTCCTGGAGGTTGGCGAAGAGGGCGTCGACCTCCTGGGGCACCAGCACGGCGGTCGGCTCGTCGAGGATGAGGGTGCGGGCGCCGCGGTAGAGGACCTTGAGGATCTCCACCCGCTGCCGGTCGGCGACGCCGAGGTCCTCCACCAGCGCGTCGGGCCGCACGCCGAGCCCGTACTTCTCGGAGAGTGCGAGCACCGCGGAGCGGGCCCGGCCGCGGATGCCGTGCAGCCGCTCGGCGCCCAGGACGGTGTTCTCCAGGACGGTGAGGTTGTCGGCCAGCATGAAGTGCTGGTGGACCATGCCGATGCCGCGGTCGATGGCGTCGGCGGGGCTGTGGAAGTGCACCTCCTCGCCGTCGATGCGGATGGTGCCCTCGTCGGGCTTCTGCATCCCGTAGAGGATCTTCATCAGCGTCGACTTGCCGGCGCCGTTCTCACCCACCAGCGCGTGCACGGTGCCGCGGTGGACGGTGATGTCGATGTCGTGGTTGGCGACGACGCCGGGGAACCGCTTGGTGATGCCGCGGAGTTCGACGGCCGGCGGCTGCTCGGCGGGCACGCCGTCGGCGGCGGGACCGGGCTGCGGTGGGGGGCTGCTGGCGGGCATGGTGGCGCACTCTCCTCGGGGAGCAGGGAGCGGGGCGGGCCGGCGCGACGGGCGGGCCGGCCGGCGGGTCCGGTGCGGGCCGGCGGCGCGGTCCGGACACCCGGCTGCGACCGTCACCGGCACGGGGTGGGAGCCGGTGCGGGGCGCGGCGGCGCACCCGGTGGTGGGGGCGTCCGCCGGCGTGGACGAGGCGGTCGGCCGACCCGGTGGGCACGTCCGGCGTTCCCGCGGGCCCCGGCCGCCGTGGGCCGGGGCGGCGCCCCCGGCCGCTGCGGCCGGGGGCGGACGGTCACTTCTTGGGCGTGAGGGCGACCTTCACCTTGCCGTCGGCGATCCGCTTCTTCGCCGCGGCCAGCTGCGGCTGGATGTCGTCGATGAAGCCGCCGGAGGTCGACAGGCGCACGCCGTCGTCCTTGAGGGTGTAGGTGCCGGTGCCGGTGAGCGGCTTCTTGTCCTTCACCACGCTCTTGACGAGGTCGTAGACGGCCACGTCGACGTTCTTCATCACCGAGGTGAGGATGGAGTCGCGGTACTCCTTCAGACCGGTCTGCGCGTACTGGTCGGAGTCGACGCCGATGGCCCAGGCGCCCTTCTTGCCGGCGACCTCCTCGATCGACCCGGCGCCGGAGAGGCCGGCGGCGGTGTAGATCACGTCGATGCCGTTGTCGAGCATGCCCTTGGCCTTGCCCTTGGCGGCGGCCGGGTCGTTGAAGCCCTTGTCGTCGTCGGCGTAGAGGTACTGCGAGGTGATCCGGACCTTCTTGTCGGTCTCGGCGACGCCCTGCTCGAACCCGGCCTGGAACTTCTGGATCAGCGCGTTGTTGACGCCGCCGATGAAGCCGACCTTGTGGGTCTTGGTCTTCAGGGCCGCCGCGACCCCGGCGAGGTAGGAGCCCTCCTGCTCGGCGAAGGTCATGCCGTAGACGTTCTTCGCCTCCGAGGCGGAGTCGACGACGCCGAAGGTCACGTCCTTGTACTTGGCCTTCTTGGCCACGGCGTTGATGGCCTTGCCGTAGTTGAAGCCCACCCCGATGACCGGGTTGTAGCCGGCGTCGGCCAGCGAGACGAGCCGCTGCTCGCGCTGCGACTCCGTCTCGCCGTTCTGGGCCGTCATCATCTTCGACTTCACGCCGAAGTCCTTCTCGGCCTTGTCCAGGCCGCGGGCGGCGGCCTCGTTGAAGGAGTGGTCCTGGCGCCCGCCGACGTCGAAGGCGAGACCCACGCCCATGTTCTTGCCGGACTTGGCGTCGGTGGACGACTCGCCGCAGGCGGTGAGGGAGACGGACAGGGCCGCGGTGGCTAGGCCCGCGACAGCGATGGTGGATACCCGGCGCACGAGGATGACCCCTTCGACTGGTGGACGCGACACGTGTGACACGCGAGGCGTGTGCAACTCGTAGCGCCGACCTCGGCGCTGGTTGCGCCGCATCGTAACGCGCGTAGATACCCGTTTCCGGGGGTCGTTATCGGATCGTCGCGAACGACGGATGACGGCCGCGCCTACCCGTGGTGTCCGTCCAGCAGCGCCGCCGCGGTGAACAGCTCGACGCCCACCCTGATGGCCTGCTCGTCGACGTCGAAGTCACCCCGGTGGAGGTCGCGCCGCGTGGGCCCCTCACCGCCGAACCCGGTGGCGCCCGCGGCCGCCGCCTCCCCGCCGGGCCGCACGCCGAGTCTGGCCATGGCGCCGGGGACCTTCTCCAGGTACCAGGAGAAGTCCTCGCCGCCCAGGGACTGCTCGGTGGACTCGACGGCGTCGGCACCGCGCCGCTCGGTCATGGCCTGCTCCAGCAGCTTGACCGACTCGGCCTCGTTGACCACCGGCGGGACGCCGCGCACGTAGTTGATCTGCGACTTGGCGCGGTGCAGGCCGGCGACCTCGTCGATGGCGGCGTGCACCAGGTCCGGGGCGGCCCGCCAGGCGTCGATGTCCAGGCACCGCACGGTGCCCGAGAGTTCCGCGTGCTGGGGGATGACGTTGCAGGCATGGCCGGTCTCCATGCGGCCCCAGGTGACGGCGAGCCCGGAGCGGGCGTCGACCCGGCGGGCCAGCAGCGCGGGGACGTCGAGGGCGACGCGGGCGGCGGCCGTCACCATGTCGGTCGTCAGGTGGGGGCGCGCGGTGTGGCCGCCCGGGCCGTCGAGTTCGACCTCCAGGCGGTCGCAGGCCGAGGTGATGGCACCGGTGCGCAACCCGATGCGGCCGACCTCCACCCGCGGGTCGCAGTGCACCGCCAGGATGCGCCCGACCCCCTCCAGCACGCCCTCCTCCACGACGTCGGAGGCGCCGCCGGGCAGGACCTCCTCCGCCGGCTGGAACAGCAGGCGCACCGGCCGCGGCAGCCGCCCCTGCCGGGCGAGTTCGGCCAGGACCAGCCCGGCGCCCAGCACGACCGCGGTGTGGACGTCGTGCCCGCAGGCGTGGGCGCGGTCCGGGACGGTGGAGCGGTAGGAGACGGTCTTGGTGTCCGGGATGGGCAGGGCGTCGATGTCCGCCCGCAGGGCCAGCATCCCGCCCGCGGGCGCCCCGGCCCGCGAGTCGGGCACGAAGGGGCCGGTCAGGGGTGCGCCGGCCGCGCCCGTGGTCTCCCCGGCCGGCAGGCCGACGTCGCAGACCAGGCCGGTACCGCCGCTGAGCAGCCGGGGTTCGAGACCGGCCTGCTCCAGCCGGGCCTTGATCGCCGCGGTGGTGCGGAACTCCTGGTGCCCCAGTTCCGGGTGCATGTGCAGGTCACGGCGGAAGGCGATCAGCTCGGCGCCCAGTTCCTCGGAGAGCAGCCCCGGCACCGACTGCTCCCCTGCGTCGGTGGTGCCGGTGTCGGCGGGCTGCGGATGGGCGGGCATCAGGTGGCTCATCCTGGGAACCCTACGGCTCTTTTCCGGCCAACTGCCGGGCCTCAGGCAAAACTTCAACCGTCCGGGCGAACATTTACCCGCCCTTGGGGGGTTGGCTCAGGATGTGGACGGGTATACATGCGCGCTTCGCCGTGCACCTGTGGACGCCCCCTTGCGGTGGCGGCGTCCGCAGGCGCCGGCGAGCCGCCCTCAGCCCGCCGCGGGCAGCGGCTCGTCCGCCAGGTAGGGCGGCGCCGGCTCGTACTGGAGGTGCCGGCGCACCGCCCGCGCGTGGTCGCGGCCGTACAGCCGGCCGACCAGCCACAGCGCCATGTCGATGCCGGCCGAGACGCCCTGGCTGGTGACCAGGTTGCCGTCCACCACGTAGCGCGCGTCCCGCACCACCGTGACCTCCCCGCGGGCCTCCATCGTGTCCTCGAAGGCGTGATGGGTGGCCACCCGCCGGTTCCGCGCCGGCCCCGCCTCGTGCAGCAGCAGCGACCCGGTGCACACGCTGGTCACCCAGTCGGCGTCGGCCGCCGCCTTCCGGATCCACCCGGTCGTCGCGGGGTTGCCGACCTCCCGGCGGGTTCCCTGCCCGCCGGGTACCAGCAGGACGTCCAGGGGCGGGTGGTCGGTGAAGGTGTGGTCGGGCAGGACCCGCATCCCCTTGGCGCAGCGGACCGGGTCGCTCCGCTCGGCGACCAGCACCGCGCTGTCGGCCCCCTCCCGCAGGGCGGCGGAGACGGTGAGGACCTCCCAGGGGCCGACGAAGTCCAGCTCCTCGGCGCCCTCGAAGACCAGCAGGCCGTAGGTGGTCATGGTTTCCCCTCCGGGGTCAGGTGTGGTCCGGGGCCTGGGCGGCCCGGACGCCGTCGTGGTCCGGGCCGTGGGCGGACCGGAAGCGTGCGCGGTACTCCGTCGGCGTCACGCCGACGTGCCGGTGGAAGACCCGCCGCAGCGTCTCGGCCGAGCCGAGGCCGGCCCGGCGTGCGACGACCTCGACGGGGTCGGCGCCCTCGGCGAGCGCGCGCTGCGCCGCCTCGACGCGGACCCGCTCGACGTAGGCCGCCGGCGGCAGGCCGAGCTCCGAGGAGAAGCGGCGCTGGAAGTGGCGGGGACTCAGCCCGGCCAGTGCGGCGAGGTCGGCCAGTGCGTGCCGCTCCCCCGGGTCGGCGTGCACGGCGTGGACGGCCGACCTGACCGGGTCGCTGGTGGGTTGCCTCGTCCACAGCGGAACGCTGAACTGCGACTGGCTGCCGGGCCGGCGCAGGAACATCACCAGCTGCCGGGCCACCTGGTGGGCGACGTCACGGCCGAGGTCGTCCTCGACGAGGGCGAGCGCGAGGTCCATGCCGGCGGTCACGCCCGCCGACGTCCACACCCGGCCGTCGCGCAGGAAGACGGGGTCGGGGTCCACCCGCACGTCGGGGTGGGCGGCGGCGAGTTGTGCCGCGCGCTGCCAGTGCGTGGTCACCCGGCGTCCGGCCAGCAACCCGGCCGCCGCCAGCAGGAACGCCCCGCTGCACACGGAGGCCACCCGCCGCGCCCGCACCGCCGTGGCCGCGATCCAGCCGGTCAGCTCGGTGTCGCCGCACGCCACGTCGACACCCCGGCCGCCCACCACCATCAGCGTGTCCACGTCCCCCGGCGCGTCGCGGACACCGTGCGAGGCCAGCACCGGCAGCCCGCCGGAGGAGGTGACCGGGCCGGGCCGGACCGCCACCACGTCGCAGTGGTAGCCGCCCGCCAGGCGGTCCGCGTACCGGAACACCTCGTGCGGGCCGGCCAGGTCCAGGGACTGGAAGTCCTCGAACACAGCGAAGAGCACGCGTCGTTTCACGTCTCCATGCTGGCCGCGGCCGGCGGGTGGCGTCCACGACGCACACCCCACACTTCGCGCCACCCCGGGTACACGTGCGCCCCGCGGGCGGGGCGCCGCGGGGCCGGGTGGGCGGCCTGCTGCTATATCGGCGAGACCGCCCCGTCCGCCGTGGCCCGCGTCAGGCGGTGGACGGTGCGGGCGGTGTCGGTGACGCCGGTAAGGAAGCCCTCGGCGCGCGGCGACGCCTTCTTGGTGAGCCAGGCCGGGTCGATGTCGCAGACCGCCACCTCGACCCCGGTGCCCTCCAGCGCCAGGGGCAGGGTGTGGACGACGGTCGAGGGGAAGCTGAGGATCTTGCGGCCGATGGGGCCCCGCCGGGCGATGAGCTCCAGCGGCAGGTCGGGGCGGACCACCTCCAGCCCGGTGGCGGTGGCCACCTGGTGGAGCTTGTCCGCGCTCTCGCGGCGGTGCGCGAAGTAGCGTCCGGCGCCGTGGTGGTCGGCCAGCGCGGTGACGGCGGCGAGGTAGGCGCATCGGTCCACCACGCCGGTCTCCACCAGCGAGGTGCCCACGATGTCGGTGCCCCTGGTCAGCCGGGGCGGACCGAACCGGTCGCGGGTCCACGCGAAGGCGTTGGCGGCGACGGTGACGCCCTCGGGCGGCTCGACCGGCATGGCGGAGAACACCGCCACGCTCCGCCCGGTTCCGCCCGGGCGCGGTGCCAGCCGCCGGCGGACCGTGGCGGAGACGGGCGCGAAGAGCAGGTCGCGGGCGCCGCGGCCGTTGCCGTGCCGGTGCCAGCGCACCAGCTTCTCGCCGCGGGCGAGCTGGGTGACGAACTCCATGGTCGCCGTGCCGTCGTCCACCACCACCAGCTCGCGGGCGGGGGTGAGGGTGAGCAGGAGCTGCACGTAGCGGGAGAAGGGGTCGCCGATGACGACGCGGTGCGCGCGGCGCAGGTGCGGGGTGAGTCCGCCGATGGTGCGCAGCGGGGCGGTCGCGCCGCCGCGCGCCTCCTCCCAGCGCACCGAGCAGCCCTCGTCGCGGGCGAGTTCGGCCATGCGCCGCAGCTGGCCGCGGGTCATGGGGTCGTGCGGGGAGAGGACGACGAGGGTGAGGCCCGCCGCGACCTGCTCCAGGTGGGCCCACTCCAGGACGTTGAGGAGCTGGACGGGGCTCTCGACGAAGGCGAGCGTCCCGGCGCCGGGGCCGGTGGCGCCCGCGCGCCGGCCGCGCTGCCGGGGCACCGCGCGGAGGCGGCGGTCGGCCACCGCCTCCGCTGAGGGCACCGGGCCGGGCGGGCCCACCGTCGCGGCCCGGCGGACGCCGGCGGCGGGCCCGGTCTCCCCGGTGAGGGGGGCGGGTGCCTGGTCCGCGGGGCGGGCGGGCCGCGCCGGTTCGCCCGGGGCGGGCACGGTGGCCTCCTCGGCCGGGTGGCCCGGCGCCTCCCGGACGGGGGCCGCGGTCCGCTCCTCGGCGGACCGGCCCGCCCCCTCCTCGCCCTGCCGCACCACCTTCTCCTCACGCCGGGGCGCGGGATCGGTGGCCGGCTGTGCTGCCGCCTCGTGCCCCGGGTCGGGCCGGGCGGCGCCCTCTGGTGACCTCACGGTGCAGGTGTCCTGGCGGGGTTCAGGCCGAGACGGGCTCGGAGACGGTGGCCTCGGTCTTCGCCTCGGCCTCGGCGACCACACCGGCGACGCGGCGCAGCTTCTTCATCGGGCCGAGCTCGCTCTCGTAGACCTTCTTGACGCCGTCGCCCAGGGAGGCCTCGATGGTGCGGATGTCGCGCACCAGGCGCTGCAGGCCCTGCGGCTCCACGGAGGCGGCCTGGTCGGACCCCCACATGGCGCGGTCCAGGGTGATGTGGCGCTCGACGAAGGTGGCGCCCAGGGCGACCGCGGCGAGGGTGGTCTGCAGGCCGGTCTCGTGGCCGCTGTAGCCGATCGGCACGTTGGGGTACTCGTCCTGCAGCGTGTTGATCATGCGCAGGTTGAGCTCCTCGGCCTTCGCCGGGTACGTCGAGGTGGCGTGGCACAGGACGATGTTGTCGCTGCCCAGCACCTCCACCGCGTGGCGGATCTGCCGCGGGGTGGACATGCCGGTGGAGAGGATGACGGCGCGGCCGGTGGCCCGCATGGCGCGCAGCAGGTCGTCGTCGGTCAGCGAGGCGGAGGCCGCCTTGTAGCAGGGGACGTCGAACTTCTCCAGGAAGGCGACGGACTCGACGTCCCAGGGGGAGGCGAACCAGTCGATGCCGCGCTTCTTGCAGTGCTCGGAGATGGCCTGGTAGCCGTCCTCGTCGAACTCCACGCGGTGGCGGTAGTCGATGTAGGTCATGCGGCCCCAGGGGGTGTCGCGCTCGATCTCCCACTGGTCGCGCGGGGTGCAGACCTCGGGGGTGCGCTTCTGGAACTTCACGGCGTCGCAGCCGGCCTCGGCGGCGGCGTCGATGAGGGCGAACGCGTTGTCCAGTTCGCCGTTGTGGTTGATGCCGATCTCGCCGGTGACGTAGACGGGGTGGCCGGGGCCGACGAGCCGGTCGCCGAGGGAGCGGGTGCGGGCGTTGCTGGTCATCAGCGAATGTCCTTCGTGGTGGGTGATCCCGCCGGACGGGTCGTCGTGGCGGAGTCGCAGACGGGACGAGGTCTCGGCCTGTCGTGCGGGCGGGTGCCGGGAGGGCCGTCACCGCCGGCCGGTGTGCCGGGGTGGCGGTGCCGGGGTGGGTCGCGTCGGGGACGGTTGCTGGGGGTCGGGGGACTCGCGGTCGTGCACCGCGCCGGCCGGGTGGTCGGCCGGGGTTCTACAGGGACGGGCCGAGGAGCCAGGAGGCGATCTCCCGGACGGCGCCGTCGCCGCCGGCCCGGGTGGTCACCGCGCGCGCCGCGCCGCGCACCACGTCGTGGGCGCTGCCGACGGCCACGGGCCACCCGACCAGTTCGAAGCAGGGCAGGTCGTTGGCGTCGTTGCCGACGTAGAGGACCCGCTCGGGGCTGATCCCCTGCTCGTCGCACCACTGCTTGAGGGCGGCGTCCTTGCGGTCGATGCCGTGCAGGACGGGGATCTTCAGCTTGCGGGCACGGGCCGCCACCACCGGGTTGACCTCGGTGGAGAGGATCAGCAGCGGGACGCCGGTGCGGCGCAGGGCGGCGATCCCCAGCCCGTCGCCGCGGTGGACGGTGACGAACTCCCGGCCGTCGGCGTCGATGAGGACCCGGTCGTCGGTCTGGGTGCCGTCGAAGTCGAGGACGATCGCGTCCACGTCCTCACGGGTGGGGAGCGCCGCGGCCTCGGGGCCGTCCAGCAGCGGGGCGAGGGCGCGGGCCCGGGCCAGGTCGTGCGGGTCGTCGATCTCCAGGACGCGGGCCGGGTCGGTGCGGACCAGCTCGGTGCGGCCGAAGAAGCGGTGCCCGGCCTCGCGGAAGCCGGTGGCGCGCATGCCGTAGACGGCGCCGGTCTCCAGGAGGTCCTGCGGGCGGTCCTGCCGCATGGGGCGGAAGGACTTGTCGTGGTTGACGCCCCAGCCGCCGCTGGGCGCGGGCACCGTGGCGGTGACCGTGGCGGCCTCGGCCTCCTCGACGACCTCGGCCGCCGCGACGCCCACGCTCTCGGCACCGGCGTGCCCGGCGCGGGCCGCGGGGACGCCGGAGGCGGCGGCCGGGACCCTGGCGGCCTCGGCCTCCTCCCGCCAGACGAAGCCGTGGAAGGGCGCGACGGTCAGGGCGCTCTCCGCCTCGCCCTCGGTCACCGCGGCGGCCACCCCGTCGAGGTCGCCGGGGGTGATGAAGGGGCTGGTGCACTGGACGAGGAGGACGGCGTCCACGGGGCGGCCGTGCTCGCGCTCGTAGGCGTCCATGGCGTGCAGCACCGCGGCCTCGCTCGGCGACTTGTCGCCGGCGATGGTGCCGGGGCGGCGGACCACACCGGCCCCCGCGTGGCGGCCGGCCGCGGCGATGGCCTCGTCGTCGGTGGAGACCACGACGTCGGTGACGAGCTGCGCGGCGCGGCAGGCGCGGACCGCGCGGGCGACCAGCGGTACGCCGCCGACCACGGCGAGGTTCTTGGCGGGCACCCCCTTGGAACCGCCGCGGGCGGGGATGACGGCGAGGACGGTGGGCCTGCCGGGCGGCTCTGCGGACGGCATGGCGGACTCCTTCTGGGGCGGGTGGTCGCCGGTGGCGTCCGGCGGAGTGGGGGCGTGCGGGGCGGTGCGGCGGTTCGCGGGCTCCGGTCGTCCCGGACGCGGGGCCTGCGGGGCCGTGCCCCGGTGGGGGTGGGGGGCACTCACAGCTGGCCCCAGCGGCGGATGGCGGGGGCGACGCGCTGCACGCCGTGGCGGTAGGCGCCGCGGGCGGCCTCCCGCACCGTCTGGCGGGCGATGCGGCGCAGTCCGCCGGTCCCGGTCTCCTCGGTGTGGCCGGGCAGGACGGAGCCGTCGGGCGCGAAGCCGTGGCGGGCCAGGATGCCGGGCAGGTAGCCGGGGGCCGTGCGGTCGGTGTAGTAGGGGTGCGGGGGCGGAAGTTCGGCGGCGGCGACCAGCTCGGTGACGCGGTCGCGGGCGGCGTCGAAGGCGGTGGCGTAGGGGCTCTGGCCGTCCGCCGCAGCGGGGGCGACGCCCTGGCGGGCCACCCATGCCGGGTCGGCCACCGGTTCGTGGCCGGCGTCGAGTTGGTCCCAGGAGGCGAGGCAGCCGGAGCCGAGGAAGTGGTGGTTGCCGAGCGCCTCGCGGATGCCGAGGTCGGTGAGGACCGCGGTGGGGATGGAGCGGTGCAGCGACTCCAGGGCCGCGGTGGAGCTGACGGTGACCATCAGGTCGGTGGAGTCCAGGACCTCGCCCATGTTCCCGTACACCAGGCGGCAGTTGTCGGGAAGCCCGCCGGGGAGGCGCTGCGCGAGCTTCTGGTAGGGGAGTTCCTCGATGTGGGTGGTGTGCTCCCCCGGCTTGCTGCGCAGCTTGACCAGCACGTCCCGCTCGGGGTGGCGGCGGGCGTGCTCGGCCGCGCGCTCCAGCAGGTAGGTGCGGTCGGTGCGGTTCTCGGGGACGGAGGGCTGAGCGGCGAAGACGACGGTGTAGCGGCCCTGGCGCCCGGTGTGGGGGGCACCGCCGAGGAAGGGCAGGGCGCACTCGACCACGCAGCTCTCGTCGGCGCCGACGCCGCGGTAGACCTCGCGGAACCGGTCCGCGTCGTGTGCGGAGTTGGCGAGGACGACGTCGGCGCCGTGGCGGAGCAGCAGGCCGTCGGCCAGCTTCTCGTAGACCACGCCGACGTAGCCGGTGACCACCACGGGGCGGCGGGCGGCGCCGCGCCAGGCGTGGGCGAGTCCGTGCAGGACGGCCTGCACCCCGCCGCCGACGCAGGCGAGCACCACGACGTCGTAGGCCGTGCGGTCGACGGTCCTGGCGAAGTCGACGGCACGGATCTCCCGCAGCGTGTCCGCGCGGGCTCCGACCTCGTCGAGTTGGCGGACCGTGGGGGTCGCGCGGCCACGGAGGAGGAAGCCGTCCAGTCGGGCGTCCGGCTGGAGTCGGTACGCCGTCGAAGCGCCCCATTTCCATCGGGTGTCCGAATCGGCGAGTACGGCGACCCGCGGCTGAGAAGTGGTACGTGATGGCACGTCGATGAACCTAGGAAGGGTGTGAGTGCGGCGGACCAACTGGGGCGCAACAGCAGGTTAACAACAGGTCGACCATAGACGAACCGGCAAGCCGAACAGGGCGGTTCACCCTTTGGCCATGTGCGATTCACCCGTACGACGGTTTCAGTCCATGACTTCCGCCGGAGTGACGCCTAACATCACCAGAGTGGTTAAGCTCTCGGTCATCGTGCCGTTCTACAACGTGCAGTCATATGCGCCCGACACTCTCAGAAGTCTGGCAGCAAACGCCCGCGACGACATGGAATTCCTCTTTGTCGACGACTGTTCCCGCGACGAGACGCCGCACATCCTCGAACGCGCGCGACAAGATCTCCCAGGTGTACGAGTCCTGCGGCACGAGAAGAACGGCGGACTGGCCACCGCGCGGAACACCGGCCTCGACGCCGCGAGCGGTGAGTACGTCACCTTCCTGGACGGCGACGACTGGCTCGCGCCGGGGTACTACACCGATCTCCTCGCCGCCATCGAGTCCCTGAACTGCGACTTCGTCCGCACCGACCATGTGCAGTGCACGGCGCGCGCCAGGGCGGTGCACCGCGTCCCGCACGGTCGGCGCGGCGTCGTACTGAATCCGCGCGACCTGATTCTGCCGGCCACCCGTTCCACCTCGGTGGACTATGCGTACGCCTGGGCCGGCATCTATCACCGGCGACTTCTTGACGACGGTGTACTGCACTTCAAGGACGGGCTGCGCACGGCGGAGGACCGGCCGTGGATCTGGCGGCTGCACCGTGAGGCGAAATCGATGGCGGTGGTCGGTCTGCTCGGCGTCTATTACCGTCGCGGCGTCGCCTCGTCACTCACCCAGATCGGTGACGTGCGACAGCTCGACTTCATCCGCGCATTCGACCAGGTGATCGAGGAGACGTCCAAGGACCCGAACGCCGAACATCTGTTGCCGAAAGCCGTTCGTACGTACTGTGCGATCATCTCCCATCACTTGGGCACCATGGAGCGATTCGAGCCCCGCGTGGCCCGTGCGCTGAAGTCCATGAGTGCCGCCGCCATGAAACGGATGCCGCAGAGCGTGTTGGAAGACGCATTGAATTCGATGGACCTCCAGCGGGCCTCGCGCCTCCGTCGCCTGCGGCGGCGCCCGGTCACCGCGGAGGTGGCTGCCTGATGTCCGCGACGTCCCCCGGTGCGCCGAGCGCTCCCCGCCGCACCCAGATCCTGCTGGCCTCCACGCTGTACGGCGCCGCGACCCTCGCCGCCGCCCTGGACGACGAGGCGCTGCCCGCCGCGGACCGCCGGCTGCTGCTGGTGTGCAACAACGCGGCGACGCCGGAGACCACGCCCGGACTGACGGAGATGGCGGGGTTCCAGGAGCTGCGCGGCCGGTTCGACGAGATCCGCTCGTGGAACGAGACGATCAGCCCGTTCCACCCCGGGGGCTGGGGCCCGCGCCCGGACGACGTCGTGCTCTGGGAGCGGTACCTGCGGCTGACCTGGGGCCTCGGGGACGACCCCGTCGAACTCGTGGTGGAGTCCCTCCAGGTCAACCCCGCGCTCGCGGTCTGCCAGATCTTCACCGGCGCACCCGTGACGGTCTACGCGGACGGGCTGATGAGCTACGGCCCCACCCGCAACAAGCTGGACCCGCTGGTGGGCACCCGCGTCGACGGCCTGCTCCACCTCGACCTGGTCCCGGGCCTGCGCCCGCTGCTGCTCACCGAGTTCGACGTGCCGGCCCGCACCGTGGCGACCGGGACCTTCCTGAAGGTGCTGGGCGAGATCACGACCGCCTCCCCCGAACTCTCCGGGGTGCGGGAGGGTGCGGCGCTGCTGCTGGGCCAGTACCTCTCGGCGCTCTCCATCCTCACCGCGGAGGAAGAGGAGGAGCTGCACCTGTCGATGCTGCGCGGCGCCCTCGCCCGCGGCCACCGGGACGTCGTCTTCAAGCCCCACCCCTCGGCTCCGGCACGGTTCTCCCGCCGCCTGGAGGCGGAGGCGGAGAAGCTGGGTGTGCGGCTCACCGTCCTGGACGTCCCCGTGCTGGCCGAGGTGGTCTACGAGCGTGCCCGGCCCGCACTGGTGGTCGGCTGCTTCTCCACCGCGCTGCTCACCGCGAGCGCCTTCTACGACCTGCCGACGGCGCGGCTGGGCACCGACATGCTGCTGGAGCGGCTCGCCCCGTACGAGAACAGCAACCGGGTGCCGGTGACCATCGTCGACGCGCTCGTGCCCGACCTGGCGGCGGAGCCCACCGCGCAGCCCGCGCCGACGGGGGTGGCGGAGCTGACCGGGTTGCTGGAGGCGGTGGGCTACGCCATGCAGCACCAGATCTACCCGAACCTGCGCCCCGCGGCGGAGCGCTACCTGGCCGCCCACCTCACCCAGCGGACCTGGCGCTACTTCAAACGGCGCCGTCTGACGGTGCTGGGGCTGCCGGGTGCGATCCCCGCACAGCTGGCGTTCATCCCCCGCAACCAGACGGTGCGCGCGATGGCGCGGCGGGCCCGTGCGGTACAGCGGCGGCTGAAGAAGCGGGCGGCGTTCTCCTGAGCCCGCCCGGCCCGCTCCTCCCGCGTTTCCCGCACCCCCTGGCCCCTTCCCGGCGGCCGGGGGGTGTGTGCGTTCCGGGCCGCCGGTGCACGGCGGCGGCGCCCGGGTTGTGCTGGGGCTGCTGCGGGGCCGCCGCTCCCCGCTCACCGACGCGTTGCCCGGTGTTCACCCGGCTTCGCCACGCTTCCCGTACGCCTGTTCACCCCGGGCGTCCTCCGGCCCGACCCGCGTTGTGCCCCACCACAGCGAGCACGGCCCGTCCGCGGCGTCCCCGTCCGCGTCGCAGGACCCGCCGTGCCGTTCCGGAAGGCCCACCGCCCCGGCGCGAGCCGGGCCCGCACGCACCAGGAGTCCCGTTGACGCTGCAGGCCACACCCACCACCCCCGTCATAGCGGAGCCCGTCCGGGGCGGCCCGGCGGTCACGGCGCGCCCCGCGCCGGCGCGACTGCGGGCCCTGGACGGGCTGCGGCTCCTGGCGGCGCTGATGGTGGCGCTGTACCACTACGGGGGCCGGGACGGGGAGATAGCGCAGGCCTGGGGCGGCTCGCCCGCCGGGCAGTTCCCGACGGCCTCCTCCTACTTCGCCTACGGCTGCCTGGGCGTCCAGGTCTTCTTCGTCATCAGCGGCTTCGTGATCTGCATGAGCGGCTGGGGCCGGACCGTGCGGGCCTTCGCCGCCTCCCGGTTCTCTCGGCTCTTCCCGGCCTACTGGCTGGCGGTGCTGCTGGTCACCGCGGTCTTCGCGCTGCCGTGGGTGGCCTACCGGGCGGTGAGCCCCAGCGACCTGCTCACCAACCTGACGATGCTCCAGATGCCGGTCGGCGCCGACCGGGTGCTGGGGGTGTGCTGGACGCTGTGGGCGGAGGGCCGTTTCTACCTGCTGTTCGCGCTGTGCGTGGTGCTGCCGGGGGCCAACCGGTCGCGGGTGCTGATGTTCTGCGGCGGGTGGACGCTGGCCTCGGTCCTCGCGCAGGCCGGTGGCTCGCAGACGCTTCAGGTGGTGCTGATGCCGCAGTACGCGCCGTTCTTCGTCGGCGGGATCGGGCTCTACCTGGTCCACCGGTTCGGCGCCCGCGACTGGTCCGCCTGGGTCGTGGTCGGCGTGAGCTGGCTGCTGGGCCAGCACTTCGTGATGGCCGACCTGTGGCACCCGCGCACCACCCACGCCTTCTCCTACCGCTCCGCCCTCGGAATCATCGCGGTGGTCACCTTCGGCTTCGTGGCGGTGGCGCTCGTCGCGACCCGGCGGCTGGACCGGGTGAACTGGCGGTGGCTGAGCGTGGCCGGGGCCCTCACCTACCCCTTCTACCTGATCCACGAGCACCTGGGCTGGGTGGCGGTCGGCGTCCTCCACCAGCGCCTGCACCTCCCCTCGGCTCTGACGCTGCCGACCTGCCTGGCGCTGATGCTGGCGGCGGCCTGGCTGATCCACCGCTTCGTGGAGCGCCCGCTCACACCACGCCTGCGCAAGGCGCTCAACCCACCCGTCCGGCCGACGCGTTGAGGACGGCTCCCGCAGGACACGACGGGGGCGGCGCGCTGCCGCCCCCGTACGCACCGACCCACCCCCACCGAGATACCAGGACAGGCACCATCCCTCCTTCCGAAGGTTCCCGCATGACCACCGCACCCCTCCCGGCGCAGCGTCCTCGCGAACTGAACGACGTACGCGGCTGGTTCCCGCCGCTCGACCAGGTCCTCTTCGAGTGGACCCTCGACCGGCAGGAGGCCCGCGGTCTGCGCGGCGACCTGCTGGAGATAGGCGTCTTCCTCGGCAAGAGCGCCATCTTCGCGGGCCGCCACCTCCAGGACGGCGAGTCCTTCACCGTCTGCGACCTCTTCGAGGGAAAGGCCCCCGACGAGGCGAACAGGGCGGAGTCGACCAAGTCCTACTCCGCGCTCACCCGCGCTGCGTTCGAGGCCAACTACCTGGCCTTCCACCAGGAACTGCCCCGGGTGCTCCAGGGCCCCAGCTCCCTCGTCCCCGGCGCGGTCGCCGCCGGCTCCTGCCGCTTCGTCCACGTCGACGGCTCCCACCTCTACGAGCACGTACACCAGGACATCACCGCCGCCCGCGAGGTGCTGCGCCCCGGCGGCGTGGTGGTCCTGGACGACTTCCGCTCCGAGCACACCCCGGGCGTGGCCGTGGCCGCCTGGGAGGCGGTGCTGGTCCGGGGGTTGCGGCCGGTGTGCCTGAGCACCCAGAAGCTGTACGCCACCTGGGACGACCCCACCGCGATGCAGGACGAGCTCATCGAGCGGTTCCGGGGGCGCGCCGACTGCCACCTCAGCGTGCAGCAGGCGGCCGGGCACCGCCTCGTCCGGCTGAAGTCGAAGGGACTGGCGGCACCGGCGTTCCCGCAGTCCCGGCACGCCACCGGGGAGCCCGCACCGGTGCCCGCCCTCCGTCCCGCGGCGCCGGGGGGCCCGGCGCGTGGGCGCGGGGCGGCACGGCGGGTGGCCGCGGACCTGCTGCCGCCGGTGGTGACGCGGGCGGTGCGGCGCTCTCGCGCGGCCCGGCGGGCCGCGAACGGCCGCGGCTGATCGTCCCGGCCCGTCAGCGGGCCCGTACCGGCTCCGGGCCGGCATCCGCCAGGGCGCCGGCCCGGAGGTGTCTCACAGGTCGCGGTCCGGGGGCCCCGGCAAGCGGGCCGGGTGGCGGCGGAGGCCCGGGCGTTCCCCTGCGCCCGGCACCGGCGCCCTGCTCACTCCAGGCCGTAGCGGGCCGCGATCCCGGCGATGATCAGCTCCAGGCTCTCCTCGAAGGTCGCCGCGGTGTCCTCGAAGATCACGTCGCCGGCCCGGGCCGCCAGCGGGTACTCCGACTCCAGCGAGGCCCTGCGCCGCTCCAGGTCGTAGGCCGGGTCGCGGTGGTCGGGCGCCGCGGGGTCGGGGTGGATCGACTGCTCCTCGACGGCGGCGGCGGTGGTGTAGTTGGCGACGGTCGTCCAGGCCCGGGCGGCCTGCTCGACGGTCAGCCCGGCGTCGACCAGGATGCGCAGGGCCCGCTCCTGGGCCTCGACGTGGACGGGCGCGGTGAGGCGGGTGCCGCCGAAGACCCGTGCGCCGTCGCGGTAGGAGAGCAGGTGGCGGCGGAGTCCGCGGGCGGAGGAGCGCAGCAGCTCCCGCCACGGCTGGGACGCCGGCCTCGCCCACTCCTGCACCACCATCCGGCGCAGCATCTCGGTCGCCATCTCGTCCAGCAGTTCCTGCTTGTTCTTGAAGTGCCAGTACAGGGCCGGGGCCTGGACGTCCAGCTCCTTGGCGATGCGGCGCAGGGTCAGCCCTTCGAGGCCGACCTCGTTCAGTAGCCGCAGGGCCGTCTCGGCCACTCGTGTCCGGTCGATGCGTGCTGCCATGTTGACAACTTAACCGCGTTAAGGCCACTCTCGTCCACATCGGCGATTTAACGTTGTTAAGGAGTGCGTCATGACCTCCCCTCTTCCCGCGGGCCGCACCACGCCGCCGGCCGCCGCACTCCCTCCGGCGGTGGACGTCCTGATCGTCGGGGCGGGCCCCGCCGGTCTGACGCTCGCCGTGGACCTGGCCCGGCACGGTGTCCGCGCGCTGCTGGTCGAACGGGACGCGTGGCTCGCCCCCGGAGCCCGCGGCACCGGCCTCAAGCCCCGCACCCAGGAGGTCTACGACGACCTGGGCGTACTCCCGGCGATCAACGAGTGGGCCCGGCCCTACCCGCCGGCGGCCGTCTGGGTGGACGGGCGGCCCACCGGCGAGGAGACGCTGATCGAGCAGGTGGACCCGTCACCGTCCGTGCCGTACTCGAACACCCTGCGCATCCCGCAGGACCGCACCCTTCAGGCGCTGTACGGGCGGCTGCGCGAGCTGGGCGGCGAGGTCGCCTTCGCCACCTCGCTGGTGGACTGGACCGAGGACGGGGAGGGCGTCTCGGCGCGTCTTGACCGCCACGGCGCACCCCGGACCGTGCGGGCCGCCTACCTGGTGGGGACCGACGGCGGCCGGTCCACCGTGCGGCGGGCGCTCGGCGTGGGGATGACCGGGCACGGCCTGGGCGTGGGCACGGGCGTGGTCGCCGACGTCCGGGTCAGCGGCCTGGACGCGGGCCACTGGCACCAGTGGCGCCACTCCACGGGCGGCATGTTCGCGCTGCTGCCCCTGGGCGAAGGGGACCGGTGGCAACTGGTCTCCTACCAGCGGGAGGGGGACGTGCCGCTCACCGCCGACGGTGGCCCCGACCTGTCACTGGCCGGACTGCGCGGCCACGTAGAACGGTTCAGCACCCTCACCCCCGACCGGCTGGCCGCCGTGGACTGGGTCTCCGCCTTCTCCCCGAGGGCGGCGCTCGCCGAGCGGTTCCGCGCCGGCCGGGTCCTGCTGGCCGGCGACGCCGCGCACATCCACTCCCCCGCCGGCGGCTTCGGCCTCAACACCAGCGTGCAGGACGCCTACAACCTCGGCTGGAAGCTGGCGGCGGTGCTGCGCCACGGGGTGGACGAGGCGCTGCTGGAGACCTACGAGGCCGAGCGGCGCCCGGTGGCCGAGGACATTCTGACGCGCAGCTCGCACCTGCACCGCACGCGCATCCTGCGCCGCGGCCGGGAGCTGAACCAGCTCGACGTGGGCTACCCGGGCGGGCCGCTGGCGGACGAGCGCCGCACCGGCCTGCCCGAGAACGCCCTGCGCGCCGGCGACCGCGCACCCGACGCCCCCCTCACCACCCCCGACGGCCGGCCCCGCACCCTCTTCGACACCTACCGCGGCCCCCACTTCACCCTCCTCACCCTCGGCGACACCCCCACCCCCCACCACACCGACCCCCGCCTGCGCACCATCCGCATCGGCGGCCCCCACCCCGACCTCCTCGACCCCCACCACCACGCCACCACCGCCTACGCCCCCACCGGCCACTTCCTCATCCGCCCCGACGGCTACCTCCACACCGCCGCCCCCACCCTCACCCCCCACGACCTCACCACCGCACTCCACACCACCGGGTCGGCGCCGGTCGCGACCGTCCGCTGAGGACCCGGGCCCGGCGACGCCCCTTGTGCGGGCCCCGCCACACCTCCACCACCCCCGACACCGAAGGGAATTCTCATGACGCACCCGACCCGGACCACCGCCCCCGCCCTCCCTCGGGCCACCGACGTGCTGGTCGTCGGGGCGGGCCCCACCGGCCTCGTCCTCGCCGTCGACCTGGTGCGTCACGGCCTGCGTCCGCTGGTGGTGGAGCAGGGCGACGGCCTCGCCCCCGGTTCGCGGGGGACCGGGCTCCAGCCGCGCACCCAGGAGGTGCTGGCGGATCTCGGGGTGCTCGACGCGCTGCTGACCGTCGGCGGCCCCTACCCGCCCAGGGCGATCTGGGAGGGCGGCCGGGTGGTCAGGGAGGTCGCGTTGAGCGAGCCGACCCCGGCAACCCCGGACGTGCCGTGGCCCGAGCCGCTGCTGGTGCCGCAGTGGCGTACGCAGGAGGAGCTGTACCGCAGACTGCGCGAGCTGGGCGGCGAGGTGGTCTTCGGGACGCGGGTGGAGTCGCTCGCACAGGACGCGGAGGGGGTGACCGTGCGCCTGGCGGCCGGGGGCGCTGAGCACACGGTCCGCGCCCGGTACGTGGTGGGGGCCGACGGCGGGCGCAGCACGGTCCGCGCGGGCCTCGGCATGGCGATGGTGCCCGGTGCGCTGACCGAGGCGATGCCGGCGTTCGTCGCGGACGTGGCGGTCCCGGGTCTGTCCGAGGACCGGTGGCACATGTGGCGCTCCTCACCGCTGGGCGGCGCGGCCCTCAAGCCGCTCGCCGGCACCGGCCTCTTCCAGGCCGTGGCCGTCGCCACCGACGCGTCGAAGGAGTGGGAGGTCACCCCACAGGGGGTGCGCGCCGCGCTCGCCGACCTGACCGACCTCACCGCGGACCAGGTCACGCAGGTGCGCTGGGTCTCGGCGTTCCGGCCGCGGGCGGCGATGGCCGAGCGGTTCCGCGTCGGCCGGGTCCTGCTGGCCGGTGACGCCGCGCACGTGCACTCGCCGGCGGGCGGGCAGGGCCTGAACACCGGGGTGCAGGACGCCTACAACCTCGGCTGGAAGCTGGCGGCGGTGCTCCGGCACGGCGTCGGCGAGGCGCTCCTGGACACCTACGAGGCCGAGCGGCTGCCGGTGGCGGCGCGGGTGCTGGAGATCAGCAGCCACCTGCACATGACGCAGTCCTGGCAGCGGGACAAGGAGCTGCGCCAGCTCGGGATCGGGTACGGCGACGGGCCGCTGGCCGACGAGCGCCGCACCGGCCTGCCCGAGGACGCCCTGCGCGCCGGCGACCGCGCACCCGACGCCCCCCTCACCACCCCCGACGGCCGGCCCCGCACCCTCTTCGACACCTACCGCGGCCCCCACTTCACCCTCCTCACCCTCGGCGACACCCCCACCCCCCACCACACCGACCCCCGCCTGCGCACCATCCGCATCGGCGGCCCCCACCCCGACCTCCTCGACCCCCACCACCACGCCACCACCGCCTACGCCCCCACCGGCCACTTCCTCATCCGCCCCGACGGCTACCTCCACACCGCCGCCCCCACCCTCACCCCCCACGACCTCACCACCGCACTCCACAGCACCGGAGTGGGGCGGGGAGCGGCAGTGGCCTGAGCGGGCTGGCACACAACGGGAAGAGGGGCACCGCCCGCAGGCGGTGCCCCTCGTGGCTCCTCGCTCCCGTCAGCCCTCGGCCGCGGCGCGGTGTGACCGGGCCGGGGTCAGAAGACGAGCGAGAGCAGCAGCAGGAACAGCAGAGAGACGACGGAGATGATGGTCTCCATCAGGGACCAGGTCTTGACCGTCTGCCCGACGTTCATCCCGAAGTACTCCTTGACCAGCCAGAACCCGGCGTCGTTGACGTGGCTGAAGAACAGCGAGCCGGCGCCGACGGCGAGGACCAGCAGGGCGGTGTGCGCGCTGGACATGTCGGCCGCCAGCGGCGCGACCAGGCCGGCGGCGGAGATCGTCGCGACGGTCGCCGAGCCGGTGGCCAGGCGGATGCAGACGGCGATGAGCCAGCCCAGCAGGATGGCGGAGATGTGCCAGCCCTTGGTGACGTCCAGGATCATCTGGCCGACGCCGGCGTCCACCAGCGTCTGCTTGAAGCCGCCGCCCGCGCCGACGATGAGCAGCACGCCGGCGATGGGCATCAGGGACTTCTCGACGGTCGTGGCGATCCGGTCACGGCCGAAGCCGGCGGCCCGGCCGAGGGTGAAGATGCCGACGACGACGGCGACGAGCAGGGCCACCATGGGGGCGCCCACCACGTCGGCGATGCGCTGCGCCGCGTTGTGCGGGTCGTCCACGCCGATGTCGACGAGGGCCTTGGCGAGCATCAGCACGACCGGCAGCAGCACGGTCACGATCGTCGCGACGAAGCCGGGGCGGCGCTCCAGCTGCTCCGAGGGGCGCTCGGGAACCATGTGCTCGGGGGCGCGCACGTCCACCCAGCGGGCGGCGACCCGGCTGAACAGCGGGCCGGCGATGATCGCGGTGGGCACAGCGACGAGGACGCCGAGCGCCAGGGTGACGCCGAGGTTCGCGTGGATGGCGGAGATCGCGGCGAGCGGGCCGGGGTGCGGCGGCACGAAGCCGTGCATGGCCGAGAGGCCGGCCAGCGCCGGGATGCCGACGCGGACCAGCGAGAAGTTGCCGCGCTTGGCGACCAGCAGCACCACCGGGATCAGCAGGACGATGCCGACCTCGAAGAAGAGCGGCAGACCCACGAGTCCGGCGATGAGCACCATCGCCCACGGCATGGCCCGCCTGCTGGACTTGGCGAGGATGGTGTCGACGATCTGGTCGGCGCCGCCGGAGTCCGCGAGCAGCTTGCCGAGGACGGCTCCCAGCGCGATCAGCACGCCGGTGCTGGCGACGGTGTCGCCGATGCCCGAGGTGTAGCTGGTGATGACCTTGTCCAGCGGGGCGCCCGCGACGGCGCCCAGGACCAGGGACCCGATGGTCAGGGCCAGGAAGGCGTGCAGCTTGAACCTGGTGATGAGCAGGACGATGACGGCTATGCCGGCGAGCGCTGCTATGCCGAGCTGGGCGTGGCCGGCCGAGGTGATCGACGCGGCGGCGTCCGCTGCCGACATCTCGACGTTGAGATGGGTCACGGCGCTTCCCCTTGCGTGGTGGTGGGTTGACGGGGGGCGGGGGCCGGCGCGAGGGACCTCGGCCGGAGTGCGGGTACGACGGGCTCAGCCCTGCTGCTGCGGGGCGGGCCGTGCCGTCGGGGGTCTGCTACCTGTCGCGGAGCGCTTCGACGGCGCGCGCGGCGATCTCCTGCGGGGTGCCGGCGACGTCCACCTCGACGCCCGCCTCGTGGGGGCCGAGCGGTTCGAGGGTGGCGAACTGCGAGTCGAGGAGCGCGGTGGGCATGAAGTGGCCCTTGCGCTCGGCCATCCGGCCCTCGATGAGCTCACGGCTGCCGGTCAGGTGGAGGAAGAGGATGCCGGGGGCGGCCTTGCGCAGCCGGTCCCGGTAGTCGCGCTTGAGCGCCGAGCAGCTCACGACGCCGCCGTGGCCGGCACGCTCGTGGGCCCAGGCGCCGATGGCGTCCAGCCAGGGGGCGCGGTCGGCGTCGTCCAGCGGGGTGCCGGCGGACATCTTGGCGACGTTGGCGGGCGGGTGGAAGTCGTCACCCTCGGCGTAGGGCACGCCCAGCGCTTCCGCCACGAGGGGGCCGATCGTCGTCTTGCCGGTACCGGCGACACCCATCACGGCGATGACGTGGGCGTTACTCATCCCTGAGACCTCGCTGTCTCTCTACACGATCTCTGTTCCGGTCCACGCCGGCCCGGATTTCGCGTGGTCAGCGAGGTGCGAGTCCCACGGACAGTCGTTGGACTCTGCAACCCACTAGAGCCCATGGATACGACGTATTCAAGTCCGTGTGACATAAACGTCATACTTAATTGGGCCTCTGGGGACTGTTCGCGTACGGAACGTAGGCTTCTGTCATGCACGAGGACGTGGACGGACCAGCCGGCGCGACGACCGGGGAGCAGCCCGTGGGCTCCGCCGTCCGCGACGGGCACGACGGCCCGGGCACCGGCTCCGGCCCGGAACCGGCCGCCGGCGTCCCCCACCGGCCGGCCGCCTCACCCCTCGCCTTCGAGCAGGGCACCGGCGGCCACCACGCCCGGGTCCTGGAGGCACTGGGCACCGCCATCGCCGCCGGCGACCACCGGCCGGGCAGCGTGCTGCGCACCGACGAGCTGGAGGAGCGCTTCCAGGTCTCCCGCACGGTCATCCGCGAGGCCATAAGGGTGCTGGAGTCCATGCGGCTGGTGGTCTCGCGCCGCCGCGTGGGCGTCACGGTCTGCCCCACGCAGGAGTGGAACGTCTACGACCCCCGCGTCATCCGCTGGCGGCTGGCGGGGCGTGACCGGCCCCGGCAGCTCAGGTCGTTGACCGTGCTGCGATCCGCCGTGGAGCCCGTCGCCGCCCGGCTGGCCGCCCACCACGCCACCCCTGCCCAGTGCGCCGAACTGACCGAGCACGCCATGGGCATGGTGGCCACCTCCCGCGGCCAGCAGCTGGACGCCTACCTGGTCCACGACATGGCCTTCCACCGGGTGGTGCTGGCCGCCTCCGGCAACGAGATGTTCGCGCCGCTGGGCGACGTGGTGGCTGCCGTCCTCACCGGCCGCACCCACCACCACGTGATGTTCACCGACCCCGACCCGGCCGCCGTCACCCTCCACGTGCAGGTGGCCGAGGCGGTCCGCACCGGTGACGCCGACCGCGCCGAGAGCCTGACCCGGGAGATCACCCACGGGGCGATGGCGGAACTGGACGTGCTGGCGCCGTAGTCGGAGCCGGGCGGGGCCTCAGAACAGCGGCTGCTGCCCGGGGAACGGCGGCGCGTCCGGGTCGAACAGCGGCTCGGCGGGGGCGGTCACCGGCGCGATCTTGCGCGACCCCGGGCAGGAGACCAGCTCCAGCCGCATCCGCCGCCCGGGCGGGTCGTGCCGGGCGTACCGGCCGCCGACGACGGCGATCTCTCTCAGGCAGACGGGGCAGGCGCGGCGCAGTGAGGACATGAACCCAGTGTGACCCACCGGCAACCGAACATTCCCGGCACCGGCCACCCGCGCCCCGCGCCCCGCGCCCCGCGCCCCGGCGGACAGTGCCCGTTCGCCCCGCGCTCCCGGCGGACGGTGCCCGCCCGCTCCGGGGCCTAGAACGCGTCCGTCGGCACGTACGCGCCCCACACCTCGCGCAGCACGTTGCAGACCTCGCCGACGGTGGCCTTCGCGCGCAGCGCCTCGCGCATCGGGTACAGCACGTTGTCGGTGCCCTCCGCGGCCTTCTTCATCTCGGCGAGGGCCGCGTCGACGGCCGTCTGGTCGCGGTCCCGCCGCAGCGCCGCCAACCGCTGGGCCTGCTGCGCCTCGATGGCGGGGTCGACGCGGAGCGGCTCGTAGGGCTCCTCCTCGTCGAGCTGGTAGCGGTTGACGCCGACGACGACCCGTTCCCCGGAGTCGGTCTCCTGGGCGATCGTGTAGGCGTTCCGCTCGATCTCCTCCTTCTGGAAGCCCGCTTCGATGGCGGCGACCGCACCGCCGCGGTCCTCCACGCGCGCCATGAGGTCCCGGGCCGCCCGCTCCAGGTCGTCGGTCATGGACTCCACGACGTAGGAGCCGGCGAAGGGGTCGACGGTGGCGGTGACGTCCGTCTCGTAGGCGAGGACCTGCTGGGTGCGCAGCGCCAGCCGCGCCGACTTGTCGGTGGGCAGCGCGATGGCCTCGTCGAAGGAGTTGGTGTGCAGCGACTGGGTGCCGCCCAGCACCGCGGCCAGGCCCTGCACCGCGACCCGCACCAGGTTCACCTCGGGCTGCTGGGCGGTGAGCTGGACCCCGGCGGTCTGCGTGTGGAAGCGCAGCATCAGCGACTTGGGGTTGCGCGCCCCGAACTCCTCACGCATCACCCGGGCCCAGATGCGGCGGGCGGCACGGAACTTGGCGACCTCCTCCAGCAGGGTGGTGCGGGAGACGAAGAAGAAGGAGAGCCGGGGTGCGAAGTCGTCGACGTCCATGCCGGCGGCGATCGCGGTGCGCACGTACTCGATGCCGTCCGCCAGGGTGAAGGCGATCTCCTGCGCGGGCGAGGCTCCGGCCTCGGCCATGTGGTACCCGGAGATGGAGATGGTGTTCCACTTCGGGATCTCGGCACGGCAGTAGCGGAAGATGTCGGCGATCAGCCGCAGCGAGGGCTTGGGCGGGAAGATGTACGTGCCGCGGGCGATGTACTCCTTCAGGACGTCGTTCTGGATCGTGCCGGTCAGCTTCTCCGGGGCGACGCCCTGTTCCTCGGCGACGAGTTGGTAGAGCAGCAGCAGTATCGCGGCGGGCGCGTTGATCGTCATCGACGTCGAGACCTGGTCCAGCGGGATGCCGTCGAACAGGACGCGCATGTCGTCGATGGAGTCGATGGCCACGCCCACCTTGCCGACCTCGCCCGAGGCCAGGGGCGCGTCGGAGTCGTGGCCCATCTGGGTGGGCAGGTCGAAGGCGACGGACAGCCCGGCGGTGCCGTGCGCGATGAGCTGCCGGTAGCGGGCGTTGGACTCGGTGGCGGTGCCGAACCCGGCGTACTGGCGCATCGTCCAGGGCCGGCCGGTGTACATCGTCGGGTAGACGCCGCGGGTGTAGGGGAAGGCCCCGGGCTCCCCCAGCTGCTGGGAGGCGTCCCACTCCGCCAGGTCGGCCGGCCCGTACACCGGCTCGATGGGCAACCCTGACTCTGACTCTCTTGCCATGCGTCCACGCCTCCGCTGCGTCCACCGTCCGGGCCTGCGACGGGACGCCGTCTTGGCGATCGGGGCGTCTCGTCGCTCGCCACGGACTGTAGCCCCTGACGTGCCGACAGCGAACGGACCCGAGCTGGGAGGTTACTCACAACCGCCCGCACGCGAGGGACGGGAGGCGGGACGGCGGGCCGGGCGGGCCTCGGCCGGGGGAGGATGGGCGCGGGCGGAGCCGGGGGAACATGCCCCGCCCGCGCCGGACGCGCGGAGCCGCAGGTACGGGGGGAACCCCGGCTCACGCGCAGCCGATGACCAGTCGGCTTCACTCACTACTGCGCCGACGGCGCCCGATCCGTCACACCGCAGCTGGCAGAAGTGGCGTGACCCCCGTCACGTCCGGCGGCCGAACCGGCCTGAGCTGCGGGTTCGGGTGGCCGCGCGGGCGCCGTCCGACGGGCCCGCCGTCACTTCGCCCCGGCTGTGCGGCCCGCGCGCTCCCCCCGCAGCCAGCAGGCCGTCAGCGCGGCGGCCACGACGAGGATGCCGGCGCCCCACCCGAACGCGGCGGCGTAGCCCGCACTCAGCGCGGCGGGGTCGCTCGCCCCCGCGGACCGGGAGGCCGCCACGGTGGAGAGCACCGCCAGGCCCAGCGCACCGCCCAGGGTCCGGGAGGTGTTGACCAGACCGGAGACCAGGCCCGCGTCACCCGGGTCGGCCCCGGAGGTGGCCAGGGAGGCCAGCGGGGTGCCGCTGAGCCCGGCGCCGAGCATCATCAGGATGCCGGGCAGCATGATGGAGGTGACGTAGGCGCCGTGCGGCCCCATCGTCGACTGCCAGGCGAACCCGGCGGCGGCCACGAGGGTGCCGAGGACGGCGACGCTCTTGGCGCCGGCCCACCGCATCAGCCGGGGGGCCGTCTTCGCGCCGACCAGCACGCTCACCGAACTGGGTATCAGCGCCAGACCCGCACCCAACGGGGTGTACCCCAGGACGTTCTGGGCGTAGAGGGTCATGAAGTACCACATGGAGACCATGCCCGCCCCGCACACGAACATCGCCGCGTTGGCCGCGGCCACCGAGCGCACCGCGAGCACCCGCAGCGGCATCAGCGGCTCCTTCGAGCGGTGCTGGGCCAGCAGGAACAGGGCCAGCAGCAGGAGGCCGGCGGCGAGCGGCACCAGGGTGGCAGCCGAGGTCCAGCCGGTGGCCTCGGTCTGCACGATGCCGTAGGCGAGTACGGCCGCGGCAGCGGTCACGAGCACCGCACCCGGGACGTCCAGGCGGCGGTCGCGGGTGACGGCGGTCTCCCGGATCCAGCGGACCGCCGCCGCCGCGACCACCGCGCCCACCGGGACGTTGATCAGCAGCACCCACCGCCACGAGAGGCCGTCGGTGAGGACGCCGCCGACCAGCCCGCCGGCGGCACCCCCGCCGGCGCCGACCGCCGTCCAGGTCGCCACCGCCCGGGCCCGCGCCGCGCCCTCGGGCACCGCCGAGGTCAGCAGGGTGAGGGTGGAGGGCGCGAGGACCGCCGCCCCCAGCCCCTGCACCAGTCGGGCCACCAGCAACTGCCAGCCCTCCTGGGCGAGTCCGCCGCCCAGGGAGGCCAGGGTGAACAGCAGGACGCCGGTCACGAAGACCCGCTTCCGGCCGAAGACGTCCCCGGCCCGCCCTCCCAGCAGCATGAACCCGGCGAAGGCGATCGAGTAGGCGTTGACCACCCACTGCAGCCCGGAGGCGCTCAGCCCGAGGTCGGTGCGCATGGACGGCAGGGCCACGTTGACGACCGAGACGTCGAGGACGACCAGGAACTGGCCGGCGCAGGCCACCGCGACCACCAGCCACATCGGGGGTGCCGCCCGTCCGGTGGGGCTGCCCGGGTGGGTCGCGGTGGTACCGGAGTCGGAAGTGTCGGGAGCGTCCAGCATGAGCCGATGCTCTCAGCCGGCACCCCGGCGGCACATCGGGATTTCGGTCGGGTTCGGGCTCCGCCGGGGGTCCTACGCCGCATGATCGGGGGCCGTGGGGCGGCCGGCCGAGGGCAAACCCGTGGCGGTACTCCGGCTCAGCCGCTACCTTCCCTCCGCATGAGGGTGCTCTCGGTGAACGTGGGCAGGCCGCGGCCCAACCCGTGGAAGCAGCTCGCCACGACCGGAATCGACAAGGTCCCGGTGGCCGGGCCGGTCGCGGTGACGGCCCCCGGTCCCAAGGGCACCGGCGCGGTCGGTCTCGCCGGCGACCGGGCGTACGACGTCGCACACCACGGCGGCGCGGACCAGGCCGTGTACGCCTACGCCCGGGAGGACCTCGACCACTGGGAGACGGTACTGGGGCGCCCGCTGCCCGCCGGCCTCTTCGGGGAGAACCTCACGACGACCGGTGCCGACGTCAACGCGGCGCTGATCGGGGAGCGGTGGCGGATCGGGGCGACCCTGACCCTGGAGGTGTCCTGCCCCCGCATCCCCTGCCTCACCTTCCAGGGCCGACTGGAGCGGCCGGGCTGGATCAGGGAGTTCACCCGCGCGGTCCGGCCCGGACCGTACCTGCGGGTGGTCGAGCCGGGCGCGGTGCGGGCCGGCGACCGGATCGAGGTGGTCCACCGGCCCGACCACGAGGTGACGGTGGCCCTTGTGTTCCGGGCCCTCACCCTCCGTCCCGAGCTGCTGCCGCAGCTGCTGCCGGCCCAGGCGCTCCCCGAGGAGCTGAAGGAGACCCTGCTTCGGCGCACCGCCCCGGCCGAAGACGCGCGAGAGACCGCGCGGCGGGACACCGACCCAGGCCGGGAGGTCTGACGGACGGCGGGGCGGCAGAACGGCGGGCGACGGGACAAGGGCTCGAACGGCAGTTGCCGCCCGCCCGGGTGTGCCGACGGGCGGAGGAGGACCGGTCCCGGTGGGGGCGGCCGTGGCTCTCACCGCCCTCACGTCCGGCTGACCGGGTGAGGGGCCCGGCCGGGGCAGCTCACCGGCCGCCGGTGTCCCCACCCGCCGTACCGCCCGCACCGCGGCGACCCGTGCCGACCTGGCTCTTTCCGCTGCGGCTCGTCGTGGCGGTCGTCCCGGTCTGCCGCGGGTGCGCCCTCGCGTCGGTGCCGTGGCCGGGCCGGGCGACGGGGAAGGTCCGGCGGTCCGACCGGTCGGAGCGACCGCCGTCGGACGCACCGCTCCCGGCCGCGAGGTCGTCGCTGGCCCGGGCGTCGCCACCCGAGGTGCCCGGCGAGCCGTAGCCGTGGGTGTCGTCCGGCGCGTCGTGGTCCGGGCCGGCGGGGGACTTCGCGTCCTCGTCGTGGGTGCTGCCGCCGTCCTGGCGCCCCATGAGGCCCCCGCCGGACTGGTCCTGGCTCCGGCCCGCCAGGTACAGGCGGCAGAAGGTGCCGGCCTGCCGGGCGCCGCCCGCCCGCCGCTCCAGCGCCTTTTCGGCCTCGCCACGCTTCCCGGCCTGGTACGCACGGCACAGCGCGGTGAGGTGGGACAGGATGCCGGCCGAGGCGTGGCCGTCCCCGTCCTGGGCGCCGGGGGCCGGGGGGTGACTGCTCGTCCTCGGCCGCGTACTGGCCCGGGGCCCGTCACCGCCGTCGGACGGAGTCCGCTTCCCGGTGGTGGTGGGGTCCGGGTCGGCGGGCGAGCCGGTGCCGCCGGCGACGTTGGGGCCGCCACCGCTCTCGTCGGGCCCGGGTGAGGTGGCCGAGACGGCGGGCTGCGGGGCGTGCGGGTGCCCACCGGCGGGGAACGGCGTCGGCAGCGCTCCGACGGCCACGGCCACCGCGACCCCCGTCAGCGCGCACCCCGCCACCGCCACGGCCATACCGCGGCGCACGGCCCCCGGGAGAGCACCACCGCGGGCACGCACGCGACCGGCGGGGCGCTTCGTGCCACGCGTGCGCCCGGGCCGGCGCCCGGCCGCTCCGGCCGGGCCGAGTCCCACCACGCCGTGCGGCGCCTCGGGTTCCGCGGGGGCCGGCGCGGCATCGGCGTCGGGCGCCGGCTCGGTGACGCCCGACCCGCCCGCCGCGCCACCGGCGCCGGCACCGTCCGTGGTGCGTGCGGCACGGAAGGCGGCGACGGCGGCGTCCTCGCCGGGCAGCACCCGGTCGAGGGGCGCGTCGGCGGCCTCCCGGGCGACGGTGAGCAGCCGGACGAGAGGCGCCGGCACCTCCGGGGCCTCCCCCGAACCCGCCGGCACTCCGGCCTCCGCGGCCGGGCCACTCCCCGCAGCCGGGTCGGTGGCGGGAGCGGCCGGGGCGGCGGGGTCCTGGCCGGGGCCGCCCTGCGCGGGATCGACCTGCGCGGAGGCGCCGAACGCCGGGGTGGCCTCCCCTGTCTCCGTCCGGTCCGCCGGACTGTGCGCCGGGTCGCCGACCGGACGGGAGCGGCGGAACGCCTCCCCGAGCACCACGTCGAACCAGTCGTTCCGGTCGTCGGCCATCACATGCCCTTCTGCGTTCGTGCGGCCGTATCCGTCACACCTGGTACGCATGATCCTGCCGTGCCGGCCGGCCCACGACGCCGTTGCGCCGGGACCGTTCCCCTGTGCTCCGCCCCCTGCGCGGGGTCCGTCGTGGTCCTCGGCACAGACGCACCCTCCGCCCCGACCGTTGCGTCCTTCCCCGGCGCGGACGCGGTTCCTCCAGCCGTGGACGGGGTCCCTCCGGCCGCGGGCCCGGCCCCGCGAGACGTGGGCGCGGTGGCCGGGCCCACGGTTGCGGTCCCCGGGCCCGTGAAGGTGCTGCCCGGGTCGGTTGCTGCGGGTGTCTCGCCGTCCCCCACCCCGGCGCCCTGGTTTCCCGCACCGCTCCGGCCGCCCCCGTCCTCCCCGTCGCTTCTGCCACCCTCGGCGTCGTCCCCGCCGGCGTCGAGCATCCGGGCCAGGCGGCGCAGGCCCCGGTGGGCGGAGGTGCGGACCGCGCCGGGGCGTTTGCCCAGGACCTCGGCCGCACCCCTGGCGTCGAGCCCCACGATCACCCGCAGGGTCACCGCCTCCGCCTGGTCGGCCGGGAGACGGGCTATCAGGCGCATGGCCTCCCGGGTGCCCAGCGCCTCCATGGCCGCTCCGGCGGTGTCCGAGGGGGAGGGGCGGTCGGCCAGTTCGCTGTCGTCGCCGCCGACGGCGGGCCGGCGTCCCCGGGTCCGGATGTGGTCCAGCGACCGGTTCCGGGCTATGCGGGCGGCCCAGCCGCGGAAACGGTCCGCGTCGCCGGTGAAGCGGTCGAGGTCGCGGGCTATCTGGAGCCAGGCCTCGGAGGCCACGTCCTCGGCGTCCGCCTCACCGACCAACGTACGGACGTAGGCCAGGAGCCGGGGCTGCACCATCCGGTAGACGATCCGGAAGGCAGCCTCGTCGCCGTCCTGCGCAGCCTGCACGGCGGCGGTCAGCCGACTGTCGTCGGGCCGGGTGTCGTCCCCTCGCACGGGTCCATCCTGTCGCACGCGGAAGGCGGTCCGTCGCGTCCGCCCGGTACTTGGCTGTCTCTCTGCCTGGTCCGTGGCCAGTGGCGTCGTCGGGTCGGGGGTCGGAATGCTACGTGCCGTCAGCCTCCCGCACCGTTCGGTGCGGGAGTCACGGGCCTGGCCCACGGGTGCGACCGTCCGTGACTTCGCCGACCGTAACCCGCCCCGTGGACGGAGGCGCACCCGGGCGTCGGGGAGGGCGGCGGCGGTGCAGCCCGCGCAACGCTCCCTCACCCTCTGCGTCGCCCCGTGCCTGACGGTGACGTTTTCGCGGAGTCCGGCGCTGTAGGGGTTAGGAGACCTTCCCCCTCAGGCCGTCAGGCGGTCCGCGCGGGGCCGGCGACGGGTACCGCGAGGGACCGGGCCGCCGGCCGGCACCCGGGCCCGGTTGGGGAGCGCCGCGGTCCGGTTCCCCGCCGGCCGGTGCGCGGGAGGTCTCCCCGGGCCCGTGCGCGGGCCCCCGTGTACGACGGTCGGGGCCTCTCCTGTGGGGGGTGGCGGCCCCGGCCGTCTCTCCCCCTGCCCCGGCCCCTCCCTCGGACTGCCGACGGAGGTCTCACCAGTGCAGCGAGCCGCACGCCCGACACGGCAGGCGACACGACCGGATGCCGCGCCACGTCAGACAGGCAGGTCGTCGGGCAGCAACCGGAACGCCTTGTGCCGGCCCAAGGGGCGCACGGCCCGGAAATCGCGACGGTCGAGCGTGAGTACGGCATCGGTGTCGTACTCGGCGGCGAGGGCCACGTTCACCGCATCCGCGAGGTCCAGGTCCAGGTCGCGATATCGGGCCCGCAGCGACTGAGCGGCACCCAGATGGACTTCCGTGATCTCGGGCAGCGCGACACGGCCCCGACGCATCCAGTGACGGATGTCGTCGACCGCGCTGATCGCCGCCTCACGCCCGAGCTCACGCGTGGCGACGTGGTCGATCTCCGCGAGCAGCAGCGGGGACATCACCAGAAGCCCAGCGGCCATGATCGCCTCATTCGACGCCTGGTGCTCGGGATGAGCGGAGTCAAGCGCCGCAAGGAGCCCGGAGGTGTCCGCGATGACGATGATCACGCAGCGCTTCCGGACTCGCTCTCGCGGTGCACGGCGTCGGCGACGGTGTTCCGCACCTCGCTCCTGCCAGAAGTACGGCCTGTCCCCTTGAATGTACGAGAGAAGAGAGGTTCCTCCCAGACCCGGTTGGCCATGGCCGCCAGGTGGATGCCCTGGCGGATGATCTCAGCCTCGCTGATGCCGCGCCGCTGCGCAGCCTCCTTGATGATCGCGAGGTCCTCCGGATCGGCGTAGACGTTGGTGCGCTTCATGGACATGTACCAAAACTAGCGTATGTACCACATTGATGTATGCCCGGCCGTCTCCCCCTTCACCGCGAACGCGATCCCTCTCAGCACTCACCGCTCACCACCTGGCCGGCCGCCACGCCCGACCCGCTACGCGCTCCCGAGCCCCGCCTTGTCCACGACCTTCTGGAACTCGGTCCAGCTCAGCGACGGCTTGTGGGGGTTCCACAGTTTCTGCGCGGTGGCGGCGAGCGGTGTGCGGATGCCGTCGGCCACCTGCTGCGGGGTCTGGGCGTCAGGCTGGTCACCCCACACCCCGAAGCGCCCGCCGACCACCTTGGTCGGGCCGGTGTCGGCCCCCTTGACGGGCTTGGTGCCGCGGATGATGCCCGGGTACCAGCTCTCGTAGATGCGCTTGCCGGTGGGGTACTTGAACTTGTTGGGTTCCCCCAGCACGTAGTACAGGTACTCGTCGTTGGCGTTGACGACCTTCCGGCCTTCCTTCAGGTAGTCGGCGGGGTCACGTTCGCCGGGCTCCTTGCCCGTCCAGTAGACGACGCCGCGGTCCGCGTCCGCCTTCACCTGCCCGTCGGCGAAGAACCCGTCGTTCCACGCCGCCACGTCCGTCTTGCCCGCGGCGCGGACGGTCTTCTCCCGGGCGTTGAGCCAGGCGGCCACCAGGTCCTGGATGCTGCCCTTGTCGCCGTAGCGCTGCACCGCCTTCTTCTTCAGGTCGGCGTAGGTGGTGTCCGGCGTCTTGTTGCGCAGCGGCAGGAACTCGTCGCCGCCGAGGTGGAAGGACTTCCCCGGGAAGAGCTGCGCGTACTCCCGCAGCAACTGGTCCACCAGCTTCGCGGCGGCCGGGTCGGTGGGGTCCACCGTGCCCTCGGGCTTGCCGCCGCTGGAGCTGAGGAGCTGGAGCTCCGGGTGCTTGGCGATGACGGCGTTGAGGTGGCCGGGCGAGTCGATCTCCGGGACGACGTTGATGTGCCGGCTCGCGGCCAGCCGCAGCAGGGTGCGCACCTGCGCCTTGCTGAGGTGGTCCCTGGAGACGATCTCGGGGTGGGAGTCGCTCTCGATGCGCCAGCCCTGGTCGTCGCCGAAGTGCAGCTGGAGCTCGTTGAGCTTGAGGTCGCCCATCTCGCGGATGCGGTCGGCGATCCAGTCCGCGCTGTAGGGCTTGCGCGCGATGTCCAGGATGAGCCCGCGGCGGGCCCGGTCGGGACGGTCGTGGACGGTGCCCTCGGGCAGGCCGCCGCCGGTGCGCTCGGCCTGCACCAGGGTGCGGGTGCCGTAGAAGACGCCGGCCGGGGTGGCGGCGGTGATGGTGACCGCGGCGTCGGCGGTGCGCAGCGTGTACGCCTCGTCGGCCGTGGCGTGGGAGGGGTCACCGGTCGGGTCCGGCTCGTGACCGTCCCCGGTCAGCCGCAGCACCACGTCCCCGGTGCGGACCTTCTGCCCCTCCCCCCACACGACGTCGAGGCCGCCGAGGTCCTGGGCGAGCAGGCGGGCCTCGCCGGCCAGCGGCCCCTTCGCGCCCGAGGGGACCACGACCCGCGCCTTCGCGGTGCGGCGCCAGCCCTTCCCCTTCGCCGCGTCGAAGCTGCGGACGGCGGGGACGGTCCGTGGCGACCCGCTGACGGTCGCCCACGTGGGGTCGGGCGAGGGGCCCGCGCGCCCGGACCCGCCGTCGCCCCCGCACCCCGCCGTCACCAGTGCGGCAGCCACCACCGCTGCGCACGCCGTCGACTTCCTCATGTGCCCGACCTCCTGTTTCCGCCGAAGCTACGCCCCGCCGCCGCCGCTTCCGTCCACCCCGCGCGCCGCCCTCTCCCGTACGGGTGAAATTCGCGCATCCGTCGGACGCTCCCCGGAGGGTGTCGTTAGCGTGACGGAGCGACCTCCGCCGGGCGCGTAGTGGCCTCTCCTCCGCCGGCCGGCACGCAACCATCGGGGCCTCTTCCGCGTCCCGTTTACCGACCCCCTTCACGCCCCCTTCACGTCCCGTCACCTAAGCTCGCCTCAGGCAACCACTTCTTCTTCACGCGCTCCCCATCCCGCCGACACACCCGGGGCCCGGCCACCACCGACGCGCCCCGCCCCTCCCACCTCCACGAAGGCCCCGTGCCCCTCTCCTCCGCCCCGTCCCGCCCCGCCGCCCCCGAGGAGGCTCCGCTGTCCCGCAAGAACTCGGTCAGCCGACCGGCCTCCCTGTGCTCGGCGGGCCCGGTCATACCTGCACAGGCACGCGCCGGCGACTCCCGTCCGCCGACGCCGGCACCTCCCGCCCCGGCCACGGCCCTGGCCCACCGCGACCGGGCGCTGACCGCCTTCAACGGCGCCGAGCCGGCGGCCGCGGAGGCCTCCCTGCTGGCGTGCTGCGGCAGCCGGCGCTGGGCGAAGCGGCTGGCCGACCACCGGCCCTACCCGGACGTGCCGTCCCTGCTGGCCGCTGCGGACGAGGCCCTGTACGACCTCTCCCCGGCGGACGTCACGGAGGCCCTCACCCGCGAGACCTTCTCGCCCGACCTGCTGGTCCCGGTGGGGAGCCCCTCGGCGCGCGCGGCGCACACGGCCCTGCGGGCCGCCCACGACGCCTACGAGATCCGCTTCGAGCACGCCTTCGTGCTCTGCCTGGACGACTTCCACGCCGACGAGGTCCTGGACCAGACCCTTGCCGCCATCCGCCGCCGGCTGGGCCACGAGCGGGACGAGGAACGCGCCGTCTCGGCCGACGAGCTGCGGCGGCTCGCCCGGGGCCGGCTGCGGCGCCTGGTGACCACACCGCCCGCGGCCCGCTGACCGGCGGCGGGGCCGCGACGGGGCCCGTCGGGCGGTTCGGGTGTGCGGCGGCTGAATGCCTGTTTGATCACACCTAAGGGCCCCGTCGGCAGCGCACGGCAAGTCGTCGCTACGATGGCCGGGGCCGGTGGACCGTACCCGGCCGGGCCCGACCGACAGTGAAGCCGGCAGGCCCCAATCCCCGCTCCCGGAGGGTTTTTTCCGTGCCGGCTGGAACGCTGTACCGCGGCCGGGAAGGCATGTGGTCGTGGGTGGCTCATCGAGTCACCGGTGTCCTCATCTTCTTCTTCCTGTTCGTGCACGTCCTAGACACCGCACTCGTCCGCGTCTCCCCCGAGGCCTACGACGACGTCGTCTCGACGTACAAGACGCCCATCGTCAACGTCATGGAGTACGGCCTGGTGGCCGCCATCCTCTTCCACGCGCTCAACGGGTTGCGTGTCGTCGCCGTGGACTTCTGGTCCAAGGGCGCGCGCTACCAGAAGCAGATGCTGTGGACCGTGATGGCCATCTGGTTCGTCCTGATGGTCGGTGCCTTCTACCCCGTGTTGCAGCACACCCTGCGCACGCTGTTCGGGAGCTGATGAGCGATGTCGGCTGAGACCACCACCGCCACCTCCGACACCGGCGCCACGGCGTCGCTGTACGGCGTGGACAACCCCGCCCCCGTCATCGAGCCGCCGCGCGCCCGCAGCGCGAAGACGCCGCGCCCGACCCGGACCAACTTCGAGCTGTACGGCTGGCTGTTCATGCGGCTGTCCGGCATCGTCCTGGTCGTCCTGGTCCTGGGCCACCTGCTGATCCAGCTCGTGCTGGACGGCGGCGTCTCCAAGGTCGGCTTCGCCTTCGTCGCCGGCCGCTGGGCCAACCCGTTCTGGCAGATCTGGGACCTCGGCATGCTGTGGCTCGCGATGCTGCACGGCGCCAACGGTCTGCGCACGGTCATCAACGACTACGCGCAACGGGACAACACCCGCTTCTGGCTGAAGATGCTGCTGTACACGGCGACGGTCTTCACCGTCCTCCTGGGCACGCTGGTGATCTTCACCTTCGACCCGAACTTCCGCTAGGCACGGGGCTGAGGTAATCCACCCATGAAGATCCACAAGTACGACACCGTCATCGTCGGCGCCGGCGGAGCCGGTATGCGCGCCGCCATCGAGGCCACCAAGCGCAGCCGCACCGCGGTGCTCACCAAGCTCTACCCCACCCGCTCCCACACCGGCGCGGCCCAGGGCGGCATGGCCGCGGCCCTCGCCAACGTCGAGGAGGACAACTGGGAGTGGCACACCTTCGACACGATCAAGGGCGGCGACTACCTGGTCGACCAGGACGCCGCCGAGATCCTGGCGAAGGAGGCCATCGACTCGGTCCTCGACCTGGAGAAGATGGGCCTGCCCTTCAACCGCACGCCCGAGGGCAGGATCGACCAGCGCCGGTTCGGCGGCCACTCCCGCAACCACGGTGAGGCCCCCGTCCGCCGGTCCTGCTACGCCGCGGACCGCACCGGCCACATGATCCTCCAGACGCTGTACCAGAACTGCGTCAAGGAGGGCGTGGAGTTCTTCAACGAGTTCTACGTCCTGGACCAGATCGTGGTCGAGGAGGGCGGGGTCAAGAAGTCCGCCGGCGTCGTCGCCTACGAGCTGGCCACCGGCGAGATCCACATCTTCCACGCCAAGTCCGTGGTGTACGCCTCGGGCGGCAACGGCAAGTTCTTCAAGGTCACCTCCAACGCGCACACCCTCACCGGTGACGGCCAGGCGGCCTGCTTCCGGCGCGGCCTGCCGCTGGAGGACATGGAGTTCTTCCAGTTCCACCCGACCGGCATCTGGCGCATGGGCATCCTGCTCACCGAGGGCGCCCGCGGTGAGGGCGGCATCCTGCGCAACAAGGACGGCGAGCGCTTCATGGAGAAGTACGCGCCCGTCATGAAGGACCTCGCCTCCCGCGACGTGGTCTCGCGCTCGATCTACACCGAGATCCGCGAGGGCCGCGGCTGCGGCCCCGACGGTGACCACGTCTACCTAGACCTCACCCACCTGCCGCCGGAGCAGCTCGACGCCAAGCTGCCCGACATCACCGAGTTCGCCCGCACCTACCTGGGCATCGAGCCGTACACCGACCCGATCCCGATCCAGCCCACCGCGCACTACGCGATGGGCGGCATCCCCACCAACGTGCAGGGCGAGGTGCTGGCGGACAACACCACCGTCGTGCCGGGTCTGTACGCGGCCGGCGAGGTCGCCTGCGTCTCGGTGCACGGCGCCAACCGCCTGGGCACCAACTCGCTGCTGGACATCAACGTCTTCGGCCGCCGCTCCGGCATCGCCGCCGCCGAGTACGCGGACACCGCGGACTTCGTGGAGCTGCCCGAGGCCCCGGAGAAGTTCGTCGTCGAGCGCATCCAGATGCTGCGCGACGCGACCGGCAACGAGCGCGTGGCGGACATCCGCAACGAGCTGCAGGAGTGCATGGACGCCAACGTGATGGTGTTCCGCACCGAGCAGACGATCAAGACGGCGATCGAGAAGATCGGCGAGCTGCGCGAGCGGTACCAGAACATCTCCGTGCAGGACAAGGGCCGCCGCTTCAACACCGACCTGCTGGAGGCCATCGAGCTGGGCAACCTGCTGGAGCTGGCCGAGGTCATGGCGGTCTCCGCGCTGGCCCGCAAGGAGTCGCGCGGCGGCCACTACCGCGAGGACTACCCCAACCGCGACGACGTCAACTTCATGCGGCACACCATGGCGTACCGCGAGACGGGTGAGGACGGCCGCGAGTCGATCCGCCTCGACTACAAGCCGGTCGTGCAGACCCGCTACCAGCCGATGGAGCGTAAGTACTGATGAGCACCCCGACCATGGAGAAGCACTCCGCGCAGCTCGACGCCGCGGAGAACAGCGCTTCGCACACGATCACGGTCACCTTCCGCATCCGCCGGTTCAACCCCGAGGTCTCCGAGGAGGCCTCGTGGCAGGACTTCCAGATGGAGATCGACCCCAAGGAGCGGGTGCTCGACGGCCTCCACAAGATCAAGTGGGAGCTCGACGGCACGCTGACCTTCCGGCGGTCCTGCGCCCACGGTGTCTGCGGCTCGGACGCGATGCGCATCAACGGCCGCAACCGGCTGGCGTGCAAGACGCTGATCAAGGACATCAACCCGGCCAAGCCGATCACGATCGAGCCCATCAAGGGCATGGCGGTCCTCAAGGACCTCGTCGTGGACATGGAGCCGTTCTTCCAGGCCTACCGCGACGTGATGCCCTTCCTCATCACCAGCGGCAACGAGCCGACGCGCGAGCGCTACCAGTCCGCCGAGGACCGCGAGCGCTTCGACGACACCACCAAGTGCATCCTGTGCGCCGCGTGCACCTCCTCGTGCCCGGTGTTCTGGAACGACGGCCAGTACTTCGGCCCGGCGGCGATCGTCAACGCGCACCGCTTCATCTTCGACTCGCGTGACGAGGGCGGCGAGCAGCGCCTGGAGGTCCTGAACTCCAAGGACGGCGTGTGGCGCTGCCGCACGACCTTCAACTGCACCGACGCCTGCCCCCGCGGCATCGAGGTCACCAAGGCGATCCAGGAGGTCAAGCGGGCGCTGATCACCCGGCGCTTCTGACCTTCGGCGGCCCTCACCCGGCCGCGCCTCACAGGCCCCGTCCCTCCGGTACGTCCGGGGAGGCGGGGCCTCGGTGCGTCCGGGGGCCGCGGCGTGGCAGTCGCCCACCCGGACCCGCGTGGTGCCGTTGGTGTGCGCGGCGGAGTCCGGCGAGCTGGTGCCGCGCCGGACGGTGACGCCCGCAGGTCTGCCCGGCCGGCGGGGGCGGCCCTGCAGGCACGGCGGCTCACCGACCGGTCGCGGCGCGGGCGCGGCGCCAGGCGCCGTCGGCCAGCAGGCGCAGGCCGTTGAGGCCGACGATGACGGTGGAGCCTTCGTGGCCCGCGACCCCGAGCGGCAGGGGGAGGTGGCCGGCCAGGTCCCAGACGACCAGCCCGGCGACGAACACCGCGGCGACGACGAGGTTCTGCACGACCAAGCGGTGTGCTCGGCGGGAGAGGCGGACGACTGCGGGAACGGTGGCCAGTTCGTCGCGGACCACGACCGCGTCGGCAGTCTCCAGGGCAAGGTCGGACCCGGCGCGGCCCATGGCGATGCCGGTGTGGGCGGCGGCCAGCGCGGGGGCGTCGTTGACGCCGTCTCCGATCACGAGCACCTTCCGTCCGGCCTGCTCCATCTGCCGCACCGCGCTGACCTTGTCCTGCGGCAGCAGGCCGGCACGGACGTCGGTGATGCCGACCTCGGCGGCGAGTCGGGCCGCCGCGCGCGGGTTGTCACCGGTGACCAGGACCGGGGCGCTGCCCGTCAGCCCGCCCAGGGCCGTGACGGTGGCGGCAGCCTCCTCGCGCAGCCGGTCGGCGATGCCCAGCACCCCCACCGGGACGCCGTGCAGCGTCACCAGCACGGCGGTGCGGCCCTCTCCCTCCAGGCCCGCGGCAGCCGCGGCGGCCGGGTGGCCGGCGAGGTCGTCCAGGAGGCGGGCGGGGCTGCCGACCGCCACGGTGCGGCCCTCGACCCTGGCGCTCACCCCGGTTCCCGGCGTCGAGGCGAAGTCCTCGGCCGGCGGGATGTCGAGGTTGCGGGCCTTGGCCGCCTCCACGATCGCGTGGGCCAGTGGGTGCTCGCTGGGGTGCTCGGCGGCGGCCGCCAGTCCCAGCAGCTCGTCCTCGCTCAGGCCGGCGGCGGTCAGCGGGCGGATGTCGGTCACGCGCGGGGTGCCCTCGGTCAGGGTGCCGGTCTTGTCCATCGCCACCGCGTCGACCTGCCCCAGTCGCTCCGTCACCACGGCGGACTTCACCAGCACACCGTGCCGTCCGGCGTTGGCGATGGCGGACAGCAGCGGCGGCATGGTGGCCAGCACCACCGCGCACGGCGAGGCGACGATCATGAAGGTCATGGCGCGCAGCAGCGTGGGGTGCAGCGCGGCGCCGAACAGCAGCGGCAGCGCGAACAGAGCGATCGTCGCGGCGACCATGCCGATCGAGTACCGCTGTTCGATCTTCTCGACGAACAGCTGGGTGGGCGCCTTGGTCTCCGAGGCTTCCTCCACCATGGCCACGATTCGGGCGAGCACCGAGTCCGACGGGTCACGTTCCACCTTCACCCGCAGGGCGCCCCTGCCGTTCAGGGTGCCGGCGAAGACCTCGTCGCCCACCTGCCTGGCCACGGGGAGGGGCTCTCCGGTGATGGTCGCCTGGTCGACGTCGCTGGCGCCGTCCAGGACACGGCCGTCGGCGCCGATCCGTTCGCCGGGACGCACCAGGAGGGTGTCGCCCACGCCGAGCTGCTCGGTCGGCACCGCCTCCTCGCTGCCGTCGTCGGCGAGGCGGGTCGCGGTCGTGGGGGCGAGGTCGAGCAGGCCGCGCACCGAGTCGGCGGTGCGAGCGGTGGCGATCGCCTCCAGGGCGCCGGAGGTGGCGAAGATGACGATCAGCAGCGCGCCGTCCAGCGCCTGTCCGATCGCCGCCGCCCCCAGCGCCGCCACCACCATCAGGAGGTCGACGTCCAGGGTCTTCTCCCGCAGTGCCCGAAGTCCGGCCCAGCCGGGCTCCCAGCCGCCGGTGGCGTAGGTGAGGGCGAACAGCGTCCCCCACACCCAGGACGGCGCCCCGGCCAGGTACGGCGGCAGCGCGATCAGGAACAGCACCAGCGCGGCGGCGGCCCAGCGGGCCTCGGGCAGCGCGAGGATGCGGGTACGGCGCCGGGGCGTCGCCGCTTCGCGGGCGGCGGCATCGCCCGCCGGGGCCGAACGGGTGAGAGTGGAAGACATCGCAGGGGTCCTCGGGGCAAGGAAACGACGACGGACAGCGTCCAACCCGGCCACCGTAACAGGAACAAATGAACATCGATTCATGTATTCATGGTGCGGCGTACCATGAATTGCATGGGTCACGGAGCCGCACCACCCGACGACAGCGTCCCGCCCACGCGTCTGGACGCGACCAACGCCGCCAGGGTGGCCACGACCCTCCAGGCCCTGGCCACCCCCTCCCGCCTGCTCATCCTCGCCCGTCTGCGCGAAGGCCCGCTGCCGGCGACGGAGCTCGCGAGCGAGGTCGGCATGGAGCAGTCCGCCTGTTCCCACCAGCTTCGGTTGCTGCGCAACCTCGGCCTGGTCACCGGCACCCGCAAGGGCCGCTCCGTGGTGTACGCCCTCTACGACAACCACGTCTCCGAGCTCCTCGACCAGGCGCTCTACCACGTCGAGCACCTGCGCCTGGGGCTGCACGACGCCCCCGGTGCCACGGTCGTCCCGACTGCCGCCGGGCACTGACCGGGCACCGGGAAGCTCGCCGCCTCGGCACTTCTCCTCTGGCCTCGCCCCCTGCCCGCCCGGGAACGTGCTTGCCTCCGGCCCCTTCCCGGCACGCCGGCGTGGGAGGCCCGAAGCGTGACGCTCAGCGGTGCCGGCGGTGGGGTTCCTCGGTGTGGTGTCCGTGCTCTGCCGGGCCGCCGTGGTCCTGGTCGGTGACGGGTGAGCCGCCCATCATGCGGAGCATGGGCACTCCCCCGGTACGCACGAAGCGCACCAGCAGGGCCGCAGCCAGGAGGAGGAAGGCGATGTTGAGCCAGGTCGTGTAGTTCCAGGACACGCCCTCCCTCGGGATCCTGGCGGCTCCACGGTCGGGAACCAGGCCGAGGCCGCCGAAGGTGAATTCGACGACGTATCCGGCGACGACCGTGGCGGCGTAGAAGGTGCCCAGCAGGAAGGCGGTCGCCTTCGCCCCGTAGTACCTCCGGTAGATGTTGAGGATCGGCAGGATCAGCAGGTCGGCGAAGAGGAACGCCACGACGCCGCCGAAGCTGATGCCGCCCTTCCACAGCACCACGGCCAGCGGCACGTTGCCGATCGAGCACACGACCGAGGCCATCGCCACCAGCGGGCCGATGACCGGGCCCCACAGCCTGGCAGCCAGGGGATGGCCGTCGAAGAAGAAGGCGCGCCAGAAGGAGTCAGGCACCCAGGCGGCGATGGCGCCTGCGATGAGCAGGCCGATCACCAGGTCGCGCAGGATCGCCGCCCACTCCATGACGAAGACGTGGCTCGTGGAGGTGAAGCCCTCGCCTGACATCAGCCGCCGGGCGAAGGAACCCTCCCGCCGCACGGACATGTCCATCGCGGCGTGGCCCTCCATCGACCCGGCCACGGCACGCTCCGCCTGTCCGCGTGCCCGGCGCAGCAGCCCGTCGCGCAGGAACAGCCGGAACAGCACGGCCAGCAACACGATCATGACGGGGCCGCCGACGAACTCAGCGAGCGTGAACTGCCAGCCCATGAGGAGGGCCAGGATCACGCCGAGTTCGACGACGAGGTTGGTGGAGGCGATCTCGAAGGCCATCGCGGCGGTGAAGTTCGCGCCCTTGCGGAACAGGGAGCGGGCCAGTGCCACCGCGGCATAGGAGCACGAGGAGGACGCCATGCCCAGGCCGGTGGCGAGGGCGAGGGTGCGAGGGCGGTCGTCACCGAGGAGGGAGACGACGGTGGACCGCCGGACCACGGCCTGGACGACCGCGGACAGGGCGAAGCCCAGGATCAGGGCCCAGGTGATCTCCCAGGTCATGGATGCGGTGATGGACAGGGCGTGCAGGACGGCGTGCATCGGTGAAGCCTGACTCCTTCGACGAGGACCGTGCTGGTGGACACGCGGACCCGAGGGGACGCGGGACCCGCGTACCCCGGCACGGCGCCCGGTCACCGCGCGGGGCGCCCAGGCACGGGCTCACCGATGCCGGCGGTGCCGGTGTTCTCCGATGCTGGTGAGGCCCGTCGTCCCTCCGCACCCCGCGGCGGTCCGGCAGTCGCGGCACAGGCCCGGTTCCGGCGCGCGGAAGGCGCGGTCGCAGCCGTCGCAGTTGTGGAGCGGGGGCGGGGCTCCCTGGTGTGCTGCGGACGGCAGGGGTGACGGCAGGTGGGCGCTGAGGCGGTGGGCGAGGAGGGCGGCGGGGCGGCGGGGCCCGTCGGGTGGCAGGCCGGTGGTGAGGACGCGCACCACGGCCGACGCTGGGACCTCGCGTTCCAGCCACGCGGCGATGCCCGGGGCCAGGTGCGCGGTGTCGCAGCCCGAGAGCGTCAGCCGGGCGTCGTGGCGGCGCAGCCCGGCGAGGAGGTCGGCGGCGGTCTGCAGGAGTCCCGGGGTGGTGTGAACGGGCTGCGGCACAGCGGGGAGAGGCAGAGCCTTCCGCCGCGTGGGACGGCTGCCGCCGGCCACTGCGTCGTGGGGCGCGGCGGCGCGTGGCGGCGGGGTCGCATGCCTGCCGAGGGGTGGCCGCTCGGGGGTGCGCCGGGCGGCGCCTGGCTGGTTGCAGGAGACGGTGCGGGTGACGACGCGCCCGGCCGGGGTCCGTTCGCGGGTGCGGCGCAGGTAGCCGTGGGCCTCCAGTTCGCGCAGGGCGGCGGCGATGCGGGTGGCGCCCTCGGGGAAGCGGTGGGCGAGCGTCTTGATGTCGACGCGGGCGCCCGGTGGCAGCGACTGGATGTGGACGGCGAGCCCGATCGCCAGCAGCGAGAGTTCGGCGTGCTGGGCGAGATGGTTGCCGACGACCGTGAAGCGGCGGGTGTGCCGGGTGTTCTCGTGGATCACGCCGCCGAGGCCGGGGGCGGTGGGGCGAACGCGGGGGCGTGCCGTCGCCCGCAAGGGGGGCGGATCGCCGTGGTCGCCTGACTGCGGGCGCGCGAGGGCGCTAGGGTTCTCACTACCCATGGGGAAGGTCCGTTCTTCCTCGTTGGTCAGGCCCTCGCTCCGGGATTGCCGTCCCGGCGGGGGCCGTTTTCTGTCTGCGGTTGTGGGCGGGCACGTGCTGCCTGCGTGGGCTGAGCGTAAGGCAGTTGCGGGGTGCGGAATCCAGTTTGTTCGGGAGGATTCACCCCTGCGGGTGGAGGTGGCGGGCATGGTGGACGGGAGGGTCGGGGTGGGGTCGGGTGAGGTTCTTTCTCCCCACGGTTTTCTGGGAGGAAGCCTGAGCCACCGGAGCGCGTGAGTACGGGTTCCGGTGGCCGCAGCGCCGACCCCGCAGGGCGGCCGCACCCGCCGTTCAGCCCGCGGTTCCCCGCGGCAGCCTCAGCTCGGCCCAGACGACCTTGCGGGGGTGCGCCTCCACCCGGACGCCCCACCGGTCGGCGAACGCCTCGACGAGCAGCAGGCCACGGCCCGACGCGGCTTCCGGCCCAGGGGCCCGCACCTGCGGCACACGCTCGCCCCGCGCGTCCGTCACCTCGATCCGCAGCACACCGGGAGCCAGTCGGAGCCCCAGCCGGAAGTCACGCCCCGGCACGCGGGTGGCCTGCTGGCGGCGATGAAGGAGGACGTGCGACGGGTCCGGTATCCCAAGAAGGTGCGGGATCTGGCGCGGATGGAGGCCACAGCGGTGGAGATCGGAGTTTTCGAGAGCAGCAGCATCTGCGGCCTGTTGCAGACGCCCGACCATGCGCGCGCGCTCTTTCAGGCGGCGCAGCCGCCCTACTCCCTCGACGACATCGATCGCATGGTCGCCGGGCGCATGGCTCGGCGTGCCGTCTTCGAGAGGGCCCCGGCCCCTTCGATGAGTTTCGTCCTCGAAGAGGCACCGCTGCAGCGCGAGGTCGGCGGCAAAGAGGTCTGGCGCCGACAACTGGAGCATCTGATCGCCGTCGCCCAGATGTACAACGTCACCCTCCAGGTGATGCCTACAAAGAGCGAAGCCCACCCCGGCCTGGACGGCCGGATCGAGCTGCTGAAGTTCGCCGACGGCAGCGGCGTCGGGCGCTCCGCCGGGGCCTTCTACGGCCGACCGACCTCTGACCCGAAAGACCTCCGCGTTCTGGAGCTCCGGTATGGCACCATCCGTGCTCAGGCACTCTCACCCAGGGAGTCTCACGCCTTCATCTCGCGCCTGCTGGGAGCAGCATGACCCACGTACCCACCGCCGAACCCAGCCATGAGCCGGTCTGGTTCAAGAGCAGTTACAGCAGTGGAACTGACGGCAACTCCTGCATCGAGGTGGCGACCACCCCCGCAGCCGTCCACGTCCGGGACTCCAAGAACGCCGAGGGCCCCCACCTCACCCTCTCCCCCACCGCCTGGGCCGTCCTCATCACCTACGCCGCCAAGGGCTGAGCGGGGCGGGCTGCTCCCGCACGGGTGGCGGGGCAGCCCGTCAGCCCTCAGGCGTCAGGCGCCAGTCGTCAGCCGCCCACAGTCTGATCGCTCGCCCCGTAGGCGTACCGTGCCGCGGCGGAAGCCAGGGCCAGGACGTTCGGCCCCGAGTCGTCACCGTCGAGGTGGCGGTACTCGGTGGCGGCGAGGATCACCACGCGTTCCGGCAGGCCCAGTTCCGCGCCGAGGCCGGAGGCCAGCACGGCCTTCGCGGCCTCCAGGGAGTCGAGTCCGGCCCGGTGGTGGGCGTGCAGGCGCTCCCGCAGGTCCTGCACGTAGCCGACGTACTCCCGCAGGCCCTCGGGGCCGATGACCGGGCCGTGGCCGGGCACGATGGTCTGCGCGCCGGAGGCCAGCACCGCCTCGCAGACCTCGACGACGCGGCCCAGCGGCCCCGCCCAGTGCACCGGGTGGTCGCCGACGAAGACCACGTCGCCAGTGCAGACCACGCCCTGCTGCGGCAGGTGCACGATGAGGTCGCCGGCGGTGTGGGCGGGGCCGACCTCGGTCAGCTCCACCTCGGTCGCGCCGACCGTGAACCGGTGGGTGCCGCTGAAGGTGAGCGTGGGCGCCACCACCTCGGAGGTGGTGTAGTCGAAACGGCCGAAGTGGCGGCGCATGTAGGCGCCGACCGGGTCCTCGGGGTCGCTCTGCCCGACCAGCACCTGCATCTCCCGCGGGCCGGGCTCGCCGCACAGGTGCTCGGCGAAGGCGGCGGTGGAGACGAACTCGGCGCCCTCGAACGCGGAGTTGCCGAAGGTGTGGTCGCCGTTGGGGTGGGTGTTGACCACCGTGCTCACCTGCACCCCCGCGGGCAGGACGGCGGCGGCGGCCTTCTGGAGGGCCCGCGTCATCGTCAGGTCGTACGGGGTGTCGACGAGCGCGGCCTCGTCACCGTCCGCGATGAGGACGCAGTTGGCGAGGCCCCACGTCGGTTCGCCCGAGGGCGTCGGGGACCACAGGTGTATGCCGTCGGCGAGCTGGGTGAGGGACTGGGGTAGGCGCATGCCCGTCATTCTGACGGGTCCGCCTTCGGTGACCGCGGGGGGTGCCCCCGGCCACCCGCGGGCACCCGTCGGAAACCGGCCACGAGGTGGCGGACCGCGCCGCGGGACGTACGGTCACCGAGGGCCGCTCCTCCCGCCGTCAGCGGTTCTCCGGGCCGGGGCAGCGGGTGACGTGGCCGTTGCCGCTGAACGGGCCGGTGTGGCGGTCCGCCGGGTCGAAGAGGAGGACCATGGACCGCGCCCCCGGGGAGCTGAACGGCTGGGAGGCGACCATCGTCAGCCAGCCCCGGCCCAGCCTGCGGTGGTGGACGGGGCGGCGGTCGCCGTCGGGGTGGAGGTAGGCGCGGTCACCGCGCTCGTACAGGGGGCGCACCCGTGGGTCCCGCAGCACGTCGCGGTGGATCGCCTGGAGCACGGGGTCGTGGGGCAGCCGGGCGAAGGCGACGCGGAACTGCGGGACCAGCAACGGCCCCCACTCGGTGTCCCAGTCGACCAGGAGCTCGTCGCGCGCCTCGTCGGAGAGGAGGAACCAACGGGCCAGGTTCTCCGGCGGCCGGCCCGCGGCGAACCACTCGGCGAACGCCGCGTTGTAGTACCGCACGTTCCAGCACCGGTCGTTGACGTAGGCCATCTCGCGCTGGCCGTCCACCGCACGCTTCCAGGCGTCGGGTATCCCCAGGCCCGCACCGGGGTCGAGGCTCTGGCCGGGCTCGGTGCCGAAGAGGTCCAGGTGGGCCTGGACGTACTCGGACTCGGTCAGCCGCAGGGTACGGGCCAGTTGGAGCAGGTAGTCGGGCGAGGGCCGCAGCGATCCGGACTCGACCTTCTGGTACGTGCCCATGCCCCGGCCCATGGCGATGTCGACGTCCACCTGCGAGAGGCCCACCACCCGCGGCCCGGGCCGCGACGGCCTCGGCGGCAGTCCCAGTTCCCTCGGCTCGATCGCCCGCCGCCGAGCTCTGAGCAGCTCCTGCAGTGCCTGGCCTCGGCGTTTCATAGCCCCGTGCCTCCTGCCCCCACCACCGGGCGGGGGCGCCTTCCGTCCATCATCCGCAGTACCAATCCTGGTAATCAGCCGCCCTTGATTGTTCTCCGACGGGCCTCAAGGATGGGTGTTCACGCGTCGGACCAGTGGGTCCACCGGGTCGGGGGCCGCCGCCACCGGCCGCGCGCCGGAGCGCACCGGGAGCGCCGCGTCCACGACGCCGCCGCGTCCCTGCGTCCGGTCCTCCAGTCGGGTCCGCATCACTGCGCGACCGTGAGCGCGCGGGAGGCTCCACGGGGGTGGGCCTCCTGCACGCTCTTCACCTTTGTCGGGCGCGTGCCGCCCCCGGGCGGGAACCTGGGCGGAGCCGGGCGTGCGGCGGCCGGGCCTCTCGCCGCGGGCACCGCCGGGACGTGGCCGACACACTACCTCGGGTGCCGGCCGCGGCACAGGGAAGCGCAGACGGGCGGAGCCCCTTCCGGGACGGGCCGCGTGCCGCCTCCCGGGCCGCCGTCCGCTCCCTCCGGCGCAGCCGTGCCCGGCCCGCCCCCCTGCATCCCCCGGGGCGGACGGTGGTGTGCGTCACGGTTCAGGCCGCGGTGCCCGCCCGGTCCCGGGCGGTGGTGTGCCTCACAGGTCAGACGGTGGTGTGCGTGGTGTCCGTCACGTCCGCAGTCTCCGCCGGGCGCTCGGCGGGGCCGGACGCCGCCTCGCGCCGCAGCGCCCGCAGTCCGCGGAACCCGACGACACCGATCACCGTCCCCAGGAGGAAGGAGACCACCGCGAGCGCCAGGTGGATCCAGAAGTAGGCCGTGGGGTGGCCCGCGTCGAAGGCGAGACCGCTGCCGTCCTTGATGAGGTTCTTCACGAAGGTGGTCCAGACGCACCAGCTCCACACGCCGAAGGCGAGCAGGAACCAGGACAGCGGACGGGAGAGCTTCATGGTGTCCAGTATGGGCAACGCCGGGACGATCACGGGCCGGGGGGCGTCGGGCCCGGGGCTGCTTTCGGTCTGCCGCCCCCGTCCCGGTAGGTTCACGCACGTGCCGACTCTCCCTGGTCTCCCTGACGTTCCCCGCCCCGCGGCCCGCCCCGCGGACGACGGCGCCTTTCCCGACCCGGTCCGGGTGAGCCCGGCCACACCTCCCGGGACGCGCGGCTCTGCCGCCCGCCGGGCACCTCGTCCCGCCGTCGCCGCCGCGGTGGCGGCCGGCGCCCTGCTTCTCGCCCCGCTCGCCGCGGCCACGCCCGCGGCGGCCGAGGGCGACTCCGCGACGGCGAAGCCGCCCGCCCGGATGTCGACGCTCGGCGGCGCCCAGCTCGGGAAGCAGGGGACGCAGGTCAGGCTCGGCAAGGACGCACCGGCCCTCCCGAAGGACCTCTCGGCGCTGTCCTGGATCGTCTCCGACGAGAAGTCCGGGGAGGTCCTGGCCGCGCACAACGCCCACTGGCAGCTGCCGCCCGCCAGCACGTTGAAGATGCTGTTCGCCGACACCCTCGTCCCCAAGTTCGAGGCGGACCGGAGCTACACCGTCAAGCCGCAGGACCTGGCGGGCATGGGCGAGGGCAGCAGCCTGGTCGGCATCAAGGAGAACCTCAGCTACACGGTGCGGGACCTGTGGCTCGGAGTGTTCCTGCGGTCCGGCAACGACGCCGTGCACACCCTGGCCGCGATGAACCACGGCGTCGATGCGACCGTCGCCGAGATGCGGCAGAAGGCCAAGCAGCTCAACGCCCTGGACACGCACGTCGTCACACCCGACGGCTACGACGCCAAGGGCCAGGTCTCCAGCGCCTACGACCTGAGCCTGTTCGCGCGCCAGGGGCTGAAGAACGCCGACTTCCGCGCCTACTGCGCCACGGCCTCCGCCCAGTTCCCCGGCGACAAGGGCAAGCACGGCAAGCGGGAGACCTTCGGCATCCAGAACACCGACCGGCTGCTGACCGGTGACTACGACCTGGCGCCGTACAAGGGCATCGAGGGCGTGAAGAACGGCTACACCACCAACGCCGGCAACACCTACACCGGCGCGGCCCGGCGCGGTGACCGGACGCTGCTCGTCACCGTCATGAACCCGCAGCGCAGGGTCCACAACGAGGTCTACCGGGAGGCGGCGAAGCTGCTGGACTGGGGCTTCTCCGCGGCACCCCGGGTCTCTCCGGTCGGGCAGCTGGTGGACCCGGGCGACCAGGCCGCGAAGGCCTCGGACGGGAAGAACACCGCGAAGACCTCGGCGGACGACTCCGGCCACACCACGGCGGCTGCGGCGAGCGGTGGCGGCGGCTGGACGGCGGCGGGCATCGCGGCCGGTGCCGTGGTGGTGGTCGGCGCGGCCGGCTACGCCTTCCGCCGGAGCAGGTCCCGCGCCAGGGGCTGAGCGCGTGGCGGCGCCCCCGGGCAAGGGATCACGCCGTGCGGGTTCGCGCGCCCCTCTCGGTGACCATTGCGCGGTGGTCGGCACTGCTCCCCAGCCTCCGCCCCGGTCGCCGCTCCTTCTGCGGTAGGACAGGACCGGTCGGGATGGGCGGCGGGCCTCAACTCCTGGAGTGCGCTTGAGGGGTGGAAGCCGGCCACGCCGCGGCGGCGGGGTCCGCCGCCGTCTTGTCGTTGCCCGCCGTGTGCAGCAATGCCCGGGCCTGGGTGTCCACGAGTCCCGTGAAGATCTGCTGCGCGTACCCGAAGACGATGGCCCAAGCAATGATCTGCGCCGAATTATCCAGATTGCTCAGCCCCGGCACGAACTGTCCACGCATCAAAAGGATGCCCAGGACGGCCGTCAACGCGCCGGTGGGCAGTTTCAGCAGGGCGAGGGTCATCGGAACGGCGAACGGCGTCGCGTTCCCCCGCATACGCCGCAGGGTCACGGTCGCGGCGATGGAGGCGGCCGCGAGTCCCACCAGTTCGACCACCAGATAGTCCGCGGGGGTGCTGACCTGCCCGGCTGTGGGGCCGGCCGCGACGGGGACGACGGAGCTCCTCGCCCTGTTCTCCTTGAGCGGGCACACGACCGCCCCGTGCGGCGTGAAGCAGAGCGGGACCTTTCCCGGGTCCAGGCTCCCCAGCAGGGCGGCGAGAGCAGCCAGGACCGTCAACCCGATCATGGCCCACCAGACGGCGTAGACGAAGCTGCGCAACCGCATCTTCTCGGCGATGTTCGTCTGGCGGGCCATGCCCATGGCGTCCAGCAGCGCTTCCCGCGCCTTCTCGTCGAGGTGCGCTCCTTCGGAGACCGTGTGGGAGATCTTCTCCACCCGCAGGCGCCGCGGGTCGTCGGGGCGCAGGTTCTCGCGTACGAAGGCGAGGACACCCGGCAGCATGGGGACCACGTCGCTCAGTTGCGAAAGGCGCAGGAGAATGTTGTGGGCGGCATCGAGATGGATCTGCCCGACGATGACGTGCGAGGCGTTCTTGTACCTGAAGAAGTGACGGTGGGAGACGCTTTCGATAGCTTTTTCCAGTTCGACCCTGGCGTCCGCGAACAACTTTCCTTTCTTGGATCTTTCGAGCCCCCACTTGGCCCTTTCCCGGTCATCCAGGATCGCCTGCAACTCGCTGGCACGCGCTCTAATGCCTTCTCGGAGCTCCCACGAGCCGGATTCCTCTCTTCGGCACTCCCACCGCGACCTCATGTCGCGATTGTGTAGGCCCGGTTCCACCCGCACCGCCGCGACACGCTACAGCCGGCCCGGCCCCGAAGAGACGAAACGATCCGTTGCGCCGTGGGACCGGCATGCCTGCCGGTCAGGCCGGAAAGTCGTCGTGAGGACTGTGGAGGCAGGGGGGCAGGGCGCCTGTGCCTGGTGTCCAGCGCACAGCGGGAAGGCAGTTGCCCGGCCCCGGTCACGGCGGCGCGGCCTCGCCTCAGCAGGACGGGGCCGGCGGCCTGCTGTGCTCCGCCTGGCGGGGGAGGTCGAGGCCCGGGGTGCCGAAGGTGTACTCCTGCTCCAGGCGCCACACCTCGTCGGCCCCCTGCTCGTAGAGGGCGAAGCCGGTGGTGGTCCAGGAGGCCTCGAAGCCGGCGAGCTCCTGCTGGGCGCGGTCCATCGCGGTCTCACTGATGCCGTGGGCCACGGTGACGTGCGGATGGTACGGAAACGCCAGGTCACGGGCGCACGGGCCGGTGCGCACCCGCTCCTGGAGGGACGCGCAGCCGCCCTCCCCTTCGACGAGGCGCACGAAGACCACCGGTGAGAGCGGCCGGAAGGTGTCGGTGCCGCTCAGGCGCAGGGTGAAGGGGCGGCCGGCCGCCGCGACCTCGGCGAGGTGGCGCTCGACCTCGGGGACGGTGTCCTCGTCCACCACGGTGGGCGGAAGCAGGGTGATGTGGCTGGGGATGTTGTGGGCCGCCGGGTCGCCGAAGTCCGCGCGCCGCTCCTGGAGGAAGCTGCCGTAGGGCTCCGGGACCGCGAGTGAAACGCCCAGCGTGACGGTCCCCACTGCCTTCTCCCTCCTGGAACTGTTCTCACCGGCGGGACGCACGGGGAGTGCGCCCGCCCGGGGCGGTTCCCCCGCTCCACCCCTCAGCCCGGCCCCTGCCCGGGGCCCGGACGGTCCGTGGGCCCGGGGCGGTGGCCCGGGCCCACGGGTGTCTCAGTGCTTGGCCGGTACGAAGCCGACCTTCTCGTAGGCGTCGGCCAGGGTCTCGGCGGCGACGGCCCGCGCCTTCTCCGCCCCCTTGGCCAGTACCGCGTCCAGCGTCTCGGGGTCGTCGAGGTAGCTCTGGGTGCGGTCGCGGAAGGGGGTGACGAACTCCGTCATGACCTCGGCGAGATCGGTCTTGAGCGCGCCGTACATCTTGCCCTCGTAGTCCTGCTCCAGCTGCTCGATGCTCCGGCCGGTGAGGGTCGAGTAGATGGTCAGCAGGTTGGCGACACCGGGCTTGGCGACCGGGTCGTACCGGATCACGGTGTCGGTGTCGGTGACGGCGCTCTTGACCTTCTTGGCCGTGGCCTTCGGCTCGTCGAGCAGGTTGACCAGGCCCTTGGGCGAGGAGGCCGACTTGCTCATCTTGACCGACGGGTCCTGGAGGTCGTAGATCTTCGCCGTCTCCTTCAGGATGTAGGCCGCGGGGACGGTGAAGGTGTCGCCGAAGCGCCCGTTGAAGCGCTCGGCGAGGTCGCGGGTCAGCTCGATGTGCTGGCGCTGGTCCTCACCCACCGGAACCTGGTCGGCCTGGTAGAGCAGGATGTCGGCCACCTGGAGGATCGGGTAGGTGAAGAGCCCGACGGAGGTGGACTCGGCGCCCTGCTTGGCGGACTTGTCCTTGAACTGCGTCATGCGGCCGGCCTCGCCGAAGCCGGTCAGGCAGTTCATCACCCAGGCGAGCTGCGCGTGCTCCGGCACGTGGCTCTGCACGAAGAGCGTGCACCGCTCGGGGTCGAGTCCGGCGGCCAGCAGCTGGGCCGCCGCGAGGCGGGTGTTGCGGCGCAGTTCCGCGGGGTCCTGCGGAACGGTGATGGCATGGAGGTCCACGACCATGTAGAAGGCGTCGTGCGACTCCTGGAGCGCCACCCACTGCCGAACCGCTCCGAGGTAGTTCCCGAGGTGGAAGGAGCCGGCGGTGGGCTGGATTCCGGAGAGCACACGCGGACGATTGGGAGCCATGGCCTCATTGTCTCAGGTCCCGGCACCACCTCTGCGGTCCGGTGTGAACAGCGTGTGAGGAAGCCGGCGCGTGCGCACCGGCCCGTCCCGGACGCCCTGCCGCACCTGCGACAACGCTTCGCAAACCGGACGGATGGCGGTAGAAAGGAAGTCCGGCGCCCGTCCGGACCAGGCGGTCCGGCCCGCTCCACCGCCCGCCGAGGAACGGAGCCCCAGGTGACCTCCCCTTCCGACCGCGCGATCGCCGCCGCCGAGGCGCACAGCGCCCACAACTACCACCCGCTCCCCGTCGTCGTGGCCGCCGCCGAGGGCGCCTGGATGACGGACGTGGACGGGCGGCGGTACCTCGACATGCTCGCCGGCTACTCGGCCCTGAACTTCGGCCACGGCAACCCGCGACTGGTGCGGGCCGCCGAGGAGCAGCTCAGGCGGCTCACGCTGACCTCCCGCGCCTTCCACCACGACCGGTTCGGCGACTTCTGCGAGCAGCTGGCCGCGCTGTGCGGCATGGAGGCCGTGCTGCCGATGAACACCGGGTCCGAGGCCGTGGAGACCGCGGTGAAGACCGCCCGCAAGTGGGGCTACCAGGTGAAGGGGGTGCCCGCGGGTGAGGCACGGATCGTGGTGGCCGAGGGCAACTTCCACGGCCGGACGACGACGATCGTGTCCTTCTCCACCGACCCCGAGGCCCGCGCCGGCTTCGACCCCTTCACCCCGGGGTTCGTGACCGTTCCCTACGGTGACCTCGCCGCGATGGAGGCGGCCGTGGACGACCGGACCGTCGCCGTCCTGCTGGAGCCGATCCAGGGCGAGGCCGGGGTGCTGGTGCCGCCGCCCGGCTACCTCGCCGGGGTCCGGGAGCTGACGCGGCGGCGGAACGTGCTGTTCGTGGCGGACGAGATCCAGTCGGGCCTGGGCCGCACCGGCGCCACCTTCGCCTGCGAGCAGGAGGACGTCGTCCCGGACGTGTACCTGCTCGGCAAGGCGCTGGGCGGCGGCATCGTGCCGGTCTCCGCGGTGGTCTCCTCGCGCGAGGTGCTGGGCGTCTTCCGGCCCGGCGAGCACGGTTCGACCTTCGGCGGCAACCCGCTGGCCTGCGCGGTCGGGCTGGAGGTCGTGGCGCTGCTGCGCACCGGCGAGTACCAGGAGCGGGCGCGGGTGCTGGGCGAGCGGATGCACGCCGCCCTGGCACGGCTGACGTCGGCCGGCGCGGTCACGGCGGTGCGCGGCCGCGGGCTGTGGGCCGGCGTGGACGTCGCTCCGGCGGCGGTGGGGGCGGCACCCGGCACGGCCGGCCGGCGGCTGTGCGAACTGCTGGTGGAGCGCGGCGTGCTGGCCAAGGACACCCACGGCGACACGGTCCGGCTCGCTCCACCGCTCGTCGTCGAGGAGGCCGACCTGGACTTCGGGCTGGCGCGGATCGCGGAGGCGCTGGGGGCTGCGGCACCTGGCGGGAGGGGCCCCGGCGACGGGCCCGGCCCCGCGCAGCAGCCGCCGGCGGGCTGAGCCCGGCGGGCAGAAGCGGCCGGCACCCCACCGGGCGGGGTGCCGGCGGCCCGGGCCCGGCTTCTCCGTGGCCCGGCGGGGCCGCTGGTTCAGTCGTGGAGGGCCGTGCGGAGGGCGTCGACGGCCAGGTGACGTGCGACGTCGGCGGCGCGGGTGTCGCGCAGGGAGTCCAGCAGCAGGAAGTCGTGGACCATGCCCTCCACGCGTACCGCCGTGACGTCCACGCCCGCCTCGCGCAGCCGCGCGGCGTAGGCCTCGCCCTCGTCCCGCAGGACGTCCGCCTCGTCGGTGATCAGGAGGGTCCTGGGGAGGGCGGCGAGCTGCTCGGTGGACGCCTGGAGGGGTGAGGCGTACGGCTCGCCGCGCTGCGCGGGGTCGCTGTACTGGTCCCAGAACCAGATCATGCCGTCGCGGGTGAGGTAGTAGCCCTCGGCGAACTCCCGGTAGGAGGGGGTGTCGAAGTCCGCGTTGGTCACCGGGTACAGCAGCACCTGTGTCCGCAGGTCGACGCCGCCGCGCTCCGCGGCCATCAGCGCGAAGACGGTGGACATGCAGCCGCCCACGGACTCACCGCACACGGCCATGCGGGAGGCGTCGATGCCGTGCTCGGCGCCGTGCTCGACGATCCACCTGCCGACGGCCCAGTTCTGCTCGACCTGGGTGGGGTACTTCGCCTCGGGCGCCCGGTCGTACACCGGGAACACCAGGGCGGCCCCGGCTCCGACGGCGATCTCGCGTACGAGCCGGTCGTGGGTCTTCTCGTCGCCGAACACCCACCCGGCACCGTGGATGTACAGGATGGCCGGCAGGTCACCCGCCGCGCCCCGGGGCCGGATGATGCGGGTGCGCACCTGTCCCCACTGGCCGGCGTCGACGGTGACCCACTCCTCGTCGACCTCCGGCCGCGCCACTCCCTCGCCGCTCTGCAGGCCGGCGAGGATGTCGCGGCCCTGGTCGGGCGGGACCTCGTAGATGCGGGGGTGCGGGTCGGTCGCCTCGGTCAGTTCCTGCGCGGCCTCCTCCAGGAGCGGAACGAGGACCTCGGTCTTGTGCGGCATGCCGGATCTCCTTCTGCGGAAGGGAAGCAGTCGACTACGGGGGGACGTCGGGCGGCGGCCTCACCGGCGGCCCACCGACCCGTACGCGGTGGGGCCGCGGGCCCCGGCGTGCTGCGCGCAGCCGCCCCGGCCGGCGCATGCCACCACCCGAACGGCCGACACCGGCTCCCTTCCAGTGTGGGAGGCCCCCGGGCCCCCGCAACTCCTGGCGGAAGCAGCCGGTCGAAGGCGGATCGCCGCAGGTGAGGACGGTCGCCGAGCGGGGCGTGGAGGCCACCGCTCCCGCGCGCCGAGGTGGGCTCAGGCCGGCGGCAGGGCGCGCAGCAGGGCGTCGAGCACCTGCGGGAAGGCGTGCTCGGGCGGACGGCCGTAGGGGACGACCAGCGCGTCGCGGTCGGCCACCGTGCCCGGGGCGGTGAAGTCCGCGAGGCCGGTGACGGTCAGTCCGTGCCAGCGGGCCCCGCGCACCACGGACCGCTCGGTGCCGGGTTCCAGTTCGAGCAGCGCATGGAGGCCGGCGGCGATGCCGGTGACCCGCAGGTGCGGGGCGTGCTCACGGACGGCGGCCACGAAGCGGTCGCGGCGCCTGCGGTAGTGCAGGCGCATGCCGCGCACATGGCGGTCGTAGGCGCCGGAGGTGAGGAACTCGGCGAGGGTGAGCTGGTCGAAGGTGCCCGCCTGGCCCTCGCCGAGCCCGGAGAGGAGGTCGCTGCCGGGGAGGGGCAGTTCGTGCGGCGTGCCCATCGCGGCCAGCACCGGGTCCAGGAGGCGCTCGGGCACCACGAGCCAGGCCAGCCGCAGCCCCGGTGCGAGGCTCTTGCTCGCGGTGCCCAGGTAGACGACGCGGTCGGGGGCCAGGCCCTGGAGGGCGCCGACGGGTTGCCGGTCGTAGCGGAACTCGCCGTCGTAGTCGTCCTCCAGCACCATGCCGTCGGCCTCCCGCGCCCAGGCCACGACCTCGGCGCGGCGTTCGGGGTGGAGCGCCACGCCGGTGGGGAACTGGTGGGCCGGGGTGAGCAGCACCGTCCGCAGGTGCCGCAGGCCGGTCAGTTCCGCGGTGACGGCGCCCTTCTGGTCGACGGCCAGCGGTGCGGTGCGCAGACCGGTGCGCAGGAGGGTCTGGCGGTGGAAGGGCAGGCCGTAGGCCTCGGTGCCCGCCGCGCGCACCCCGGCGGCGCGCAGCACCCGGGCGACGGCGCGCAGCCCCTGCATGAACCCGGCGCACACCACGACCCGTTCGGGGGTGGTGCGCACGCCGCGGGCCCGGGCGAGGTAGTCGGCGAGGGCCTCGCGCAGCGCCGGGTGGCCGCCGGGCGGGCAGTAGCCGAGGGCTTCGTTGGGGGCCGCGGTCAGGGCGCGGCGGGCGGCGGCCAGCCAGGCGCTGCGGGGGAAGGCGGAGAGGTCGGGGGTGCCGGGGGTGAGGTCGTGGCGGGGCGGGGTGGGCCGGGTGCGGCGGCTGGGCGTCGCACCGATGCTGGAGGTGGTCCGGGTGGGGGCGGGCGCCTCGGCGACCCGGGTGCCGGAGCCCTGGCGGGCGGTGAGCCAGCCTTCGGCGACGAGGTCGGCGTAGGCCTCGGCGACGGTGTTGCGGGCGATGCCCAGGTCGGGGGCGAGGCTGCGGGAGGAGGGCAGCCGGGTGCCGGGGGCCAGGCGGCCGTCGCGGACGGCGTCGCGCAGGGCGGCGGTCAGGGCCGTGCGCAGGCCGCGCGGGCGGGCCCCGGGGGCGGGCCGCAGGGCCAGCTCCAGGTGCAGGTCGCGGCCGAAAGTGGCCCAGTCTCTTTCCACGGAAATGGACCATACCGGGGTGCCATTCCGGGCGTAGCGTCGTAGCCATGACGACCACCGAGAACTCCGTACCGAAGGCGGCGGGGGCGGGGCACGCGGGCCCGCGCCTGGACTTCGCCGCGCTGGCGCCCGAGGTGTACCGGGCCATGGTGAAGCTGGACGCGGCCTCCCGCCGCGACGTCGACCCGGCGCTGGCCGAGCTGGTGCGGGTACGTGCCTCGCAGCTCAACGGCTGTGCCTTCTGCGTCGACATGCACACCCGGGACGCCCGGCAGGCGGGTGAGTCCGAGCAGCGCCTGCACCTGGTGGCGGCCTGGGAGGAGGCCGGCGAGGTCTTCACCGACCGGGAGCGGGCAGCCCTCGCCCTCACCGAGGCCGTCACCGTGCTGACCGACGGCTTCGTGCCCGACGCGGTCTACCAGCGGGCCGCGGCCCACTTCTCCGAGGAGGAGCTGGCCGCTCTGATCACCCTCGCCACCACCATCAACGCGTGGAACCGCATCGGCGTGTCCACCCGCATGACGCCCGGGAGGGCCTGATGACCGACACCGCCGCACACCCCCGGCTGCCCTTCTGGAAGCTCGCGCCCGAGACGTACCGGGCGAACCTGGCGCTCAACACCGCCGCGGCCCGGGGGCTGGGCGACCCCGGCCTGGCCCACCTGGTGGTGCTGCGGGCCTCGCAGATCAACCGGTGCGCGTTCTGCGTCGACATGCACGCCAAGGAGGCCCGGGAGGCCGGCGAACGGCCCGAGCGGCTGGACCTGCTGGTGGCCTGGGAGGAGGCCGGCGACCTCTACACCGACCGGGAGCGGGCGGCCCTCGCCCTCACCGAGGCCGTCACCGTGCTCACCGAGGGTTTCGTGCCCGACGAGGTCTACGAGCGGGCCGCGGCCCACTTCTCCGAGACCGAACTGGCCCACCTGATCGCGGTGATCATCGCGATCAACAACTGGAACCGCTTCAACGTCACCGCGCGCGTCCCGCCGGGCGGCATGTCGTGAGTGCGGACGGGGCGGCGGCCTTCCGGGCCCTGCACCACGGGCGGGCGGCCGGCGACCCGCTGGTGCTGCCGGGGCCCTGGGACGCCGGAAGTGCGGTGGCGTTCGCGGAGGCGGGGTTCGGCGCGCTGGCCACGCCGAGCGCCGGGGTGGCGGCCTCGCTGGGGTACGAGGACGGCGCGACGCCGGCCGAGGAGATGTTCGCGGCCGTCGGGCGCGTGGTGCGGGCGGTGGCCGGGCGCGGGGTGCTGGTCTCGGCGGACGTGGAGGACGGGTACGGCCTGGCGCCCGCGGAGCTGGCGGAGCGGCTGGCCGAGGCCGGGGCGGTGGGCTGCAACGTGGAGGACAGCGACCACGCGGCGGGCGGGCTGCGGGACGCCGCGGCGCACGCCCGGTGGCTGGCCGGGCTGCGGGCGGCCGTGGGGGACGGCCTGGTGGTCAACGCCCGTATCGACACCTACCGTCCGGGCGGCGAGTGGGACGAGGCGGCCCAGTGGGAGGAGACGCTCTCCCGGGCGCGGCAGTACGCGGCGGCCGGCGCCGACTGCCTGTACCCGATCTTCGCGCCGCCGCAGGTCCTGGCCCGGCTGGCGGCCGAGGTGGACCTGCCGCTCAACGCCCTGGCACGGCCCGGCGGCCCCTCGCCGCGGGAGCTGGGGGAACTGGGCGCGCGGCGCGTCACCTTCGGGCCCGGTCTGCAGCGGCGGGCGATGGCGGCGGTGGCCGAGATCGGCCGGGAGCTGGCCGGGGGCTGAGGTGCGCGGGTCGCGCGGCCGGGCACAGGAGTCCTCTCCGGCGTGCCCGGCACGCGCGGCCGGTCCGGGAGCGCGTCGACTAATGTGGCAACGGACGTACGGTCTGTGTTCGCCGGCCGGGTCGGGGCCCGGCTCGTCGTCCCAGCTCTCTGGAGGAAGCCGTGACCGCCGAACTTCCCGACTGGATGATCCCCCCCAGGCCCAGTGGCTGGGAGGCTGACGACCTCGACCATCTCCCCCAGGCACCGCGGCACACGGAACTCATCGACGGGGCTCTGATCTTCATGATGTCACCGCAGCGGTCCTGGCACTCGCGCCTCGTGGAGAACCTGACCTTCGTACTGCGGCAGGCCGCGCCGGAGGGTTTCGAGGCGGAGCGGGAGATGACCGTACGGCTGGACCGCAAGAGCCGTCCCGAGCCCGACGTCCTGGTGGCCACCGCTCCCTTCGAACCGGAGCGGACCTGGTACGCGCCCGAGGACGTCGCTCTGGTGGTCGAGGTGGTCTCGGAGGAGTCGGCGCACCGCGACCGCTCCCTGAAACCGTTCAAGTACGCCCAGGCCCGCATCCCGCACTTCTGGCGCGTCGAGGACGAGAGCGGCGCCCCGGTCGTGCACACCTACGAGCTGGACGCGATGACCTGCTCCTACGTGCCCACCGGCATCCACCGGGGCCGGCTGGTGACCGCTGTGCCGTTCCCCCTGGACGTCGCTCTCGCCTCTCTCGTGCCAGGGAGGCACCAGCGGAGCTGAGACGCGAGCGTGCGGCCGGGCGGGACCCTTCTCCCGCCCGGCCGCACAGCGGTGCCAAGCAACTCCCGTGACGGCAAGCCGACTTGCTAAGGCAGCCACTTCTTCCAGACCTCGGGGTGGGCGTGGACCCACTTCTCGGCGGCCTCGTCGGGGGTGAGGCCCTTGGAGGCGATCAGCTCCGAGACCTCGTTCTGGTCGTCGTTGGACCAGCGGAACTTCTTCAGGAACTTCGCCGCGTCGCTGTTGCCCTTGGCGAACTGCGCGTTGAAGTACTTCTTCACCGGCGTCTTCGGGTACGCGCAGTCGATGGACTGCGGGTCCTTCTCGCCCTTCTTCGCGCAGGCGTCGGTGTACTTCGGCAGCTTCACCTCCGTCATCGGCACCTGCTTGAAGAGCCACTGCGGCTCGTACCAGTACGTCAGGAACGGCTTCTTCTGCTTGGCGTACTGCTGGATCTGGGTGATCTGCGCGGCCTCGGAGCCGGCGAAGACCACGTGGTAGTCCAGGTGCAGGTTCTTCACCAGCGCCTTGTCGTTGGTGACGTAGGCCGGCGAGCCGTCCAGGAGCTGGCCCTTGCCACCGCTCTCGGAGGTCTTCAGCTCTCCCGCGTACTTGTCGAGGTTGTGCCAGTCCAGCACGTCGGGGTGCGCCTTGGCCCAGTAGGTGGGGACGAACCAGCCGATGTGCCCGGTGACGCCGTTGGTGCCGCCGTCGGTGACGGTCTTCTTCTCGTCGATGTACTGCTTCTCCTGCTCGGGGTGGCCCCAGTCCTCCAGGATGGCGTCGATGCGCCCCTGGCTGAGGGCGTCCCAGGCGGGGATCTCGTCGACCTGTGTGGTGTCGACGTGGTAGCCGAGCTCGTGCTCCAGCAGGTACTTGGCGACGCCGACGTTGGCGTTGGCGCCGACCCAGCTGCCGAAGGACAGGGTGACCGAGCGGCTCCCGCCGGCCGCAGCGAACGGCGAGGTCTGCTTGGTCATGTCGGCCTTGCCGCAGGAGGACAGCGAGAGCGTCAGCGCCGAGGCGAGGGAGACGGCGGCCACCACCGTGCGGGTGCGGGGCGAGGTCAGGGCAGTTCGGACACGCGCCATGATCAGGCTCCCTTCCGCGTGCGGCGTTCGGTGGGTTGGGTCATCCGGTCCAGCAGGACGCCGAGGCAGACGATGGCGACGCCCGCGACCAGGCCCAGCGCCAGGTCGCCGGTGGCCAGGCCCGTGACGACGTCGTAGCCGAGCGCGCCGCCGCCGACGAGGCCGCCGATGATGACGACGGCGAGGACGAGGACCACGCCCTGGTTGACGGCGAGCAGCAGCGCGGGGCGGGCCAGCGGGAGCTGGACCTGCCGCAGCGTCTGCCAGCGGGTGGCGCCGAGCGAGCGGGCGGACTCCATGGCGGCCGGGTCGACCTGCCGCAGCCCCTGGGTGGTGATGCGGATGACGGCGGGCAGCGCGTAGACCACCGCCGCGGCGACCGCCGGGGCACGCCCCACGCCGAACAGGGCGACGACGGGGATGAGGTAGACGAACTGCGGCATGGTCTGGCACACGTCCAGCACCGGGCGCAGGATCCGCTCCAGCCGCTCGCTGCCCGCGGTGAGCACGCCGACGGCGAAGCCGAGGACGAGGGTGAGGGCGACGGCGGAGAGGACCTGGGCGAGGGTGTCCATGGAGGACGTCCACACGCCCAGCACGCCGATGGCGGCGAGGGCGAGGGTCGCGGTGAGCGCGGTGCGCCAGGTCCCGACGAGCCACACCACGGCCGCGACCAGGAGCAGCAGGCCCCACCAGGGCACCGAGGTCAGGCCGGAGCGCAGCGGGTTGAGCACCCAGTCGGTGAAGTGGCGCGCCCAGTCCGCGGTGCCGCCGACGACGGGGACGCCGGAGTAGAGGTGGTCGACCATCCACTTCTTGACGTCGTTGACGGGCGAGGCGATGTCGAGGGCCCAGGCCTGCGGCCACACCGTGGAGCCCGCGGTGTTCCCCGCGACGGCGGCGACGGCGGTGACCACGGCGGCCAGGACCCAGCCGAGCGGGCCGCGGCTGAACCGGGACGGCTTCTCGGGCGCGGTGCCCAGGCGGGCGCCGGCGGCGCCGGTGGTGCGGTCCATGACGATGGCGAGCAGCACCAGCGGGATGGCGGCGGCGAGCGCGGAGCCGACGTCGACCGAGGAGAGCGCCTGGAAGACGCGGTCGCCCAGGCCGGCGGCGCCGATGACGGAGGCGATGACGGCCATGGACAGCGCCATCATGATCGTCTGGTTGACGCCCAGCAGCAGTTCGGCGCGGGCCAGCGGCAGCCGGGCGGTCAGCAGCCGCTGCCGGCCGGTGGCGCCCAGCGAGGTGACGGCCTCCAGCACGCCGGCGTCGGCGCCGCGCAGCCCGAGCGCGGTCAGGCGCGCCATGGGCGGTGCGGCGTAGACGACGGTGGCCAGCAGCGCGGCGGGCACGCCGATGCCGAAGACGAGTACGACGGGCAGCAGGTAGGCGAAGGCCGGCAGCACCTGCATGGTGTCCAGGACGGGCCGCAGCAGCCGGAAGAACCGCTCCGAGAGACCGCCGAGCAGGCCGAGGACCGCGCCGACGACCACCGAGGCGAGGACCGCGACCACCATCAGGGCGAGCGTCTGCATGGTGGCGACCCACATCCCCAGGACCCCGCTGACCAGCAGGGACACCAGGGAGGTCGCGGCGATCCGCCAGCCGGCGACGCGCCAGGCCACCAGGGTGACGAGCGCGGTCACGCCCGTCCAGCCCAGGACGAGGAGGACCAGGTACACGCCGCGCACCGCGAGGTTGACCACGTTGCTGAGGTGGCCCAGGCCGTAGGTGAACACCGGCGCGGTGTCGCGGTTGTCGATGATCCAGTTGCTGACGTGCTTCAGCGGCGAGGAGAGGTGGACGGTCAGCGCCCGCGGCCAGGTGCCGCTGCCGAAGTGTCCGGCCAGCAGGGGCACGAGGACGGCGGCGAGCACGGCGAGGAGGAGGAGCTTGCCCAGGGCGCGGCCCCGGGGGTGGGCCGCCAGGCGGCGCAGCGGCGACGGGCCATGCGGCTCGCGGGCGGCGGGCGGCTGGGCGGCGGTGCCGGTGGTGGCGGGCCCCTCGACGGGGGCGCCGCTCTCGGCGGCGGGGTCGGAGGTGGGGGGAGGGCTGGTCGTGGAACTCATCCGCGCCCCCGCTTCACGGTGGGGTTCGGGGAGTTCGTCGCGGCTGCCCGCAGGGCACCGCGCCAGGCGTGCCGGACCAGGTCGCGCAGCCGGACGGCGGGGACGGCCGGGGGGACGGGCTGGTGGGTCACTGGTCAGGCTCCCTTCCGGTCGCCGGTCACGGCTGCGGGGGTGGCGGCCTTCTCCTGCCCGGGGCGCTCGGCCTCCGCGGCGGCGGGGCGACCGTCGACGCGGGCGACGACGCCCAGCAGGGCGGCGTGGTCCACGACGCCCAGGCAGCGCTCACCGTCCATGACGCGGGCCGGGGCGCCGGTGCGGGCGACGACGTCGATGGCGTCGGCGACCCGGGTCTGCGGGGACAGGCCGGTCCCCGCCTCGGCCTCGCCGTCGCGGGCGGGCCGCATGGCGCGCCGCACGGTGAGGACCTGTTCGCGGGGGACGTCGGCGACGAAGTCGCGGACGTAGTCGTCGGCGGGGGAGGCGACGATCTCCTCGGGCGTGCCGAGTTGGACGATCTGCCCGTCGCGCATGAGGGCGATGCGGTCGCCCAGACGCAGCGCCTCGGACAGGTCGTGGGTGATGAAGACCATCGTGCGGCCCTCCTCCTTGTGGAGGCGGACCACCTCGTCCTGCATGTCGCGCCGGATGAGGGGGTCCAGGGCGCTGAACGGCTCGTCGAAGAGGAGGACCTCGGGGTCGACGGCGAGGGCGCGGGCCAGGCCGACGCGCTGCTGCTGGCCGCCGGAGAGCTGCCCGGGGCGGCGCTTCTCCAGCCCGTCGAGGCCGACCTTGTCGACCATCTCCTGGGCGCGGGCGCGGCGTTCGGTCTTGCCGACGCCCTGGATCTCCAGGCCGTAGGCGACGTTGTCCAGGACGGTGCGGTGCGGCAGCAGCCCGAAGTGCTGGAAGACCATGGCGGCGCGGTGGCGGCGCAGTTCGCGCAGGGTGGCGCGGTCCATGCCGCGGACGTCCTCGCCGTCGAGTTCCAGGGTGCCGCTGGTGGGTTCGATGAGGCGGGTGAGGCAGCGCACCAGGGTGGACTTGCCGGAGCCGGAGAGGCCCATGACGACGAAGACCTCGCCGGGGTGGACGTCGAAGCTGACGTCCCGCACGGCCGGGGTGCAGCCGGTGCGTTCGCGCACCTCAGCGGCGGTGAGGCCGGTCAGGGAGTCGTCGCCGGGTATCCGCTCGGCCTTGGGGCCGAAGACCTTCCACAGGTCGCGGACGCGGAAGACGGGCGCGGTACCGGAGACCTCGGAGGTGTTCCCGGGCGGGTTGGGGAGGGTCGTGGTGCTCATGCCTGGCTCCTCTCCGCCGGGGACTGGGCGAGCAGTTCGGCGCACTTCTCCCCCACCATGAGCACGCCGATCATCGGGTTGACGGCCGGCATGGTCGGGAAGACCGAGGCGTCGGCGATGCGGATGCCGTTCAGGCCGCGGATGCGCAACTGCGGGTCGACCACGGCCAGTTCGTCGTCGGCTGCGCCCATGCGGCAGGTTCCGGCGGGGTGGTAGACGGTGTGGGCGACGCGGCGGGCGTACTCGCTTATGTCCTCGTCGCTGACGACCTCGGGCCCGGGAGCCACCTCGCGCTTGAGCCAGCCGGCCAGCGGCTCGGTCTTGGCGATCTCGCGGGCGAGGCGGATGCCGTCGACCAGGGTGCGGCCGTCGTAGTCCTCCTCGTCGGTGAAGTAGCGGAAGTCCAGGGCGGGCTTGACCTCGGGGTCGGCGCTGGTCAGGTAGAGCCGGCCGCGGCTGCGGGGCTTGGGGATGTTGGGGGTCATCGACACGCCGTGCTCGGGGCGGGTGTAGCCCAGGCGCTCGGGGTTGTCGGTGAAGGGGATCTGGTAGAAGTGGAACATCAGGTCCGGTCCGCGCGAGGTGGGGTCGCGGCGGACGAACAGGCCCGCGTCGGAGTCCATCGCCGAGTTGTCGGGGATGGGCCCGTCGGTCTCCCAGACGATGACCGACTCGGGGTGGTCGAGCAGGTTCTCGCCGACGCCCGGCAGGTCGTGGCGGACGTCGATGCCCAGCGCCTCCAGGTCCTTCCTCGGGCCGATCCCGGAGTGCATCAGCAGGCGCGGGGTGTCGACGGCGCCGGCGCACACCAGCACCTCGCGCCCGGCCTCGACGAGGATCTCCTCGCCGTCCTTGGTGCGCACCTGGACGCCGGTGGCGCGGTCGCCGTCGAACTCCAGGCGGTGCGCCCAGGTCTCCAGCATCAGGTGCAGGTTCGGGCGGTCACCGGCCTCCATGTGGGGGTGGAGGTAGGCCACCGAGGCGGAGGAGCGCTTGTTGTTCTCGGGGTGGTAGGCGAGGTCGAAGAAGCCGACACCCTCGTGGAAGGGCTGCTTGTTGAAGCCCTCGACGCGCGGCACCCCGGCGGCCTGCTGCGCGGCCTCGACGAAGTCGCGGGCGATGGCGTTGCGGTCCTTCTCGTCCACCGCGACGATGTTGTTGCGCAGCCGGTGGAAGTAGGGGTCCATGGACTGCGCGTCCCAGCCGGTCGCGCCGGCCTCGGCCCACTCGTCCCAGTCGCCGGGCAGCGGCTTGAAGGAGATGAGCGTGTTGTGGGAGGAGCAGCCGCCGAGCACCTTGGCGCGGCTGTGCAGGATGTGGGAGTTGCCGCGTGGCTGCTCGGTGGTGGGGTACGCGTAGTCGAGGTCGCCGCCGAGGAGACCCAGCCAGCGACGCAGCGTCAGGACGTCGTCGCGGTCCATGTCGGACGGGCCGCCTTCGATGACGGCGACGGTGACGTCCGGGTCCTCGGTGAGCCGGGAGGCGATCACCGAGCCCGCGGTGCCACCGCCGACGACGACGTAGTCGAATGTGGGCATGGGGGGTTCTCCTTCTGAGCTGTCGCCGGTTTCGGCGGGCCGCGGGGGTGGTGCGGCGCGTCAGGGTGTGACGAGGTGGCGGGGCGGCGCGGGGGCCGCCTCGCTCACGTGGCGCTGTTCTTCAGGTGGGGGTGGGGTGGTACCTCAGCCGGCGAACCAGCGGACCGGTTGCGGCCGCAGGTTCTCGTAGACGTGCTTGGTCTCGCGGTACTCCTCGAGCCCGGCGGAGCCCAGTTCGCGGCCGATGCCGGACTTGCCGAAGCCGCCCCACTCCGCCTGCGGCAGGTAGGGGTGGAAGTCGTTGATCCACACGGTGCCGTGGCGGAGCCGGGCCGCGACGCGGCGGGCCCGGGCGGTGTCGGCCGACCACACGGCGCCGGCGAGGCCGTACTCGGTGTCGTTGGCCAGGGCCACGGCCTCGTCCTCGCCGGTGAAGGTCTCGACGGTGAGGATGGGCCCGAAGGTCTCCTCGCGGATGACGCGCATGCCGCGGTGGCAGTCGTCGAGGATGGTGGGGAGGTAGAAGTAGCCGGTGGCGGGGCGGACCTCGCTGGGCGCGGGGCGTTCGCCGCCGCAGACCAGCCTGGCGCCCTCGGCCAGCGCGGAGGCGACGTAGCCCTCGGTCTTCTCCAGCTGGGCCTGGGAGACCAGCGGGCCGCACTCGACGTCCTTCTCGGTGCCGCGGCCGAGCCTGATCCGCGCGGCGCGGGAGGCGAGTTCGGCGACGAAACGGTCCTTGACGGACTCCTCGACGATGAGGCGGGCACCGGCCGAGCAGACCTGGCCGCTGTGGATGAAGGCGGCGTTCAGGGCCTGGTCGACGGCGGTGTCGAAGCCCTCCTCGGTGGCGCAGGCGTCGGCGAAGACCACGTTGGGGTTCTTGCCGCCGAGTTCGAGGGCGATCTTCTTGACGCCGGCGACGGCGGCCTGCGCGGCCTTGGTGCCGCTGACCAGCCCGCCGGTGAAGGAGAACAGGTCGACCTGGGGGTGTTCGGCCAGCCGGGCGCCGACGGGGTCGCCGGGGCCGGTGACGATGTTGGCGACGCCCGCCGGGAGCCCGGCCTCCACCAGCAGCTTCACCAGGTGGACGGTGGACAGCGGGGTGACCTCGCTGGGCTTGACGACGAAGGTGTTGCCGGCGGCGAGCGCGGGCGCGATCTTCCAGCTGGCCTGGAGCAGCGGGTAGTTCCAGGGGGTGATCAGAGCGCAGACGCCGACCGGCTCGTGCACGACCACGCTGTGGACGTCGGCGGAGCCGGCGTCGACGACCCGGCCGGTCTCGGCCACGACGGCGTCGGCGAAGTACCGGAAGGCGGCGGTGACGTCGTCGACGTCGACGCGGCCCTCCTCCAGGGTCTTGCCGGTGTCGCGGCTCTCCAGCAGGGCGATGTCCTCGCGGTCGCGCTGGAGGAGGTCGGCGACGCGGCGCAGCAGGGCGGCGCGTTCGGCGACGGGCGTGGTGGGCCAGGCGCCGGCGCCGCCGTCGAAGGCGCGGTAGGCGGCGTCGACAGCCGCGTCGGTGTCCTCCCGGCCGCCCTCCGCCACGGTGGTGAGCACGGTGGCGTCGGCGGGGTCGAGGACCTCCCGCGTGCGGCCGGACGCGGCAGTACGCCACGCCCCGTCTACGTGAATGGTCTCGGGTCCGGGTACCGACACGTCCGTTTCGCCTTCCGTCGGGGGAATCGCTGCATGGCCGACCGGGGTCAGCAGCGGCAACCCCTCCCCCGATCCGGGGAAACCATGCGCACGGCACCCCCGAACGTGACCTTGTTCACGGCCGGGGAGTGGAACCGGGGGCTGCGTACCGCGGTGACGTGGCCGGTCCCTACCCGCCGTGCTCGCGCGTATGCGCCGCCCGGCGAGGACACGGGCAACGGCGCGGGCACGGCGGGTGACCGGTACCCGGCAGCCGCTCCCCCGCCGGACCGTCCCGCGGGGCATCAGCCGCCGGTGGTGGCCTCCGCTGCCGTGGGACCGGCGGTCAGGGCGGCGGCGAGGGCGTGCAGCAGCTCGGGGGTGACCGCGGGGCTGACGGCGGCGAGCTGGAGCGGCGAGAGGGCCCCCGTCATCGCCAGCATCCCGGGGTGCAGGACGTGCGGCAGGTGGCGGGCGAGGGCCTCGCGTCCGCCGGGGACCGCGAGGAGGTCGCGCAGCGGGGTCGCCACCGACACCCCGGCCGGTGAGGCGGTGGCGGGCGGGAAGTCCCCGGCGAGGGGCAGCGGCCGGTCCGCGCCCTGGACCTGCGGCAGCTGGGAGCGCGTCAGCAGGTGCTCGGCGGTGACCGGGCCGCTCGCCGGCAGCCCGAGGCGGGCGAACTGGTCGGCCGGTGCGTCCAGCGCCCGCATCTGCTCGACCAGCAGCGTCGCCATGCGCAGCTCCAGCTCCTCGTCCAGGAGCGGGTGTTCCTGGTCGGGGTCGGTCGCCAGGTCGTACAGGCGGGTGCCGAGGTGGTACGGGTTGCCGACGGCGAAGCCCGGCACCCGCAGCAGCGGCACGCCCTTGGTGAAGTCGAAGGGTTCGCTCAGGGTTGCCTCCCGCAGTTCCTCGGGGGTGAACCGCGAGGCCATGTGGGTGGGCATGAGCGTGTGCTCGTACAACGGCCGGTTCTCGGGGCCGGCGCAGGCCCGCATGTAGACGTGGCGGCCGTCGGTGATGTTGACGTGGGCGCCGAAGGAGCCGAAGAGGCCGGCCTCGCGCACCGGGCGGTCGGTGGCGACGGTGTCGGTGAGGGGGACGCCGAGCATGTCGGGGGTGCGGTCCAGGCCGAAGAAGTCGAGCAGGGTGGGGCCGATGTCGATGGTCTGGACGAGGGAGGCGCGGCGGCCGGTGGCCCGGCTGCGCGGGTCCCAGACGAACAGCGGGGTGTGGATGTTCTCGTCGAACCAGGGCTGGACGTTCTTGCCCCACCAGCCGTGCTCGCCCAGCAGGAAGCCGTGGTCGGTGCAGACCACCAGCAGGGTGTCCTCCCACAGCCCGTGCGCGTCGAAGGCGTCCAGGACCCGGCCCAGGGAGGCGTCGCACATGGTCAGCAGGGCGGCGTACTCGCGTCGGGCGTGGTCGACGGCGGCCTCGTCCTCGGTGACGCGCTTGTAGTCGGGCCAGTCGAAGTGCGGGCCCTGCCAGTCGTGGGCGTAGTGCTTCTTGTGGTCGGCGTAGGAGAAGAACGGCTCGTGCGGGTCGAAGCACTCGATCTGGAGGAACCAGCGGTCCTCGGTGTGGTTGGTGGCGAGGAACTCCAGGCCGGCGTCGAAGGTGCGGGTCTGGGGGTGGTCGGCGGGGTCGGTGAGGTGGCTGCGGTTGATCCAGTCCTGCCGCCACAGCCGGCCGCCGCGCCAGCCCAGCGACTCGGGGATCTCGGGGTCGGCGACCTGCCCCTTCCACTTGTCGCCCTCCTGTCCGCGGAAGAACTCGAAGGAGTCGTAGCGCTGGTGGTAGGTGGCGCCGCCGTCCTCCCAGTAGTGCTGGTGGTCGGTGACGAGGTGGGTGTGGACGCCGTTCTCGCCGAGGATCTGCGGCACGGAGTCGTCGTAGGGCTCCAGCGGCCCCCAGGAGCGGTGGAGGAAGTTGGGGCGGGCGGTGTGCATCTCCCGGCGCGCCGGCATGCACGGCATGCTGCCGCCGTAGCAGTTGTCGAAGACGGCGGAGCGGGCCGCCAGCCGCTCGAAGTTCGGGGCGTGCACCCAGTCGCAGCCGTAGGGCGGCAGCAGCCGGCGGTTGAGGCTGTCGAACATCACCATCACGGCTCTCACCGGTCGGCCTCCTGGAGGTGGTGGTCTGCTGGGGCGGGTGTGCGCCGGGGCGGTGCACCGCGTGAGGGTGCGGTTCCGGCCGGGCCGGGCGGTGCTCAGCCGGCCGGGTCGGCGGGGGCCGCGCCCGCGGTGCGGTGGTCGAGCAGCAGGCGGCGGGTGTGCTCCAGCCAGTCGATCCACGCGTCGATCTCACCGGCCCCCCTCAGGTGGAGGAGTTCGCTGAGCAGCCGGGCGCGGCCGGGATCGACCTCGGGCACCGGCTCGGCGAAGCCCATCGCCCGGTCCCGTCCCCGTGAGCGGGCCACCTGGGCGCGGCGGTGGGCGAGTTCGACGTCGATGAGGGCGATCGGCAGGTCGGGGTCGAGCATCCCGGCGAACAGGAAGCGGACCGCGAAGTCGGGGTCCTGGAGGCGGCTGGGCGGCTGGTAGGGGCTGTGTGCCCAGGCCAGCAGCGCCTCCCGGCCGGCGGGGGTGAGGTGGTGGACCTTGGCGTCGGGCCGGCCGTCGCGGGGGTCGGTCTCCCAGCGGACCCAGCCGCGCTCGGTGAGGCGGGCGAGCAGGCGGTAGATCTGGCTCTGGTGGACGCCCGAGCGCAGGAACCGGCCCTCCTGTTCCAGCCATCGCCGCAGGTCGTAGCCGCTGCGCGGTTCCATCGCGAGCAGCCCGAGCAGCACGTACTCGAAGGTCAACGCGTCCCCTTCCGCCGTGGCGGCCTTGACTGGGCCCCCGCGCTCGTACACCGTCACCTATGTGCAAAGTGCTATATCAGGAGTGGGTGGGGCGTCAACGGCCGCGACGGGCGGCGGCTCTCCGTGCTGCGCGGTCCCCCGGGCGGGTGGCGAGGCGACGGCGACCGCCCCGGACGTCGCCCGCTCCCGCACGCCCGTGCAGCACGAGGAGGTGGCGCTGGCCGGGGGCGCGTACCGGATGGGCGACGCCTTCGGCGAGGGCTACGCCGCGGACGGCGAACTCCCCGTCCACCCGGTGGTGCTCTCCCCGTTCCGCATCGACGCCACCGCCGTCACCAACGCCGCCTTCGCCCGCTTCGCCGCCGCGACCGGTTACGTCACCGACGCCGAACGGGCCGGCTCCTCGGCGGTCTTCCACCTCTTCGCGGTGGCCTCCCCCGGTGACGTCCTGGGCCGGCACCCGGCCGCGCCCTGGTGGCTGGACGTGCGGGGCGCCGACTGGCGCCACCCCTACGGCCCGTTGACGGACGTCGCCGACCTCGCCGACCACCCGGTGGTCCACGTCTCCTTCCGCGACGCGCAGGCGTACTGCGCCTGGGCGGGGCGGCGACTGCCGACGGAGGCCGAGTGGGAGTACGCGGCCCGCGGGGGCCTGGCCGGGCGCCGCTTCCCCTGGGGCGACGAGCCGCGGCCGGGCGGCCAGGCGCGCTGTCACGTCTGGCGGGGCGACTTCCCCGACCGCCCCACCGGCGAGGACGGCTGGCTGGCGACCGCCCCGGTGCGCTCCTTCCCGCCGGGCGGCTTCGGGCTGTACGAGATGTCCGGCAACGTCTGGGAGTGGTGCGCGGACGGTTTCGACCCGACCTGGTACACCCGTTCCCCGGTCCGCGACCCGTGGTGCCCGCCGGGTGGGCGGCTCGGCCGCCGGGTGCTGCGCGGCGGCTCGTACCTGTGCCACCCCTCCTACTGCCACCGCTACCGGGTCGCGGCCCGCACCGGCAACACCCCGGACTCCACCAGCGGGAACTGCGGCTTCCGCACGGCGGCCTGAGCGGCGGCGGGCGCGGGGCGCGGAAAACCGCAGGACACAGGGGCCCGCCCCCGGCTACCGTCCGCCGCATGGACCCGATGACCGACCAAGAGATCCGCGCCTCGTTCGTGAACTGCTCGAAGGGCGAGGCGAGCCGGCTCTCGCTCCCCGCGGGGCTGGCCGGACTGCCCTGGGCGGATCTGGACTTCCTCGGCTGGCGGGACCCGGGCGCGCCGGACCGCGGTTACCTCGTGGCGCCCCGGGAGCAGGGCCCGGTGGGCGTGACCCTGCGCGCCCCGCAGAACGTGCGCCGCAGCTTCACCAAGACCACCGTCTGCTCGCTCTGCCTCACCGGCCACCCGGGCTCCGGCGTCGCCCTGCTCGCCGCGCGCCGGGCGGGCGCCGCGGGCCGGCAGGGCAACACCGTGGGCGTCCACGTCTGTGCCGACCTGGCCTGCCCCCTGTACCTGCGGGGCCGCAAGCAGTCCGCGCTGACCTCGCGGTACGAGGAGTCGCTCAGCGTCGAGGAGAAGCTGGCCCGGCTGGACGGCAACCTCCAGGCCTTCCTGGACCGGGTGCTGCAGAGCCGGCCGAGCGCCGTCCGGTAGCCCCCGCGTCCCGGCCGGACGGGTGGCGGGGCCTCAGTCCTGCCGGTAGCCGCTCAGGAACCGTCCGATGCGGCTGATGGCGGTGTCGAGTTCCTCGACGCGCGGCAGGGTGAGGATGCGGAAGTGGTCGGGCCGTGCCCAGTTGAAGCCGGTGCCCTGCACCACCTGGATCTTCTCCCGCAGCAGCAGGTCCAGGACGAACTGCTCGTCGTCGTGGATGCGGTGGACCGCCGGGTCGATCCGGGGGAAGGCGTAGAGCGCGCCGCGGGGTTTGACGCAGGAGACGCCGGGGATCTCGTTGAGCCGCTGCCAGGCCACGTCCCGCTGTTCGCGCAGACGTCCACCGGGCAGCACCAGGCTCTCGATGGACTGCCGGCCGCCGAGCGCGGCCTGCACGGCGTACTGGGCGGGGGCGTTGGGGCACAGCCGCATCGAGGCCAGGGTGTCCAGGCCCTCCAGGTAGTTGCTCGCGTGCTCCCGGGGGCCGGAGACCACGAGCCAGCCGGAGCGGAAGCCGGCGACCCGGTAGGCCTTGGAGAGGCCGCTGAAGGTGAGGGTCACCAGGTCGGGGGCGACCACCGCGGGGCTGTGGTGGACGGCGTCGTCGTAGAGGATCTTGTCGTAGATCTCGTCGGAGAGGACCATCAGGCCGTGGCGGCGGGCGAGGTCGCAGATGCCCTCGACGATCTCCCGCGGATAGACCGCCCCGGTGGGGTTGTTGGGGTTGATGACCACGACGGCCCTGGTCCGGTCGGTGATCTTCGCCGCCATGTCGTCCAGGTCCGGCAGCCAGTCGGCGGACTCGTCGCAGACGTAGTGGACGGCCTTGCCGCCCGCCAGCGTCGTCACCGCGGTCCACAGCGGGTAGTCGGGCGCGGGGATGAGGATCTCGTCCCCGTCCTCGACGAGCGCCTGCACCGCCATGGAGATCAGCTCGGAGACGCCGTTGCCCAGGTAGACGTCGTCCACGTCCGCATCCGGCAGCCCCCGCTGCTGGTAGTGCTGGGCGACGGCCCGCCGGGCGGGGAGGATGCCGCGGGAGTCGGTGTAGCCGTGGGCCCGGGGAAGGCTGCGGATGATGTCCTGGAGGATCTCCTCCGGCGCCTCGAACCCGAACAGCGCCGGGTTGCCGGTGTTCAGCCGCAGGACGCTGTGGCCCGCCTCCTCCAGGGCGTTGGCATGGGCGATCACCGGTCCGCGGATCTCGTAGCAGACCTCGCTGAGCTTCCCCGACTGCCGGAACTCCATGTGCTGGCCCCTCTCTTGCCGGCTGGCGCCGCCGGGAGACCGCCCGGCCCCGCGGATGGCCTCCTGCCGACCGTCCGGGCGCTACTTGGTTTTACCAAGCCTGCACTTGGAAAGTCCAACCTTGTGTCTAGACTGCGGACATGCCACGCCGACGCTACGACCAGTTCTGCGCCGTCGCCCGGGCCCTGGACCGGGTCGGTGACCGCTGGACCCTGCTGATCGTCCGGGAGCTGAGTGCCGGGCCCCGCCGCTACACCGACCTCCACGCCGACCTCCCCGGGATCAGCACCGACGTCCTCGCCTCGCGCCTGAAGGACATGGAGGCCGACGAGCTGGCCACCCGCCGGCGGCTGCCCGCACCGGCCTCGGCCACCGTCTACTCGCTCACGCCGCGCGGTCGCGGACTGCTGCCCGTCCTGACCGCGCTCGCCGAGTGGGGCGCCCCGGACCTCGCCGAACGCCGGCCCACCGACGCGGTGCGCCCCCACTGGTTCGCCATCCCCCTCGCCCGGCGGCTGCGCGAGGCCGCCGCCACCGCGGCCGGGGCCGTCACCGTGACCACCGACGAGGGCGGCTTCCGCGTCACCTGGGAGGCGGACACCGACCCGGTGGCCACCGGCGCCGCAGCGTACGGGACCGAGGCGGCCGGTACGGCCCCGCACCCGGCGGCCGAGGGCGAACCCGAGGTCGTCCTGACCGCCGCCACCTGCGTGGCCCTCACCGGCGCCGGCCTCGACTGGGAGGTCGGCGTGAAGGAGGGCCGCATCGAGGTGCGCGGCGAGGGCCCGCTGGCCGACGCCCTGCGCGGCGGCGCACCGCACGCCTGAGCGTTCCGGGCCCGCCGGGCCCGCGGTCGGCCGGCGGACGTTCGCGAATCGTTCGCGTCACGGGCCCGGCGGGCGGGCCGCGTGCACCTACCGTGACGGCATGACGAGTACCGAGAAGGTGCCCGGGAGCGGGCCCGCCCGCACTGCGGACGCCGGCGCACGGACGCCTGCCCGCGGGGTCCGCCGGGACGTGGTGGCGGCCCTCGCAGGCGTGGCGCTGTTCGCCGCCGCCGCGGTGGCCGGCGCGGCGCTCAACCGCACCACCTACCACGGCAGCGGCATCCTCCGGCTCAGCTCCCCGCCGCTGTACGGGCCGTGGCTGCCGCACGTCGGCCCCGGCACCCTCGCCGCGCCCGTGGTGGCGGCCCTCGTGGTGGCCTACGGTCCCCCGCTGGCGCGCCGCCTGAGCTGGCGCCGGCTGCTGCCCGCCGCCTGGGCGGCGACTGCGGTCTGGACGTTCGCCCTGGCGATGGTGGACGGCTGGGGCCGCGGCTACGCGCAGCGCCTGACGACCCGCATGGAGTACCTGCGCTCGGTGCCCGCCGTCCACGACATCCCGGCCACGCTCGCGGACTTCACCCACCACATCCTGGTGGGCTCCCCCCACATCTGGCCGGCGCACGTCTCCGGTCACCCGCCGGGCGCGCTGCTGACCTTCGTCCTGCTGGACCGCGTCGGCCTGGGCGGCGGGGCGTGGGCCGCGACCTGGTGCCTGCTGACCGGCACCTCGGCCGTGGCCGCCGTCCTGGTGGCGGTGCGGGCGCTGTGCGGCGAGGTGTGGGCGCGCCGCGCCGCCCCCTTCCTGGTGCTGATCCCGGCGGCGGTCTGGATCGGGGTGAGCGCCGACGGCTACTTCGCGGGGGTGGCCGCCTGGACGGTGGCGCTGCTCGCGCTGTCCGCGACGCGCACCGCACGGTGGCCGCGCCTGGCCGCGCTCGCCGCCGGCCTGCTGGCGGGCCTGGCCGGCTACCTCTCCTACGGGCTGACGGTGCTGGTGGTGATGGTGGCCGCGGTGCTGGTCATGACCCGCACTGTCCGGCCGCTGCCCTACCTGGTGCTCGGCGCGCTGCCGTGGGTCCTCGCCTTCACCGCCGCCGGGTTCTGGTGGCCGGAGGGCTACACGACGCTGCACACCCGCTACTACCAGGGCGCCGCGAAGGTCCGCCCCTACGGCTACTTCGTGTGGGCCGACCTGGCTGCGCAGGTCCCCTCGGTGGGCCTGGCCGCGCTCGCGGGGCTGCGCCGGGCGGCGGGGCCGCTGCGGGAAGGAGTGCGCCGGTGCGCGGCGGCGTGGCCGTGGCGGCGGGACGCGGCGACGGCGGCACGGCCGGTGACGGGCCGCGCTGCCCTGGCCGGGCTGGTCGCCGCCGCGGTGTGCATGATGCTCGCCGCGGACCTGTCGGGCATGAGCAAGGCGGAGACCGAGCGCATCTGGCTGCCGTTCGCGGTGTGGCTCCCGGTGGCCTGCGCCCTGCTGCCCCGGGCCTCGCACCGGTGGTGGCTGGCGGTCCAGGCGACGGTCGCCCTCCTCGTCAACTCACTCCTGTTCACCGGGTGGTGAGGATCCGGGCCCGGGGGCGGGCGGCCCGGCTGCCGTCGGCCGTCAGCCCGGCCGGCGCAGTGTCAGGAAGTGTCGTCCGCCGACGCTCCACTGGTCCGTCGGTGTCCAGCCGGTGACCCGGGCCATCCGGCGCAGCGCCGCTGCGCCCACCCGGGCCCAGGGGAAGGGCCGGCCGGTGCGGCCGCAGCCGTCGTCGAAGCGGACCGCCATCCGCTCGTCGACCTCGCAGGGGTCCGCCTCCACGAACAGCAGGCCACCGCTGGGGGCGACGAGGCCGGCCAGTCGTTCCAGCAGCGCCACCGGGTCGCCGCCGATGCCGATGTTCCCGTCCAGGAGCAGCGCGCAGTCCCAGGTCCGCTCCCCCGGCAGGGCGTCGAAGACCGACCGGCACAGCGCCGCCCCGCCCGCCTCCTGCGTCCTGGCCACCGCGGCGCGGCTGACGTCGATGCCGAGCACCGGGTGCCCCGCCTCCCGCAGCGCCGCCACCAGCCTGCCCGGCCCGCAACCGACGTCCAGGACCGCCCCCACGCACCGCCGCAGCACAGTCATGTCGGCCTCGTCCGCCGCCGCGCACCACCGGTCGACCTCCGAGGCCAGCCACCCGCCGTCGCACCGGCGCAGGAAGAGCGGGCCGCTGGCCGGGCTGAGCGCCTGGCCGTAGGGATCCTCGTGGGGCTCCAGTGGAGTGTCGGCCTGCGGCCCGGTCAGGGCGGCGGGGGCCTGCTCGGGCCCGGCGTGCGGTGTGCCGTGCCCGGGCGGGGGCTCGTGGGTGGTCACCGGCTGGTCCTCCGTCCCTGGACGTCCTGCCTCGCCGCCGGCCGGAGCGCCCGCTCACCCGGAGCGCCCCGCGACCAGGGCACGGGCGGCGGTCCCGGCCGGCCCGCGGCGGCGCGACGGCGTTGCCGCCAGGATGACCGAGGGACGCCCAGGTGGCGCGCCGGCTCCTCCGGACGGACCAGTGGCCGGTGCCGGCTCACCCGGCCGGGCGGTCACCACGTGCGGCCAGCAGCGCCCGCCACTCACCGAGGTCGTGGTGGCAGCGGGCCAGCGCCTGGGCGTGCCGCATGGCCGACACCAGCCCGGGACCCGGGTCGGCGGCGAGTCGGGCTGCGGCCTCGGTGACGCACCGCAGCACTCTGCGCCGCACCGGGTCCTCCGGCGGCAGCGCCGCCGCCAGCCGTTCGGTCTCCGGCAGCAGGAGGCGCAGGCGGGAGCAGACGAGCCGGGTCGCCTCCGCCAGGTCCTCGTGGCGCGGCAGCGGCTGCCCCTCCGCGAGCACCACGGCGGCGCCGGCCGGGAGTGTCCCGGCGTCGGCGGTCCGGGTGGCGGTCCCCGGAGCGTCCCCCGCACGCGCTCCTTCCCCAACCCCGCCCACCGGCGGCGGGGTTGGTTCGGCCGGTGTCTGGTGGTCCATGGTGGACACCATGCGGTGCCCGGGGCCCGGCGCGTCGCCGACGCGCCGGGCGGTGCCGTTGTGCGAGTCCGCACCCGAACTGCGGGGGAGGCCGCCGGATCTGGGCGCGCCCGCCGGGCGGCGGGGCACCCGGCGGGCCGACCGGCGGCTCCCCCGCGATCCGGTCAGTCCCCCTCCACCTCGTCCTCGCCCGACCGGTCGCCTTCGACGTGGTCGTTGCCCGCCTCCCCGCCGGCCCCGTTCTGGACGTTGCCGGTGCGGTCGACCTCCAGCCAGGAGTCGGCGTGGGAGTTGTCGATCTCGACGACCGCCAGGCGGGAGGGGAGCGTCACCGCGGCGCCCAGGAGCGGAGCCACCGGGGCGGCGGCGGCAGGTCCGCCCTGCGGTGCGACGAGGAGGGCCCCGGTCGCCGCCAGCAGGCCGCCGCCCCACGCCGCCCGGCGGGTGGGCCGCTTCATCGGGTGAGCAGGGACGCGGTGTCGTGGTGGCGGCTGATGTTGCGCTCCAGCAGCGCCGTCGACTCCGGGACGCCGACCCGGCCGGGGCCCGCCTCCGGCAGCCGCCCGTCCTCGGCCTTCAGCCGCCGCAGGGCCGTGTCCACCGCCTCGTGCGCGGCGAAGAGGCAGGGCGTGGAGTAGATGGCCACGTCCACGCCCAGCGCGTCCAGTTCGGGGAGCGAGAGCCGCGGCGACTTTCCGCCGGCGATCTGGTTGAACAGCAGCGGCTTGTCGCCGATCACCTCGCGGATGCGCCGGATCCACTCGACGCTGCGGACGCCGTCCACCAGCACCACGTCGGCGTCGGTCTTGGCCAGCGCCGCGGCCCGGTGCAGGATGTCGTCCTCCTCGGTGGCGTCGGTGCGCGCCACCACGACCAGGTCGCCCCGGCTGTCCAGCACCATGTGGAGCTTGTCGAGGTACTCCTGGAACGGCAGGACCTGCTTGCCGTCGGCGTGGCCGCAGCGGCGGGGGCGCTTCTGGTCCTCCAGGATGACGCCGGACGCGCCCGCCCGGTCCAGGCGCTGCACGACGTGGCAGGCGACCTCCGGGTCGACGTAGCCGTCGTCGATGTCGACCAGCAGGTGGCGGCCGGGGAAGGCCAGCCGCAGGCGTTCCACGAAGTCGACCATGTCGGGCCAGGCGATGAAGCCGATGTCCGGCAGCCCGTAGTGCGAGGCGGCGAAGCCGAACCCGGAGACGAAGAAGCCGTCGTAGTGCTGGGCGGCGACGGACGCCGAGTACATGTCGTAGATGCCGATGAGCGGTGTGGTGCCCGGCGCTGAGATCTCCTCGCGCAGAGCGGTGCCGTAACGCATCGAACCTCCAGAACGGATGCGGGACGAGGACACGGTTGCCTCTCCCTTGACGTCCGTTTTACGGAGATTTGACGGATCGCTCAACGATCCCGGTGACGCCGTTGGGCCGAACGGCCGCACGCCCACCACGGCGCCCGACCGTGCAAAAACGATTTCAGCTCTTGGGGAACCGGTCCGGACACGACCTGTGCCATCACCCCGGCCGGGGTGGTCCCCCGTGTCGCGCCCCCCGGCCGGGCCGGGCCCTTCGGAAATCCCGCCCGAACCAAAGACCCGTCGGCCGCACCGGGCGCAGACTGCCTTCATGAGCGAGAACATCTCCACGTCACCTGTCAACGTCCACGAAGCGCTGGCGAGTTTCGACGCCGTCTACAGCCCCCGCATCGTCACGCGCGTCAACGACTACGACGTCCGGATCGCCCACACCCTGGGGGACCACGTCTGGCACACCCACGAGGACACCGACGAGTTCTTCCTCGTCCTGGACGGCCACTTCGAGGTGGCGCTGCGGGCCCCGGACGGCTCGGAGCGGACGGTGACGCTGCGCCGGGGCGACACCTTCGTCGTCCCCCGCGGCACCGAGCACCGGCCCTCGTCCACCGGCGGCGCGATCCTCATGTTCGAGCCCACGGGCACCTCGTCGACGGGCGACCGCCACCAGGGCGCGCTCCCGGACCACGTCGACAGCACCACCGGGCACGCGCTGGGCTGACGACCGCCCCGGCGGGCGGGGCGAGCCGGTTCGGGGCGCCCCGCCCGCTACACGTCGTCCGCCGCCACGTCCTGCACCGACAGCCCCGCCAGCCACAGTGGCATCAGCCAGTGGAAGGCGACGAGGGACGCCAGGCCGGGCGCCACCGCCGCCTGCGGGACGTCCACCACCGCAGCTCCCCCGCAGGCGAGGAGGAGCAGGTACAGGGTGAGGCGATGGGCGCGGGCCTGGACTCGGGCGCGCTCGGCCAGCTGCCGTTCGTCCAGGACGCGGGCGCGCAGCTCCAGCAGGCCCCGGGTGGCGGAGTTGAGGAAGCCGGTCGCGTAACACCACGGGACCAGCAGGACGAGCAGCGCGAGCGCCGTCCACCGCAGGACGGTCTCGCCGTCGGCCACGGCCAGGACCCAGGTGGTTCCCAACCCGGCCACGGTCAGGGCCACATGCAGGGCGACGGCCGCTCGCCGCCGCGCGGCGGTGGCGATCCAGGGGTGATCGGAGTGGCGGTTCATCAGTGCCGTCATGCGCCTGTCGTAGGCCGCACCGAGACCCGTCCTGGTCGCACTCATACCTGTTTCCTCCCGTAGACCTCGTCGGTGAGCGGCCGGAACGGCTGCAGGGAGAAGAGGCCCTCCACCGGCAGCCCGAAGAACGCGGCGATCCGGAGGGCCAGGTCCAGGCTGGGGTTGTACTGCCCCCGCTCGATGTACCCGATGGTCTGGTAGTGGACCCCCACCGCCTCGGCCAGCGCCTGCCGCGACACCTTCCGGTCGGCCCGGACCGCCGCCAGCCTGTTGTGCACCTGCTCGCTCATGTATAAGAAGTACTACATTGCAGAGCAGATGCACAACAAGGTTCGGTGAGCAGCCGCCTCCTCAACGCCGGTGTGCGCAGCGCGAGTCGGGGCGGGGCCCCCTCAGCGACTGGCGGTCCGTCGGCGCCGGCTGCGGGCCGCCACTGCCGCCCACAGCCCGGACAGCGCGAACAGGCCGGCCGTCAGCAGCGCCCACCGCTCCGCGAAGCCGTGCGGGCTCAGGCGGGTGTGCGCCTCGAAGTCCGGCACCCGCTCCAGGACCAGCGGCCACCAGACCAGGAGCAGCAGCAGGGACAGGAAGGCGGGTACCCGCAGGTGGTTGAGGCGGGCGCGGTGCGGCGCAGCCGCGGGCCCGGACGCGTGCCGGCCCTCCGCACCGCTCCCGCCACGGACGTCACCGCCCCCGGACGACACCGCAGGCACGGCCCGCCGCTCCCCGGGCCGGCCGCCTCCCCCCGCGAACCGGTTACGGGTGACGCGACGCAGCACCGCGTCGCCCGCCGAGTAGAGCGGCAGCAGGACGAGGTCGTGCGCGAACGCCGCCCCCACGAACCACACCGCCACCGCGAGCCACCTGTGCCGCAGGAGCCGTTCCCCGGCGTAGTACGCGAGAACGAACGAGGCCAGGATCAGCAGGAGATGGAGCACTGGCGCCCCGTAGCGCCTTTGCACCGACCGGCCGGGGTGACGGGGCGGGCGGGCGACGGGGGAGGCGCCGCGCGAGGAAGCGCCACCGGAGCCCTGGGCGCCGGAGCCCGGGCCGTCGGGCGCGCGGCCGGTCACGGCGCTCCGAAGGTCACGCGGGTGACCCACTTGGTGTTGTGCACCCCGGGGCAGGCCGGGACGATGACGCGGGCCGGGTAGCCGTGGTCCGGCGAGAGGTCCGCCCCGTTGACCCGCAGGGCCAGCAGGGACCGCGGGTCGCGGACCTGGTTGTCCCGGAGCGAGGCCGTGCGGAAGGGCCCCGCGGGCTGCGCCGACTCCACGAAGGCCGAGGAGCCGGCGGGGTCGGCCCCGACGAGCGCGGCGAGGTGCGCCAGGCGGACCCCGCTCCAGAGCTGGTCCTCGGTGGACCAGCCCTCCACGCAGGCGATCGGGAGCGAGGCCGTGTGCTGGGGCAGGTCCCCCACCTGACTCCGGTTCAGGGACACCTCGCGCCCGGGCCCGCGCAGCACCAGCCGCCACGCCGGGCCGAGGTCGCGGGCCCTGACGCCCACGTCGGCGGCCGTCTTGTTCACCTGGAAACCCAGGGGCCCGCCGCCGGGCTCACGGCCGTGCGGGGCGAGCAGGGCGGTGGCGCGGAGCGGGCCCCCGATGCTCTGCCCCGCGGTCACCCCGAGGAGGAGCAGCGACCCCGAGCCCACCATGGCGACGGCGCCCCGGCGGGACATCGTCGCCGGCGCCGGGTCGGGTGTCACCAGCCCGGTGGCGTCGGGTGGTTCGGCACGGGTGCGTACCGCGGGCGTGCGCCACACCCCGGGCGGTCGTCCGTCCCCCCACAGCGCCCGGACCATGAGGCGCAGCCGGAAGGCGACGTGCACGACGAAGGCACCCGCCATGATCCAGGCGCCGTAGAAGTGCAGCACGTAGAAGGAGCCGGGGAAGACGTAGTGGAGTTGGACGTCGAGCAGTCCGGTGGCGAACTCGAACAGGGCACCGCCCACGAGCAGCAGCAGCGAGAGGCGTTCCAGCGCCTGTGCCGGCGACCGCAGGGGCGGCCAGGCGAAGAGGCGGGGGATCACCGACCACAGCTTGGCGAGGAGGACGGGGACGAGCACGACTCCGGCGGTGACGTGCACGCCCTGCGTCAGCCGGTACAGCCAGTGCGGGTCGGTGGGCCAGGCGAAGAGGTAGAAGCCGAGCACGCCCCGGTCGGGGGTGGTGTCGTTGCCCGGCAGGTCGGGGTTGTACGCGGCGTAGGACAGCAGTCCGGTGACCAGGAGCAGGACCACGCCGACCAGCAGGACCAGCCCGAACACGGAGGTCAGCCAGGGGCCGCGCAGGGGGCTGCGCCAGAACCCGGGGCGACCGGGTCCGGGAGGCGGTCGCCCGGGACCGTCGGCACGGCCAGGAGGCGGCGTGGGGCCCTTCACCGGCGATGAGTCGCCGCTCGGCGGCGGCGGGGGCGGCGGGCCGGTCCGTCCGCGTGGCGCCGTCCCGTCGCCTTCTCCCGCCGCGTGCGCTCCGGTGTCCACTCCGCCTCAGCTCCCTCCTGGGCGCCACGGCCCACGGCCCTCGCCGACGCCCTCCGCCCGCAGGCCGGGGCCGTCGTCCTCGTGCCGAAACGGTAAGCGGCGGAACAGAGGAAAAGCCGCATTCCGGGCGGAAGCTGTCACGTCGGCCCGCATCATCGGCGCGGGCTGACGGCCCGCGTCATCAGCACGGGGCGGAACAGCGCAGGGCCCGTCCGGGGGCCACCGCGTCCTCGCGCGGCGGCCCGGACGGGCCCTGCTGCCGTCAGGCGTGGGCGGCTCCGGTCTCACCGGGTGCCGCGGGGCGGAGGCTCAGACCAGGCCGAGACCGCGGACCGCGTCGCGCTCCTCGGTGAGCTCCTTGACCGAGGCGTCGATGCGGGTCCGGGAGAACTCGTTGATCTCCAGGCCCTGGACGATCTCGTAGACGCCGTCCTTCGTGGTGACGGGGAAGGAGGAGATGATGCCCTCGGGCACGCCGTAGGAGCCGTCGGAGGGGATGCCCATCGAGGTCCAGTCGCCCGCGGCGGTGCCGTTGACCCAGGTGTGCACGTGGTCGATGGCGGCGTTCGCGGCCGAGGCGGCGGAGGAGGCGCCACGGGCCTCGATGATGGCGGCGCCGCGCTTGGCGACGGTCGGGATGAAGGTGTCGGCCAGCCACGCCTCGTCGTTCACGACCTCGGCGGCGTTCTTGCCGGCGACCTCGGCGTGGAAGATGTCGGGGTACTGGGTGGCGGAGTGGTTGCCCCAGATCGTCAGCTTCTTGATGTCGGCGACGGAGACGCCGGTCTTCTGCGCGAGCTGGGTCAGCGCACGGTTGTGGTCCAGGCGCGTCATGGCGGTGAACCGCTCGGCGGGGACGTCCGGCGCGGCCGACTGCGCGATGAGGGCGTTGGTGTTGGCCGGGTTGCCGACGACGAGGACCTTGATGTCGTCCGCGGCGTGGTCGTTGATGGCCTTGCCCTGCGGCTTGAAGATGCCGCCGTTGGCCTCCAGCAGGTCGCCGCGCTCCATGCCCTTGGTGCGGGGGCGGGCGCCGACGAGGAGGGCGACGTTCGCACCGTCGAAGGCCACGTTCGGGTCGTCGGTGATCTCGATGCCCTGGAGCAGCGGGAAGGCGCAGTCGTCGAGCTCCATGGCGGTGCCCTCGGCGGCCTTCAGCCCCTGGGGAATCTCCAGCAGGCGCAGCTTCACCGGTACGTCCGCGCCGAGGAGCTGGCCGGAGGCGATGCGGAAGAGGAGGGCGTAACCGATCTGGCCGGCGGCGCCGGTGACGGTGACGTTGACGGGAGTGCGGGTCATGGCGATCTCCTGCGCGGTGTTCTCTGGGGCAAGCCCCAGAGCCCCATGGGTGGGTGGCGGTGGGTGTCCCTGCCCGTGTACCGAGTTCTCTCTGTGTGCCCGGGGAAGTTTCTTGGTGTCAAGAGACCGAACACGGCCGTCAGGCTATCGGACCCGTGCGCGGCTGCGGGGACGGCCGGGTGTGGTTCCCCTCACCGGCGGGAGAGCGGCGCCCAGAAGCGGCACCGACCGGCGTACGGCAGCCGACGGCACGGCTTCCGCAGCGGGGGCTCGGGCAAAGGTGACGGCCGCCCGCTCAAGGAGGGGGGAGAGCGCGGGCGGCCGTCGAGGGGGGTGCCGGACCCGTGGGGGGAGGGTCATCAACCCATCTGCCCGGGCTCCGGTGACCCATGCGCCTCACGCGTAAGGGATTTGGGGATGTGTGAGGGGCGCACGTGAAGATCTCGTTCCGTACGGGCCTTCTTCGGCCACTCCGGGACGGGGAGGTGGCGCGGGGCCCGGCGGCGAGGAGCGTACCGGGGGGGCGTTCGGGCCCGGCACGGTCTCAGGCCCGCCACTGGCCGCCCGGCGCCCGGCGGTGGGCGTCAGGCGGCGGGTGGCGGGCCTGAGACGTCAGGCAGGACACCGCCGGCAGGGACCGGTCACCTGACGCTGAAGTGCACGAGGTCGTTGAGGAACGGGATCTCCAGGAGGGGCCTGGGCTGGGCCATGAGCGCGAGCAGGATGATGACCACGCCCAGCCCGCCGTAGATGAGCATGTCGGTGAAGCGTGACCGGACGGCCAGCATCCCGACCACCGGCAGCACGCGCCGCAGCACCGCCCCCGCCACCAGCGTCAGGCCCACCACCAGCGCGCCCACCCGGAACACGTCGACCGCGACCAGCAGCAGGCCGAGCGCCACCCCGGCGATGACGGTCAGCATCGGCCACTGCCGGGCGGGCGCCGGGGCGTCCCCGGAGGCCGTGCGACCGCCGCCCTCGGGCCGGGCGGTGTCCCGGGTGAGCGTGGGGAAGCGGCGGGAGCCGCGCGGCCCGTGCGCCCCGTCCCCGTCGTCCTGCCGGTCCTCGCTGCCCGCGTGCGACCGCTCCCCGGCGGCCTCGGTGTGCTCCCGGCCGGGCGGCGTCTGTTCGCCGTCGGCCTGCCCGTGCTCCCCGCCGCCGGGGCGCGCCGGGTCCTCTCCCCCTCGTCCGGCGGGGGCCTGGGCGCCCGCTGCCGGCTCCGGTGGGTCGCCGCACCCCTGCGACCGGGGGCGGCGTCCGGCGTCCTCCCCGTCCTGCGAGGCGTGGTGCGCGTGGCCGCGCGCTTCGGCACCCATGGTCAGCAGCCCCTCTCCCTCGCTCGTCGGCCCTCGGCTCAGACCCCGGGGACCGCGGACTGCCGCTCGGCGGCCTCCACCACGTTGACCAGCAGCTGCGCCCGGGTCATCGGGCCGACGCCACCGGGGTTGGGCGAGAGCCAGCCGGCGACCTCCGCCACGCCCGGGTGGACGTCGCCGACGATCTTGCCGTTCTCGTCCCGGCTCACGCCGACGTCCAGGACGGCCGCACCGGGCTTGACGTCCTCCGGCTTGACCAGGTGCGGCACGCCGGCGGCGGCGACGATGATGTCGGCGCGGCGCAGGTGGGCGGCGAGGTCACGGGTGCCGGTGTGGCACTGGGTGACCGTGGCGTTCTCCGAGCGGCGGGTGAGCAGCAGCGGCATGGGCCGGCCGATCGTGACGCCCCGGCCGACCACGACGACCTCGGCCCCGTTGATCTCCACACCGTGCTGACGCAGCAGGCGGACGATGCCGTAAGGGGTGCAGGGCAGCGGCGCCGGCTCGCCCAGGACGAGCCGGCCGAGGTTGGTGGGGTGCAGTCCGTCGGCGTCCTTGGCCGGGTCCATCAGCTCCAGCACGCGGTTCTCGTCGATGCCCTTGGGAAGCGGCAGCTGGACGATGTAGCCGGTGCAGGTGGCGTCGTCGTTCAGTTCGCGGACGACCGCCTCGATCTCGTCCTGGGTGGCCGTCGCGGGCAGTTCGCGCTGGATGGAGGCGATGCCCACCTGGGCGCAGTCGCGGTGCTTGCCCGCGACGTACTTCTGGCTTCCGGGGTCCTCGCCGACCAGGAGGGTCCCGAGGCCGGGCTGCACGCCCCGGGCCTTCAGCGCCTCCACGCGCGTGACGAGGTCGGACTTGATCGCTGCGGCGGTGGCCTTGCCATCGAGAATCTGGGCGGTCATGGCCCCATACTCCCGGATGGGGGCCGCCCGGTTCCAATCCGGGCCGTGCGCAGCGGGCGAGCCGCGCCCCAAGACCACCGGACCACCCGCCGTCGACCGGGGCGTCGGCTCGCGGGGCGCAGGGGGAAACAAGGCCCTGGCTCCGGCACGGGCCGTGCCCCGTGGGGCCGGAACGGGTCCCCCGCGCACCCGTGCGGCCACGGAGGGAGTGCCGTAATCCGCGCACACCCCCCACAAAGTGACGGATCGGTGTGCAAGGGGCCTGGTGATCATTGCCGTTGCCTAACAGCCATACCGTGCGACTGGACAACCAGGACACCGACGAAGAAGGATTGTCAGCCTGTGCCGCAGGTGTCGTCGGGGGGCCACTGCGCGTCGACTCCTCCGATCCGACCGTGCGTCCCTGCCAGCGACATCGGAGGAAAACCCGCTCATGAGTTTCGGCGACCCGCAGAACCCCTACGGCCAGCCTCCCGGCGGACAGCCGAACCCCTACGGCCAACCCGCCCAGGGCCAGCCCGGTTACGGCTACCCCCAGCAGGCTCCCGCAGCCCCGCAGTACGGCTACCCGCAGCAGGCCCCGCCCGCCCCGCAGTACGGCTACCCGCAGCAGGGCCAGCCCTACGGCGGCGTGCCCGCGCAGGGCGGTTACCCCGGTGGCGCCCCGATGGGCATGCCGACCGGCTACGCGAGCTGGGGCGCGCGGTTCGTCGCGACCCTCATCGACGGCCTCATCGTCGGGCTGCTGCCGGGCATCCTCTACGTCATCGGCTTCGTGATGTTCGTCAGCTCGATCGACACCACCTACGACTCCTCGGGTTACCCGCACACCGAGGGTCCGTCCCCGGCCGGCCTGATCTTCATCGTGCTGGGCGGTCTGCTGGCGCTCGTCCTCGGCATCGTGATGCTCGTCAAGGAGGGCCAGGGCGCGACCTGGGGCAAGAAGGCGATGAACATCCGCCTGGTGCGCGAGGACACCGGCCAGCCCCTCGGCTTCGGCATGGCCCTCGTGCGGCGCATCTGCCACGTCGTGGACTCGTTCTGCCTGTGCCTGGGCTACCTGTGGCCGCTGTGGGACGACAAGGCGCAGACCTTCGCGGACAAGATCGTCGGGTCCGTCGTCGTCCGCACCCAGTGACCCGCACGAGGTGACCGGAGCCGGTCGCCGACCGTCCCCTCGGCACCGTCTCCGCCACCCCCTTCACGCGTGAGGACCACGTCCGTGAGTTACCCCAACCCGCAGAACCCCTACGGCCAGCAGCCCCAGCAGGGCTACGGATTCCCCCAGCAGCCGCCCCAGCCCCACCCGGGGTACGGCTACCCGCAGCAGGCGGCCGGGCCCTACGGCGGCTACCCGCAAGGGCCCATGGGCGGTCCGCCCGTGCCCCACATGCTGCCCTCGCCGCTGAAGGCGGCCCGGGTCATCCTCTTCGTCATGGCGGGGCTCGACCTGCTGGTGACGATCGGCTTCGTCGTCGGGCTCGGGTACGTCAGCAAGGCCTCCAAGAGCGCCTCCGGCCTGGACAGCGACACCCTGACCTCGTTCGCCGTGGGCAAGGGCTTCCTGATCGCCGGCATCGTCCTGACCCTCGTGTGGGCGGCCATCGCGGTCGCCCTCGGGCTGGTGATCGCCAAGGGCGGACCGGGCGTGCGCGTGGGGATGATCGTCTACAGCGCGATCACCTGCTTCGGCAGCATGGCCCTCTTCCCCTGGGGCCTGCTCTTCCTGGTCCTGGCCATCCTGGTCATCACCTTCGCCAGCAAGCAGGAGAGCTCGGCCTGGTTCAACCGGCCGGCGCTCTGACGCACCGACGCCGCACAGGGCACGCGAAGGCGCCCCCACCCGCGAGGTGGGGGCGCCTTCGGCGTTCCCGGGTCGGGGGCGCACCGCCGTGCGGCACGCCCCGACCGGTGTCAGTGGAAGAAGTGGCGCGCGCCCGTCAGGTACATCGTGACGCCCGCGGCCTTCGCCGCCTCGACCACCTGCTCGTCGCGGACCGAGCCGCCGGGCTGGACCACGGCCCGCACCCCGGCCTCGGCCAGCACCTCGAAGCCGTCGGGGAAGGGGAAGAAGGCGTCGGAGGCCGCGTAGGAGCCCCGCGCCCGCTCCTCCCCGGCCCGCTGCACCGCGAGCTTCGCCGAGTCGACGCGGTTGACCTGGCCCATCCCGACGCCGACGGTGGCGCCGTCCTTGGCCAGCAGGATGGCGTTGGACTTGACGGCCCGGCAGGCGCGCCAGGCGAAGGCCAGCTCGGCCAGCTCCTGCTCGGGCAGCGCCTCGCCGGTGGCCAGCGTCCAGTTCGCCGGGTCGTCGCCGCCGGCGTCCAGGCGGTCCTTGGCCTGGAGCAGCGCGCCGCCCTCGATCGGCTTGACCTCGACGGTCTCGGTGGGCGCGCCCGGGCAGCGCAGCACGCGGATGTTCTTCTTGCGGGAGAGCACCTCCACGGCGCCGTCCTCGTAGTCCGGGGCCACGATGACCTCGGTGAAGATCTCCGCGACCTGCTCGGCCATGGCGAGCGAGACGGGCCGGTTGACGGCGATGACGCCGCCGTAGGCGGACAGGGAGTCGCAGGCGTGGGCCTTGCGGTGCGCCTCGGCCACGTCGGAACCGACGGCCACGCCGCAGGGGTTGGCGTGCTTGATGATCGCCACGCAGGGCTCGGTGTGGTCGTAGGCGGCGCGGCGGGCGGCCTCGGTGTCGGTGTAGTTGTTGTACGACATCGCCTTGCCGTGCAGCTGCTCCGCGGCGGGCAGCCCGGCGCCGCTGCCGTCGGTGTAGACGGCGGCGGACTGGTGCGGGTTCTCGCCGTAGCGCAGCGCCTCGCGGCGCTCCAGGGCGGTGCCGGTGAAGGCGGGGAAGCCTTCGGCGGCCGGGTCGGTGGCGGCGAACCAGCTCGCCACGGCGACGTCGTAGGAGGCGGTGTGGGCGAACGCCTCGGCGGCCAGTGCGCGGCGCGCGGCCAGGTCGAAGCCGCCGTCCGAGACGGCCTTGAGCACGTCGCCGTAGCGGTCGGGGTTGACGACGACGGCGACCGACGGGTGGTTCTTGGCGGCGGCACGCACCATGGAGGGCCCGCCGATGTCGATCTGCTCGACGCACTCGTCCTCGGAGGCGCCGGAGGCCACGGTCTCCCGGAACGGGTAGAGGTTGACCACGACCAGCTCGAACGGCTCCACGCCGAGCTCGGCGAGCTGGGAGCGGTGGGTCTCCAGCCGCTGGTCGGCCAGGACCCCGGCGTGGACCTTGGGGTGGAGGGTCTTGACGCGGCCGTCCAGGCACTCGGGGAAGCCGGTCAGCTCCTCCACCCTGGTGACGGCGACGCCCGCCGCGGCGATCCGCGCGGCCGTCGAGCCGGTCGAGACGAGCTGCACGCCCGCCGCGTCCAGGCCCTTCGCCAGCTCCTCCAGGCCCGTCTTGTCGTAGACGCTGACCAGCGCGCGGCGGATGGGCCGCTTCGTACCTTCTTCGACGGTCACGGAACCAGTACCTTTCGTCCCTCAATGCGGTAGCCGTCGCGGCACAGGCGCCCGACGACCTCGACGAGCAGTCGACGCTCGACTTCCTTGATGCGCTCGTGCAGCGCGGCGGCGCCTTCCTCGGTGTCCTCCTCGACGATCTCGACCACGCCCTGCGCGATGATCGGACCGGTGTCGACGCCGTCGTCGACGAAGTGGACGGTGCAACCGGTGACCTTCGCGCCGTAGGCGAGGGCGTCGCGCACACCGTGCGCACCGGGGAAGCTCGGCAGCAGCGCCGGGTGGGTGTTGACGAAGGCGCCGCCGAAGCGGGCCAGGAACTCCCTCCCGACGATCTTCATGAACCCGGCGGAGACCACCAGGTCGGGCTGGTGGGCGGCGACCGCCTCGGCCAGCGCCCGGTCCCATTCCTCGCGGCTGCCGTGGTCGCGGACCCGGCACACGAAGGTGGGCAGCCCCGCGCGCTCGGCCCGTTCCAGTCCGACGATGCCCTCGCGGTCGGCGCCGACGGCCACGATCCGGGCGCCGTACGCCTCCTCCCCCGCTTCCGCGATGGCGTCGAGGAGGGCCTGGAGGTTGGTGCCGGACCCGGAGACGAGCACGACGATGCGGGAGGGGGAACCGGAGGGCGCCACGGCGGGGGCTCTTTCTCACGATCGGGCGGTCGGTCTGGTCGGCCCGTTGCCTCGTCCTGCCCGGGCGGACCCGGGGCCGTCCGGCGGGCCCGGCACCGGCGCGTCCGGCGCCTGCTGCACCGCCGCCGGGAGCCCGCAGCGGCCGCGGCCACCTGCCGGTGCCTGCGTCCGGATGCCCGCCGTACCTGCCGTGTCACGGCTGGACGTGCGGGTTCGCGACGACGGGAAACCGCACTTGTACGTTCGTACGAGGAGACGCCACGTGGAATTCCGGGGAACTCTACGAAGCGGCCGACCGTCAGCAACGATACCGGCACACCGGGCGGCCCCCACGGGACGGGGGCGGGCACGAGAGGTAGCGTCGGCATACGCAGGCACGCCGCAGACATCGTTCGTGGTATCCGGTCACCGGGCCCGCCCGCCCTCACGGGGGCCGGACGACCCGTGGGCGCGGACTAGACAAGGGGAAGACTCACTCCACATGCCGGACCGACGCCGCCGCGCGGCCCTCCTCCTCCCGCAGCCCGTGACGGCCCCCGGCGCGGTGACGCCCTGGGGCGGACCAGCGGCGGCGACGGCAGGCATGCCACCCGCCCCGTTCCGCGGAGCCCGGGGGCCCGCGGTGGTGCTGATGGCCACCGGATCCGGCCGCGACGGCGGGTCCGAGGGCCCCGCCGGCGAGGGGACCGGGTCCGTGCGCCCGGAGGACCGGAACCGGCGACCGGACGGCCAGGACGCAGGGGCCTCGGACGGCAGCCGCCGAGCCGGGGAGGACGCAGGGGCCGGTGCCGGGGGCGGCAGCGACCGTCCGGCCGACGACAACCCCTTCGCGCCCCCGCCCGAGGGAACCCCGGACCAGGAGTGGCGCCCACGGGGGCGCACCCACGCCCACACCCACCCCCAGGACCATGAGGGCTCCTCCCCGGACGGCGAGGGCGGCGAGGGTGACGACCGGGGCGGGCCGCCGCCGCCCTGGGGCAGTCAGTGGAGCCCCCGCCAGCCCGGCAGCCGCCCCCAGGGCCTGGGCGACCGGCCCGGCGGCGACCCGCAGGGCGGACCCGGCGGCCTGCGCTGGGACCCGACGGACCCCTCCCAGCGCCGGGCGCGGTATGCCCTGCTCGCCGGCATGTGGGCCTTCTTCTTCGTGCTGTTCAGCCTGCCGGAGGTGGGGCTTCTGCTGGGCGCCCTGGCGGTGTACTGGGGGGTCAGCTCGCTGCGTGCCAAGCCCAAGGAGGCGACCGGCAAGGCCACCGCCACGGCCGCGGACCTCTCCGGCGGCGTCCCGCGGCAGGAGGACACCCCCGCGGCGCCCCCGGCCCCCGCACCGGGAGCTCCCCGGCCCCAGGCGACGGCGGCCATCGGCGGCCTGGTCACGGCGGGCATCGCCCTTCTGCTGGTGGCCGGCAGCTTCACCGTCCGGATCGTCTACCAGGACTACTACGCCTGCGTCAGCGACGCCCTCACCCACGCCTCCCGGCAGTCCTGCGAGAACCTGCTCCCGACCGAACTGCGACCGCTGCTCAGCGCACAGGACTAGGTCGTGTCTTCAAAGTAGCGTCGTTCGCCCGAAGGGCGGGCCCGGCGGTGTCTGGTGCGTGCGATCGCAAGGCGGAGGGAGGAGAGCGCAGCGGGCTGCGCTGACGACCGACAACGCGGCGAGCGTGCGTGCCAGACACCGCCGGGCAGGCGGGACTTTGAAGACACGGCCGAGGGCCGGATCTCAGCGGGTCCGGTGACGAGGGCCTGGTTCCGCGGGCGGGGCCCTGAGGGCCCGTTTTCCGGGGGGCGGGCGTCACCGTCGGCTCCGGGAGGCGGTCACTGCGGGCTTCGGGGCGGTGGGGGCTCGCCCGGCTCGAAGTCCGCCATGAGACCACCACCGGCGTCCCGCAGCGCCGCCCACCGCGCCCTGCGCGCTTCCGCGTCGTGCCAGTGGTCGCCGTCCGGGTCCGTGCCCGGGCCCCGTCCCTCCGGTTCGGCCGGCGCACGCGCGCCGTCCTGAGCCTGGGCCGTCCCGTCCTCCGGCGCCGTCCCGTCCTCCGGCGCCGTCCCGTCCTCCGGCGCCGGGCCTGCATCCGCCACCGGGGCGGCGAAGGCGTTGGGAGCCGGCTCAGGGGCCGAGACGAAGGCGGGGGTCTCAGCAGGAGTGGGCACCTCGCCGGAGGTGGGCGGTAGGTCGGAGGCGGGCGGTAGGCCGGAGACGGGCGGCAGGTCGGAGGCGGGCGGTAGGCCGGAGACGGGCGGCAGGTCGGAGGCGGGCGGTAGGTCGGGGTGACCGTCGCGGCGGGCTTCCGGGGGGACGGGTGGGGCCGACGGGGCGGACGGGGCGTCACCGTCCGCGGAGGCCGGGAGCGGACGGGCCGGAAGAGGCTGGGGCGCGAGCGGCTGGGTGGGGAGGGGCCGGCTCGGGAGGGGCTGGGGCGGGACCGGGGAAGCCTGGGCCGGGCCGCCGGCAAGGCTCGGCGCTCCGCCCGCCAGGGGCTCCTCCGCGGCCTGCGTTCCCATGTCCGCGGCCTGCGTTCCCATGTCGGCCTCCGTCTCCGCGCCCGCGGCCCTCGTCGCCAGGTTCGCGGACCTCGTCGCCAGGTTCGCAGTCTCCGTCTCCGTGTCCGTCTCCGTGTTCGCAGCCCCCGTCCCCGTGTCCGCAGTCTCCGTGTCCGCAGTCTCTGACCCCGCGTCCGCTGTTCCCGCGTCCGCTGTCCCCGCATCCGCTGTTCCCGCGCCAGCGAGGTGTCCGAGGTGTCCGAGGTGCGTCGGGGTGGAGGGGGGTGCGAGGGGGGCCTGCACGGGGCCCGGTCGGCCGGCCGCTGCCAGGGCACGGGGACGGGCACCACGCCGGACGGCCCGTCGCACGGTGTCCTCCGGGGGGCGGCGCCGGTGAGGCAGTGGTGCTGCCCCGGCCCACAGCGCGGTCCGCGCTCGTCCGCGACGGCCGCGGGCCAGGCCGGCCAACAGCACCACGGGCACCGCGACCAACGCGCTCCAACCGGCGACGGCGACACCGGTGGGCCAGGGCTGCGGGCCGAACCTGGCGAGCGCCCTGACCCCCAGGGCCCCACCGGCCAGAGCCGCGAGCCCCCCGGCGACGAGCCCGGTCCCCGCAGCCGCCAGCGCCGCAGCCACCACACCGCCGCGCCAACTCCAGGCGACCCGAGGACGCAGCCGGGGACGGGACGGGCGTCGGCCGGGCCACCAGCCGGCGCTGCGGAGCACCGACCGGGCCACCACCGCGCCGACACCCAACGGGACGAGGAGCGGCAACCACGTCACGGGCGCTGCGGGCCCTGTCGGCAGCGCCCCCAGCAGCGGGAGGTGGGGCACGGCGGGGTGCCCCGACACGCCGTCCGCCGTGACCGTGCCCGCGCCCAGGGCAAGACCGGGACCGGCCCCGTACGCCGCGCCCCACACCGCGGCGTTGGGCAACAGGGTGACCGTCAGCAGCGCCACCGCGATCCGGGCCGGCCAGTCGTGTGCGAGGTGCACGAACTCGTGGTGCACCGAGCCGAGGTGGACGCCGGTTGCGAGCAGCGCCAACGCAGCGCCGCCGACCAGCAGGGCCACCGAGCCCCAGCCCGCACCCCGCAGCGCAGCCGGTAGCCGGCCCGCGCCCAGCACCAGACGTACCTGCCGCGGCACCTTCGCCCACCCCTGCCGCAGCACCGACCGTGCGGTACGCGGCCGGTGCAGCAGCACGGTCCGCCAGCAGGCCGCCGCGACCACGAGCAGCGAGAGGCCGAGGACGTGCGGCAGGGCGCTGCTCCAGGAAGGCCGCAGCGAACCGCCGGCGGCGAAGAGGGCCGCGGCACCGGCCACCGTCAGGTACCCGGCGACGAACGCCACCGGCGTCGCCCACGGGACCGCCCCGGGTGCCTCCTGCGTCGCGGCCGACGTCCGGCCGGTTTCGCCGGACACCGGGGGGTGGGCGCCCGGTTCCGCAGGACGGGCGCCCGGTCCAGCAGGGTGCGGTCTCCCGCATGCTCCGGCGTCCTCCTGCTGCGACGCCCCGTCACCGCCGCCGGCCTGCTCCTCGTCCAGCCGCATGTCCACGGTGACGTGGGTGGCGGCCGGCCCTTCCACCGCGGCGAGGGTTCTGGCGGCACCTGAGCCCGTGGTGGTCATGGGGGTATCGGGGGGCTCGCCGGCGGTGCTGTCGGGCCGTGAGGTGTTGGTGGGTGCGCAGGGGTTGCTGGGTGCGCAGGAGCTGACGTTCTCAGGCGGGCCCGCGTTCTCAGAGGTGTCGGCGGGTTCAAGGGGGCCGGCGTGTTCAGGAGGGCCGGCGGTTTCCGTGTCGAGCGTGGTTCCGGAGCGGTGGGCGGGCCTGTTCTGTGTGGGCTCGGGGCTTTGAGCGGGCTCGGAGCTCTGGACGGCCTCGGAGTCACGGGCGCCTTGGCCGCGCGCGGCGGCATCAGAGCTGATGGCGGCTTCGGAGGGGGCCGTCGCTTCGGGGACTTCCGTGGCTGAGGTGGCTTCGGTGGCTTCGGTGGCTTCGGTGGCTTCCGTGACCGCGGTGGCTTGCGTCGCCGTGGTCACTGCGGGCGCGGACATGGCAGGAGTCGTGCCGGCGATCGCGGCAGTGGACGCCGCACCGGTGGCGGTGGCAGTGGCGCCGGGAAATGCCTTTCCGGCTTCCGCCACCGGGTCCGGCAGGGCATGGGCGGGGGGAACGGCGGGTGATCCGCCGGCCGACTCACCGTGGTGCACGTCCTGGCCGGGCAGCGGCGAGGGGAGGGGGGCCGGAGGGCGCGGACGGCGGGTCGTGACAGCTGGTCTCGGCGTGAGGACATGGCGGGCCGCCCGGTAGAGGAGCCAGAGCGGCAGCAGGCTCAACAGCAGCGGCGTGACCCCCACCGGCGCCGGGACACCGGAACCGGTGGCGAACCGGACCAGCTCGCTGCCGTGCGCGAGGAACCAGAGGTTCGCGGCGAGGCGTAGCGCTGCCGTGGAGGTCGCATCGGGGTAGGGCGAGACCACCCACAGGACGAGCACCACGACGGCGAGCAGACCCAGTCCGAGCCCCGCCGCCACCGCCCCACCCATGAAGGCGGCGCCGGTTGGCGTCGGGCCGGGTGCAGCGGGGAGGCGGGTGGCCGGACCGTGCGGAGCGGGGCGCGGGGACGGCCCTGACACACCCGCGCCGCCACCCGCCCCGGACGACCGTGCCAACCGAGTCGGGCGGGTCGGGGCCGGTGGCGGGGTGGGGGCCTGCGGCGGGGTCGGGGGCGAGGGCGCGGCGGCACCCGGCGGGGCGGCGGACGCGACGCGCTCGGCGGGCTCTGCATGCGAGGAGGCTGCCTGTGTCTCGGTCCGTTCGGTCACCCGGCCATGCTGCCAAGAAGGGATGAATTGCTCTGGTAGGAGCTAAATGCCGGTCGTGTCGCTTTTTATGGAGTTATGTGGAGTTTCGGCCGGGAGTTGGACGCCGCGCCCCGGCCTTGACGGTGCCCCGCGCGGAAGGTGAGCATGACGCAGCCCCAGCAGCCTGAGACCCCGGCCCCGGCCGCCACGTCCCAGCACGCCCCGGCCGACCCCTCACCGAACGGTCCCCCGGCGAGTCCCCCTCACCCCGACCATTCCCCCGCTCCGGGCGCGGACCCTGCCCCGGGCTCTGCCCCCGCTCCGGGCGCGGACCCTGCCCCCGGCTCTGCCCCCGCCCCGGACTCTGCCCCCGCCCCGGGCTCTGCCCCCGTCGAAAGCCTGGCCACCGGGTGGTCCACCCCCGAGAGGTACGCGCCCGAGGCAGCGCTGCCCGAGGTTGCTGTCCTCGACGAGGCTGTCGCCGAGGGGGCCCTTCCCGGAACGGCCGTCATCGAGAGGGCTGCTGTCGAGGGGACCGCTGCCGAAGAGGTCGTCGACGAACGGTTCGTTGCCCAGGAGGACGTTGCCGAGGAAGCCGTCAGCGAAAGGGCCGCTGCCGAGGAGGACGTCGCCGAGGGGTCGGCTCCCGGTGAACCGTCGGCCGCCAGCACCTCACGCAACGACTGGACGGCGGGCACGCCGGAGACACCCAGGGCCGCCCGCAGCGCCCCCCGGACCCCGGCCGGTAAGCCGTCCGCGGCACCACCCCGGAGCGTCCCTCGCCTCACCCGCACGCGCGCTGGTGCACCACGGCCCGACAGTGGCCCGGGGCGCTTCCCGCATGCGGGGCGCCACACCTCCCGAGGCCCAGGAGGCCAGGGCGCCCGGGAGTACGCAGAGCCCCAAGGGGCCCGGAAGGACTCGGAGGCCCTTGCGGTGCAGCGGGCCGAAGACTGGAGTGCCGCTGCGGCCTTCGACGCCCTGTACTCGCGTCACGCCGCCGCGCTCACCCGCCAGGCCATGGCTCTCAGCGGGCACCGTCGGCCAGCCGAACGGGCGGTGCGGCGCGCGTTCCGCCGGGCCTGGCAGCACTGGCCCGAGGTGGCCGTGGACAGTGACCCGGTGGGGTGGGTCCGGGCCGCGGTGCACGAGGCGGCCCTCTCCCCCTGGCAACGCCGGCACCAGCTCGCGCACGACTCACTGTGGGAACCCCGCAGCACACCGTTCGCACGGCCGCGTCGCCGGTCGGCGAGGGCGGGCGGCGCCCCTGCCGACCCCGTCCAACGCGCCCTCCTCGACGCCCTGCTGAGCCTGCCGGTCCCGTACCGCCGGGCACTGCTGCTCCATGACGGTCTCGGGCTGGAGCTGCCGACGACGGCTGCCGAGAGCGAGGCCAGTCCGGCTGCGACGGCCGGCCGGGTGGCCCGGGCCCGGCAACTGGTGGCCTGCGAACTGCCTTCGCTGGGGCTGGCCCGGCGCTCGTCCGAGGAACGCGGCCGGATGCTGCGGGACGGGCTGGCCGAGGCGTTGGCCGCCCTGCCGGTGACCCTGCCTCAGGCCCGGAAGGTCCGGCGCGGAGGGGAGCACCGGGCCCGGTTGCTGGTACCCGGAGTGCTGACGGTGTCCGCGCTGTTCACCGCCACCGCCGCGTGGACGGGGACCACCACCCTCGAGCACCTCGTTTCACCGGCGCGGCCCGCCGCTGCTCCAGGCCCTGCGGACGCGCCCGGCGGCCCGGCGGGAGTTGCGGGGCCCGGCCCCGGCGAGGCCGGCCTGACAGGGCCCCAGCACCCCGGCCTGACCCAGGTGGGGGCGAGCCCGACGCTCGCCACGGCCTCTGCGGCCGACCCGTCGCCCGGTTCCGGAGCCACCGCCTCCGGCTCCGGCTCCCCGGGGGACGCCTCCGCAGCCTCCGCGACTGCGGCCGGCACGGGCGGGCCCGCGGTCGGTGGTACACCGGACACCGGCCTTCTCACGGCAACGTCCGGCCACGCTCCGGCGACCAGGCACCGGGGCACCCTGAGCCCGCGCCACAGTCACTCGACGGCATCCCTGGACAGGCCCGGCGCGACCGCTTCGGCCGGGACCGCCGGCCCTGCCGCGCACCGTTCCCACCCGGCCGCCACCGCCGGGAACGCGGGCTCGTGGGAGGAACCGCCCGGACCTGCCGCCGTGCAGGGTGACGGGGCCGGTGCGGAACCGTTCAGCCACCGGCACGGCAGGTGGTCCACCCCGTTCGGAAGTGCGGCGTCCGCCTCGGCACCGCACCGCTCACGGCAGACGCCGGCTCCGGGCTCGGCAGGCAGCCACCACGTGCGGCGTCCGCAGCCCTACGCCTCGGGAGGGCGTCCCTCGTCGCACCACCGGTCCCGGCTCGGCGGGCGACCCACGGCCACCGGCGGGGTCTCGACCACCGGCTCCCCCGGCTCGGCCGCCCACCCCCCTGCCACGACGGGCCCGACCGGCGGCTCCAGCCACTCCGGCACACCGGCCGGAGGCCTGCGGGAGGCCACCGACCCCGGCACGACGGTCAGCGAGGACGACGACACCCCGACGTCCTGAGGCGAACGAAGTCCGAGGGAACGTCGGGTGTCCGAAGGTCCGACAGGCCCGGGACGAGGCGGAGGACGAGGATGAGGATGAGGATGAGGGTGGGGTCGGGGGGAGGCGGGGTCAGCTCTCCCGCTCGGCGAGTGCGGCCAGTTCGCGGTCGACCGCTGCCTGGTGGCGCTGCGCGTCCTCCCGTGCCCGGCGGGGACTCCACCGCCCGGACATGGCGAAGACGAGGGGCAGGAACACCACCTGGCCTCCCACGGCGACCAGCCACCAGGCCCGCCACTGTCCAGGTCCCTCCTCGGCCGCCTTCGCCACCTGCGGCCCGTACCGCTGGAGCACCGACAGCTCGTGCTGGGACCGCCTGACGAGACGGAGGTCGGCCGGACCGACCTCCCGGGCGGCGCGGGCCGTGAGGGAGGCGGGCGGGCGGTCGCCGTACTTCTCCAGCTGGGCGAAGAGGTCACGGTGGGCGGTCACGACCGCCAGGGCCGGGCCCGCCTTGCGTTGCGCCGCCGACACCTGGTCCCCGTGTTCGACCAGCGGCGTGACGGAGGTGACGACCAGGGGCACGCAGGCAGCCGAGACAGCCACGACGATCCGCACCACCCAGCCCCACACGGCGAGCCCCACGGCGGTGGCCGCCGGATTGCGGCGCTCGACGGTCTCGGTGAAGCCCGCCATCCACGGTGCGTAGGCGACGCCGCTGAAGACCCCGATGGCGACGAAGGTCCAGGCGAAAGCGGTGTAGGACGTCTCCGGGTGGGTGGCCCGGGTGGCGAACCAGAGGCTCGCCGCTGCCGCGCCGATCCCACCGGCCATCATGAAGGGCTTGCGCACCCGCAGCCGGTCCGACAGCAGGCCGGTCGCCACCAGCGACAGCGCGTTGGCTGCCCAGTACCAGGTGGCCAGGGAGTTGGTGTGCTGCTCGTCGTAACCGAAGGTGGTGGCGAAGTAGACCACGAAGTTGCCGACCGCGGAGTAGTAGAGCAACAGGAAGACGGCGACGGCGAACACCGGGCCCAGCACCCCGGGGCTGAGGACCTGTCGCCACTCCCCACGCCGTGACTGCGCCGGGTCGACGCCCTTCGCCCTGGCCTCCACCAGGGCCCGGTCGTGCAGCGAGACCATGATCTGGTCGCGCAGCCGGGGCGCGAGTTCCCGCAGGGCCGGGAACGCCATTAGGAAGACGACGAGGCCCGCGTATCCGCTGTAGCGCAGCTCCTGGCGCCAGTCGGAGGTGGTGAGCGTGGCGCTGGTGACGACGGTGACGACCAGGCTTCCCACCACGGGGCCCATCGTCCAGTACCCCATGGCCGTGGCCCGTCCCAGTTGGGGCGAGAAGTCACGGATGAGCGCCGGGGTGGCCACCAGCACAAGCCCCTCGACGAAGCTGACCAGCGCGAAGACCACCAGGTAGGTGGCTTTCCCGCCGGCCCCCGTCAGCCCGAACAGCACGAGCAGGGAGGCCGTCAGCAGGCCGTAGACGACGAGGTTGGCCCGGCCCCAGCGGTCCGCCAGCCCGGCCACCAGGGAGGCGAACGCACCCACCGCGTTGCCGACCACGGAGACCCAGGTGAAGTACCTGTACGTCATGCCGAAGTCGGTCATGATCGACGTGGCGACCGCGTACTGGATGTACAGCATGTAGTACAGGACGACGGTGGTGACGACCACGATGGCCAGGTAGGCCAGGCGCCGCCGAGTGGGCGGGTATTCGGCCAGTTCCCGCCGGTACAGGCGGGAGAGGGGCCCGCGCGACCGGTTCGAGGGGGCGTCGGACGCCCCGCCTCCGGCGTCCAACGGCGTCGAGGTGGCGGACATGCGGCTCCTCCTGCGTATCCGGGCGACCCATCTCCCCCACCGCACCGCGGAACGGAGGGCGGGAACGCGGTACGGACGGGACGCGAGACCGGTGGCTGGATCGAAACTGCCCCGGAGAGTAGTACCGACCAGTCGGTACGCATAGGTCTCGGACACAACCCGTTCCGATCCGCAGGACATGACCGTGCGTCAGGCCGCGGAACGCGGAGGTCACGGGGCACGGTCCCGGGGGCGGGGACCGCAGGCCGCGGAACGCGGAGGTCACAGGGCACGGTCCGGGGACGGGGACCGCAGGCTGCGGGACGCGGCGTGGACGCGGGACGCGGCGCTGGACGCGGGGCGCGGCGCTGGACGCGGGGCGCCGGCCTGGCGCTGGACGGGGCGCTGGACGCGGGACGCTGGGCCCGGCGCTGGACCTGGCGCGGGGTGTGCTGGGCCTGACGCTGGCGCGGGGCGCTGGGCTGGGCGCGAGGCGCAGGGCCTGGGCGCGGGACGCAGGGCCTGGGCGCGAGGCGCAGGGCCTGGGCGCGGGACGCAGGGCCTGGGCGCGGGGCGCAGGGCGCAGGGCCAGGGGGGAAGGGCCCGCCGCCCCGGTGGTCCGGGGCGGCGGGCCCTTGTCCCTGCGTCACCTCACCGACTGCGCGGTGCGGCGGACGGCTTGGCGGCGGTGTCAGCCGGCCAGGATCTCGCGCGCCAGGCGGGCGGTCTCCGACGGGGTCTTGCCGACCTTGACGCCGGCGGCCTCGAGGGCCTCCTTCTTCGCCTGGGCGGTGCCGGAGGAGCCGGAGACGATCGCGCCGGCGTGGCCCATCGTCTTGCCCTCGGGGGCGGTGAAGCCCGCGACGTAACCGACGACCGGCTTGGTGACGTTGGCCTTGATGAAGTCGGCCGCCCGCTCCTCGGCGTCGCCGCCGATCTCGCCGATCATGACGATCAGGTCGGTGTCGGGGTCGTCCTGGAACGCCTTCAGCGCGTCGATGTGCGTGGTCCCGATGATCGGGTCGCCACCGATGCCGACGCAGGAGGAGAAGCCCAGGTCACGCAGCTCGTACATCATCTGGTACGTCAGCGTGCCGGACTTGGAGACCAGGCCGATGCGGCCGGCGTTGGTGATGTCGGCCGGGATGATGCCGGCGTTCGACTGGCCGGGGGTGATCAGGCCGGGGCAGTTCGGACCGATGATGCGGGTCTTGTTGCCCTTCTTGCCGGCGTGCGCCCAGAAGGCGGCGGTGTCGTGCACCGCGATGCCCTCGGTGATGACGACGGCAAGCGGGATCTCGGCGTCGATCGCCTCGATGACCGCGTCCTTGGTGAACTTCTCCGGGACGAAGATGACGCTGACGTCAGCGCCGGTCTTCTCGATGGCCTCCTGGACGGAGCCGAAGACGGGTACCTCGGTGCCGTCGAAGTCGACGCTCTGGCCGGCCTTGCGCGGGTTCACGCCGCCGACGATGTTGGTGCCGGAAGCAAGCATCCGCCGGGTGTGCTTCTGACCCTCGGAGCCGGTCATCCCCTGGACGATGACCTTGCTTTCCTTGGTGAGGAAAATAGCCATGGTGTTCGGTGTCCTCGTTCGGTCTTCGTCCAGCGGTTACTTGGCGGCCAGCTCGGCGGCGCGGTCGGCCGCACCGTCCATGGTGTCCACCTGCTGAACCAGCGGGTGGTTCGCGTCGGTGAGGATCTTGCGACCCAGCTCGGCGTTGTTGCCGTCCAGACGCACGACCAGCGGCTTGTTGACGTCCTCGCCCTTGGACTTGAGCAGCTCCAGGGCCTGGACGATGCCGTTGGCGACGGCGTCGCAGGCGGTGATGCCACCGAAGACGTTGACGAAGACGGACTTGACGTCCGGGTCGCCGAGGATGATCTCCAGGCCGTTCGCCATCACCTCGGCGGAGGCACCGCCACCGATGTCGAGGAAGTTGGCGGGCTTGACGTTGTTGTGCTTCTCGCCGGCGTAGGCGACGACGTCGAGGGTCGACATGACCAGACCCGCGCCGTTGCCGATGATGCCGACCTGACCGTCGAGCTTGACGTAGTTGAGGCCCTTGGCCTTCGCCGCCGCCTCCAGCGGGTTCGCGGCGGCCTTGTCCTCGAGCGCGGCGTGGTCGGCCTGGCGGAACTCGGCGTTGGCGTCCAGGGTCACCTTGCCGTCAAGCGCGATGATCTTGCCGTCGCCGGTCTTGACCAGCGGGTTGACCTCGACGAGCAGGGCGTCCTCGTTGATGAAGACGGTCCACAGCTTCTGCAGGGCCTCGGCAACGCCCTCGGCCACATCGGCCGGGAACTTGGCGGCCTCGACGATCTCGCGCGCCTTCTCCGGGCCCACGCCGTCCAGGGCGTCGACCGGGATCTTGGCGAGCGCCTCGGGCTTGGTCGCCGCGACCTCCTCGATCTCCATGCCGCCCTCGACGGAGGCCATGGCGAGGAAGGTGCGGTTGGTGCGGTCCAGGAGGAACGAGACGTAGTACTCGTCCTGAATGTCCGCAGTCTCGGCGAGCATCACCTTGTGGACCGTGTGGCCCTTGATGTCCATGCCGAGGATCTGGTCAGCCTTCTCGACGGCGTCAGTCGGGTCGGAGGCGAGCTTGACGCCACCGGCCTTGCCCCGGCCTCCGACCTTGACCTGGGCCTTGACGACCGCCCGGCCGCCGAGACGCTCGGTCACCTCGCGCGCCGCCTCAGGCGTGTCGATGACTTCACCGGCCAGCACCGGTACACCGTGCTTGGCGAAGAGGTCCCTCGCCTGGTACTCGAACAGGTCCACGCGCGTCCGTCCCTTTGCTTCTCAAGTGCCCACGAGTCGTGGTGATCGCGGTTCGTTGTCTGCGCGGGCGTGCCGCGAAGGGCAAAGTGACGACGCCGTCACGATCAAGGCGTACGGGTCAGCACAGCAGCCGGTTGTACGCGGCATGTCCGCTTGGCAGGTTATCGCCGCCGGACCTGCGGCCCTAAATCACAGATCACACTGTGGCGGTGATTACCATCACAACCCCCCGCGCGCCGGGCGACGCCGCCCCCGCCCCGGCACCGCACCCCGCCCCCGGCTCCTCCGGAGTCCCTCCTCCTGCGTCCCTCCTCCTCACTCACGTATCTCCCGCACCGTCCAACACCCCGGGGCGAGCCGGTCAGCCCCTCCGACCGAAGGAACGCCCCTCCGACCCGGCCCAGTCGTGCCCGCACTGCGCTGTCCCCCCAGTCGTTCGCCCATCCGGCCGCCCAGCCGTCCGCCGCCCCTTCGGTCGTCCGGTCGTCCGCTCCTCCGCCCCGTCGGTCATCCGGCCGTCCGGTCGTCCGCCGCCCCTCCGCCCCGCCGGTCATCCGGCCGTCCGGTCGTCCGCCGCCCCTCCGCCCCGCCGGTCATCCGCTTCGAGCCGCACGCACCGGGCTGCCCGGGCCGCGCTGCCCGGTCCGCACCGTCCGATCCGCGCCGCCCGATCCGGGACCGCTCGTGCCGAGGCCGTCCGGGCCGGGCCGGGCCGGTCAGCCACGGACAGATCACCCCCGGACCCGGCACTCCCGGGCCGGATGCCCTCTGGCCGGCCCCGCAGCAGCTCAGCCGACGTCGGTCAGGCGGCTTCGGGTATCGGGAGGGGGCGTCCCTCCAGGGCTGCGGCCATCACCTCCGGAAAGAGGTCGGGGGTGCAGGCGAACGCCGGTGATCCCAGGGTGGCCAGCGCCGCCGCGGTCTCCCGGTCATAGGCGGGTGCGCCTTCGTCGGAGAGTGCCAGCAACGTCACGAACTGGACACCGGAGTCACGCATCGCCGCGACCCGACGCAGCATGTCCTCGCGTATCCCCCCTTCGTGCAGGTCGCTGATGAGCACGACCACCGTCTCGGTGGGGCGGTTGATCCGTGACCGGCAGTAGGCCAGCGCCCGGTTGATGTCCGTTCCACCGCCGAGCCGGGTGCCGAGGACCACGTCCACCGGGTCGTCGAGCTGGTCGGTGAGGTCGACGACCTCGGTGTCGAAGACCACCAGGCGGGTGGCGAGGGAACGCGTCGAGGCCAGTACCGCGGCGAAGACCGAGGCGTAGACCACCGAGGTGGCCATCGACGCCGACTGGTCCACACAGAGGACGACCTCCTTCCTGACGGCCCGGGCCGTCCGCCCGTGGCCGACGAGCCTGACCGGTACGACGGTCCGGTGGCCGGGCAGGTAGTGGCGGAGGTTGGCCCGGATGGTGCGGTTCCAGTCGATGTCGCGGGGGCGGGGGCGCACCGCCCGGGTCGAGCGCTGCAGAGCGCCGCGCACGGCCGAGCGGGTGCGGGCGGCAAGGCGTCGCTCCAGCTCTTCCACGATCCTGCGCACCACTTCCCGGGCCCCCCGCCTGGCCGTCTCGGGGAGGGTCCGCTGCAACGACAGCAACGTCCCGACCAGGTGGACGTCCGGTTCCACGGTCCGCCACAGCTCCGGCTCCGCCAGGAGCGCGGCCAGCCCCATCCGGTCGACGGCGTCGCGTTGCATCACCTGCACCACGTCGGTGGGGAAGTAGGTGCGGACATCCCCGAGCCAGCGGGCGACGGAAGGGGCTGACGGTCCCAACCCTCCCCGGCCCCGGCCGCCGCCGGCTGCCGTCCGCCGCACCTTGCCGACCTCGGCAACTCCCCCGGCGGCCCCCGCAGCCGCGCTGCCTCCGGACCCCCCAGGGGCCCTGGCTCCCGCGGGGCGTCCGGAGTCCGGGCCGTAGAGGGCCGCGAGGGTGGCGTCGACGGCGGCGTCGCGTCCGTGCAGCCGGACCCCTGTGCCGTCGGCTGTCTCCCCGCCCAGCACCAGCCGCCAGCGTCGCAGCCGTTCCTCCCCGCCGTGACGGCTTCCTCCATCCGGCTCGTCGGGCTCGTCAGGGCGGACGGGGTCGCCGAAGGCGGCGGGGCCGACGGGGTCGACGGGGCGGTGCCGAGCGTCCCGGTCCGCCACCGTCCGCGGGTCGGTGCCGGCTGGTGAGTCGTCGGCGCCGGGGAACGGACGGGTGACTGCCGGGGAGGGCGGACCGGCGACCGGGGCGGCCGGGGCGGCCGGCGAGGTGGGCGGAGCAGCCGGACCGGTCGGTGCGGTGAACGGGGCGACCGGTCGGAACGGCGACGGGGTTCCCGGTGCGCATCGTGGTACCGGCCGGCGGGGTACGGCTGCGTCTCCCAGCAGCAGACGGAGGGTGGGGGTGGTGGCGGCGGCGCGGTCGCGGTCCATGCCGGGGCCGAACCCCGGCGTCATGCTCATGCCGCCTGTCGGGTCGGTGGGCTGTGGACCGCCGAGGGCCAAGGCTCGCAGCCTCTCTCCGAGCGTCCTGCGCACCGCCGGGTCGAAGGCGGAGAAGGTGCGGCGCAGCAGCGGTAGCGCGTCGGTGAAGGCCGCGTCGGTGACGCCGCTCAGCCAGTGATCCAGGAGGCTGGTGAGCCGTTCGTCGTGGATCAGCAGGACTCCGCCGTCCGCCGCGCTCACGAACCCGTCGATCCAGGCCGCCGCTTCCCGGGCGGGCGTGGCCCGGGAGAGAGCGAGCCCCGCCAGCCGGCGTGCCTCGTCGCCCGTCACCTCTTCCTGATCGAGCAGGAGGCGCAGCGCACGGCCCCTGACCTGGCCGACGACCGTCTCCCGCGCGGCGAGAGTGCCCAGCACCGCGGTCCAGCGGTCGCGGAGAGCCGACGAGGGCGAAGGACCCGCCACGGGTGGACGGACTGCCTCACCGTCCCGGCCCATGTCCTCGCCACGGCCCATGGCGTCGCCACGCCCCGCGTCGTCACCACGCCCCGCGTCGTCACCACGCCCCGCGTCGTCGCCACGCCCCGCGTCGTCGCCGCGGCCCGTGTCGTCACGAGGGCCCGCTCTGTGGCTCCGGTTCGCTGCACGGCTCAGGTCCGCCGTGTCGCCTCGGGTCGGCCCGCCCTCCCGGGCTGCTTCGTCGCCTCGGCGCGGCCCGTTGCTCCGGCTCGCGCCGGTGCCCGTGCCCACGGCTCGCTCCTGGTCGAGCAGGGCCACCGCCTCATGGGTGGTGTCGAGGTGACGACGGACTTCGGCGGCGCCTCCCTCGTCCAGGCCGGTACACGCCGACGGCAGTCCCAGGAAGACGCGTTCCGCCAGGCCCGTGGCCACCTCACGCAGAGCGCCGGCGTCGGTGCCGCGCACGTCGCCGTAACGGAGTGAGCGGACCAGGGCGGGCAGCGCACCGGCGAGGTGGCCGATGTCCGTGTCGAGAGCCGCCCGGTCACGCAGGGAGCGCAGCACCTCGCCGAGCGCGTCCATGAGCCCTGCCAGCAGGCAGCGTTCGGCCAGGGCAGTGACCTCCGCGAGGTCGGCGGCGGCTCTCGCGTCCGCCCGGGCACGGGCGGTGGCCGCCGCCTCGACCGTCGTCCCCCAGACACCGGCCTCGGCCACCCGCACGGAGAGCTCCGGCTGCCAACTCAGCCGCCAGGTCTCCCGGAAGGTGCCGGTGGATACCCGCGAGCGGACCGGCACACCCCACGGGATTCCCAGCACCGTCAGCCGGTGCAGCAGACGGCTGCGCGCCAGGTCCGTCGCACCGCGGAGGTCCAGCTCCATCTCGCGCTCGGCGGTCCCGGCCCGCAGCCGCAGAGCGCGTTGGGCACGGGTGAGGTCGCGTTGGAGGGGGACCGACGGGGCCTGCGCCGGTACCGACCCGAGTCGGTCACCGACCACGAGCCGCTCGTGGACCAGTGCGGAGGCGGCGTCGTGGCCTTCCCCCATCACCGCGCGGACCGCGTCCGTCACCTCTGTGAGTCCCGCCAGCGGCCGCCCCCGGAGGGCCGCCAGCCCCTCGGCCAGCCGAGCCGCCTCGATGACGTGAGCCGGCGAGACGGGGTGGTCCGCCTCGCGCAGGACCGCGGCGACCCTGGTCATCCAGCGTTCCACCGGCCGGTCGGGGGAGGCGAAGAGGTGGGCGTACCAACCCGGTGCGTCGATGCCGGCGCCGTAGCCGGAGCCGCGCGCCAGGCGGCGGTCGGTCCAGGGGACCCAGGTGGCCGTGGTGCGTACCCTCGGCAGCTTCCGCAGCAGGCGCCGGTCGGCAGCCTGGGTGGTCGGGAGGGTGAGTGCCGGAACGTGCCAGGCGCCGCAGACCACCGCGACCGCGTTCCCGTACTCGCGCCGCGCCTCTCGGAGGCGCATCCTCATGTGCGCCTCCCGCAGCAGGTCGACGGCGTCCTCCCCACCGGGGGCCGGGTGCCGGTGAGCGCCCGGGACCTGCGACTGCGGGCGGGTACCCAGGGCCTTCGGGTCCGGAGCCCCGCCCCCGGCCCCGGCGTCCCCTCCGTACCTGGAAGCGTCGTCGCGGCCGCCTCGGAGCGCCGCCATGGCTTCGGCCAGTGCGGCGAACGGTGCGAGAGGGTCCGCCGCAAGGCGGTCGGCGACGCGGTGTTCGACGGCGTCCTCCCACCAGCGTTCGGCGTCGTCGTAGCCGGCCGCCTCGGCGAGGGCTGCGACGGGGTCGCCCCGCAACGTGCTCTCCGCACCCCACGCGCCGGCGGGAGCGGCGTCCGGCTCCGCCTCGTCCGCACCGACTGCGGTCCGGCCGGGTTCCGCCGCGGCGAGGGCGAGGGTGGTGGCGGCGGGCAGGTCGACGAAGCGGACGGGGACGCCGCGGGTGACGGCCCAGCGCAGGGCCACCCACTCCGGGGAGAACTCGGCCAGTGGCCAGAAGGCGGCCCGTCCCGGGTCGTCGGTGACGTGCGCCAGCAGGGCCACGGGCGGTCGCATGTCCGCGTGGCCGACGAGGGGAATCAGGGCGTCCGCCTCGGGAGGGCCCTCGACCAGCACGGCGGCCGGTGCACAGTGGTCTAGGGCGGCGCGCACGGCGCGGGCGGAGCCGGGGCCGTGGTGGCGCACACCCAGCAGCAGCGGCCAGGTCACGGTGGTCACGGGGCCACCTCCCGGCAGGCTCGGTAGAGGTCCTGCCAGCCGTCCCGCTCGCGTACGACCGTCTCCAGGTACTCCTGCCAGACGTCACGGTCGGACGGCTGGTCCCGGACCACCGCGCCGTGGAGGCCCGCTGCCACGTCCCCGGGACCGAGGCGGCCGTCCCCGAAGTGCGCGGCGAGCGCCAGGCCACCGGTGACCACCGAGATCGCCTCGGCTGTGGAGAGCGTTCCGGAGGGGGACTTGACGCGGGTGCGGCCGTCCGCCGTCACGCCCTCGCGCAGCTCGCGGAAGACGGTGACCACCCTCCGGATCTCGGCGAAGCCCTCCGGCGCCGGGGGCAGGTCCAGGGACCGGCCGATCTGGTCGACCCTGCGGGTGACGATGTCGACCTCCTCCTCCACTGTGGCGGGGAGCGGCAGGACGACGGTGTTGAACCGGCGCCGCAGGGCGCTGGAGAGCTCGTTCACCCCGCGGTCGCGGTCGTTGGCGGTGGCGATGAGGTTGAACCCGCGGACCGCCTGGATCTCCTGGCCCAGTTCGGGCACCGGCAGCGTCTTCTCGGAGAGGAGCGTGACGAGGGTGTCCTGGACATCGGCCGGGATGCGGGTCAGCTCCTCCACGCGGGCCGTCAGGCCTTCCGCCATGGCGCGCATGACCGGGCCCGGCACCAGCGCCTCGCGGCTGGGGCCCTGCGAGAGCAGCCGGGCGTAGTCCCAGCCGTAGCGCATCGCCTCCTCGGGGGTCCCGGCGGTGCCCTGGACCAGCAGGGTGGAGTCGCCGCTGACCGCGGCGGCCAGGTGCTCGGAGAGCCAGGTCTTGGCCGTGCCGGGGACGCCCAGCAGCAGCAGTGCCCGGTCGGTGGCGAGCGTCGTGACGGCGACCTCCACGATGCGCCGCGGGCCGATGTACTTGGGGGTGACGACTGTGCCGTCGGCGAGAGTGCCCCCCAGCAGGTAGGTGGCGACTGCCCATGGCGAGAGCCGCCAACGCGGCGGTCGCGGACGGTCGTCGGCGGCGGCCAACGCGGCCAGCTCGCCGGCGAACGCCTGCTCCGCGTGCGGTCGGAGCACCTCGTGGGTCGCCCCGTCCCGCGCTGTGGCGCGAGTCGTCGAGGTACCGGATGGCGCAGGCATGACTCCCCCAATCACCGCATGGCGCCGATGCCGTGACCACGGCACCGTGTGACTCCCTCACTGTGCACGGCCCCACTGACAACGACCCGGTTACCTGCGATGACCTGTGGCTTTTCCTCTACGTCTGCCGCGAACGACCACGGCCCGCCGCTCTTCGGTCACCGGTCCCGACGCCGTGCCTCCCCGCGCCACGCCCTCGCCCGGGCCCGGCCGGATGAGCTTCCCCGGCGACCGCCCCGTCCCGCCCACACCCGTCTCCCTCCCCACCCTTGCCCACGTCCACGTCCCGTCCCGTCCCCTCTCCGTCCCGTCCCGCCCCGTGCCCTCTCCGCCCCGTTCCGTCTGCCCCGCGCATCCTCCGACGCCGCCTCAGCTCGACATCCCGCAGGTCAGTTGCCCTTCACGGGGCGTTGTCAGTGGCGGGTCGTAGCTTCGTGGACATGGATGCACAGGGGGAAGCACGGACGGTGGCACGGGGGCTCGAAACGGAACCCGGCGCGGCGTCCTGTCGTGCGCAGGACGAGCCGGCCGTGCGGGGACGGGCGGGGGCCGGGCCGTTCCCGCACGGCACGGAGGCGGGGGCGGTTCCCGTGGCACCGGCGGCGGCTGGGGGGAGCAGGCGGGCCGCACGCCGGTGGGAGCGGGTGACGAGCGGCGCGACGGAGTTGGAGCGGCACCTGGCCGACCTGCTGGAGTCGGGTCTGGCGACCGCCGACCGCCCGGGGTACGGGGCGTGGGAGGAGACGGCAGCCCGCATGGTCGACGCCCAGGCACCCGGGCTGGCCGAGCGGGTCCGGGGTTTGGCGGCGATCCCGGGGTCGGACCCCCACTGGCCTTCCCGGTTGCTGGAGGAGTGTGCCCTGACCCACCTCCTGGACGAGGGGATCCGGGCGGTGGCGACGCTGCCGCGCCCGCTGGCGGAGACCGTGCGCACCCGGGCGGGCCTCACCACGGACTCGGCCGAGGTGCTCCACGGCCCGGACGCCTCGACACTCCGGGACCGCTGGCTCGTCCTGGGCAGGCGCGAGGCTCGTGAGGGCCGGGTGGCCTCCCGGAGGATCTGGTTACGCGGTGAGCGGTCCCGGCGCATGGCGCTGCACCTGGCGTTCAGCGCCCCTGGTCGGCCGTTCGAGCTCCGGCTCGAACCGGGGACCGCGGTCGACGCGGAGTTGGGCTACTACCCGGCAGCCGCCCCGCTCCGGGTGGCCCTGGGGCCCGACCACGGCGAGCCGGCCCCGGGACGGGTCCCCGACGGCGTCGGGGTCCATGCCGCGCTGGCCGCCTACGGAGACGCTCTCCGCGACGATCCCTGGCAGGAGGCGTGGCCGGTGGTACTCGCGGACGTCGTACCGCTACCGGCCGGGGAGGACGCCCAGGGCTGGCAGATAGCCGACGCGGAGGGCGAGTCGGCCCTGCCGTTGGACCCACGCTTCCTGCGTCGTGCGGGTCCCTGGCGGCTGGCGGCGCTGTCGGGCGGTTCCCCGCTGACGGTCTTCGGCGAATGTGGTCACCACGGCTTCCTTCCGCTGACCGCTTGGGCGCCCGACCCGGTGATGCTCTGACCGGCCCGACCTGCCCGACGGCTCTGCGCCCCCGACCGCGATACGACGTAGCGCCACCTCGCCCCTTCCACCCCCACAACCACAACCGCAGCCGCAACCGCAACCGCAACCGCAACCGCAACCGCAACCGCAACCGCAACCACTTTCACACCTGCGTCCGCACCCGCGCCCACGCCCGCGTCCACATCCGCATCCGCATCCGCATCCGCCCGAAGGAGGTACCCGTGCACTCGCCAACATGTTGGCCGGATCTGCTGTCCGCGGCGCTGCTCGGCACGCGTCGGCGTCGAGCGTCGTCTGCGGAGCCCGAGGGGCGCAGCTCCACCCTGGCGCTTCTCGACGCCGCTGCCGTGAGCACCGTGTGGCGCAGGGCCTCGCTCCGGCCTGCGATCGCCGCGGAACGGTTGCCACTCGCACCTCACGATCCGCGGCCGGCGCTGCCTCCGGCCGCCCGCCGAAGGCTGGCGAGTCTGCTGGCGGGACGCGAGACCACGGCGTCCGGGACGCACGGGGGCACCGATCCCGACCTCGCGGAGCTCCTGCCCGGATGGCTGGGGGCAGCGCGGGAACACGGCTACCGAGCTCCTGAGGAGCTGCTTCCGGCCCTGCTGGACGCCGCCCGAGGTCGCACCGACCTCCGTCCTGCAGTACTGGCGTTCGGCGGCCCGCGGGCGCTGTGGCTGGCCCGGATCAATCCGGAGTGGCGCTTCGCGCTGCGGGCCGCGGCCGACGGTGGGAGCGGAGCGGCGGACATCGGTGCGGCCCACCGGACGTGGCAAGAGGGCCTGTTCGCCGAACGCGTCGCCCTTCTCTCGGCGGTCCGGGAGGCCGACCCGGCGGTGGGGCGGGAGCTGCTGTCCCGGACCTGGTCCGGGGAATCGGCGGAGGACCGCCTGATGTTCCTGGACGCCCTGCGGCCGTCGTTGGTCGAGGCGGACGAGGTCTTCCTGGAACAGGCCATGGCCGACCGCAGCACCTCGGTGCGCGCGCTCGCCGCCGAACTCCTCTCGACGCTGCCGGGTTCCGCCCTGGCGGCCCGCATGGCCGTCCGCGCCCGGGCCTGTGTGCACCTGGTCGCCGAGGGCGGTACCTGGCGCATCCTCGTCGAGGCTCCCTACGAGTGCGACGCCGGGATGCGGCGGGACGGCGTCACGGCCCGGCCCCCCGCGGGGCGCGGCACCCGTTCCTGGTGGCTGACACAGCTCGTTGCCGCCGCACCGCTGGAGACGTGGCGCAGTCACCTCGGGGGTCTGACACCGGCCCGGTTGGTCTCTCTCCCGGTGGCCGACGGGTGGCGGGCCGAGTTGCACGACGCGTGGTGCCAGGCGGCAGTCCGACAGGGAAACGCAGACTGGGCCAGGGCCTTGGCAGGCGTTCCGGTGTCCGCTGCGGAGACGACGGCGGCCGTCCCGGTCTTCGACGTACCGGCACCGGGCGGCTCCTCGCGGGACGTGGCGCGGCTGCTGGCGGTGCTGCCTCCGGTGGAACGCGCGGACCGGGTGGCCCGGTTCATCGCCTCGCACGGTCTGTCGCACGCTTTCCAGCTGCTCGCGGTGTGTGAGGTGCCGTGGTCGGAACCGCTCGGGCGCGCTGTGGTGGACGCACTGGACATCGCTCGCGACGCGGGCGGCTACCCCTGGAGTTTCAGCGGCGTGATGGGGCTGGCCGAACGCTGTCTGGCCCCGGAGGCCGCCGACCACCTCCGGTCCCTCACCGCGATACCAGAGCCCGCGCCGGACACCGTGCCGGGGGCGGGCGGTTACTGGTCGGAAGCGTTCCAGCGGCTGGTGTCCACGCTGGAACTCCGTGCCCTGATGGCGGCCGAACTCGACGGTGCTGCGGACGGCGGGCCTTGGCTACCTCCCCGCCCCGCCGCCTGACGGAGAGGTTCGGACGCCTGGGAGGGAGCGTCGAACGCCCGTGGAAGTGGACGCCCGTGCAGGGAGCATCGGACGCCCGTGCGGGGAGCGTCGGACGTCCATGGGGGGACCGTCGGACGTCCGTGGGGGCGAGCCGCGGCCACCCCGTGGGGAGCCGGAGTGCCGGCCACCCGCAGTGGTCGAACCGCGGTCACCCGGTGGTGGGCAAAGCCCCGGCCACCCGGCGGCGGGCGGAGCGAGGTCGACCGGCCGGTGTGCCACCGCGGTGGGCGTGGGGTGCCCACACCGGGGCCGCCCCGCAACCTGGTCACAGCCACCTGACCGGCGCGGCCCGTGCCGTGCGATGCGCACGGCACGGCGCAGACAGCGGGGTCTGCTCGGCTGAACGCAACCGGCCGGACGCAGGAGCTGCCACGCCGACGGTGCCGCGCAGGAGACGCCGCGCGACGGTGCCGCGCAGGAAACGCCGCGCGACGGTGCCACGCCGACGATGCCGCGCAGGCGGTGGCCGGTGTCAGACCCCGCTGCGGCGCACGTGGGCGTTGACCCAGTCCACGATCGACGCGGTCGTGGCGCCGGGCGTGAAGATCTCGGCTACGCCACGGGACTTGAGGGCTGCGATGTCCTCCTCGGGGATGATGCCGCCGCCGAAGACCGTGATGTCCTCGGCGTCCCGCTCCTTGAGGAGGTCGACGACCTTGGCGAACAGGGTGTTGTGCGCACCCGAGAGGACGGACAGACCGATGGCGTCGGCGTCCTCCTGGATGGCGGTGTCGACGATGTGCTCGGGAGTCTGGTGAAGGCCGGTGTAGATGACCTCCATACCCGCGTCCCGCAACGCGCGGGCGATGACCTTCGCCCCTCGGTCGTGCCCGTCGAGCCCCGGCTTGGCCACGACCACGCGCAACGGCCCTCCGAGGCCGTCCGCGCCGACCGGGACCTGCTCCGCCGAGGTCCCGCTGTGCTGACCCGCCACACTCATCACTGCCTCCAAGCCAGGTGGACGCCGCCCGCGTCAATCGGACGGTGCCGAACCGACAACTCCTGAGGCCGTGCAGCCGTGACGGCCGCCGGCGTGGGGAACGTTATCGCCAGCAAGGGCTGCCGGTCCGCGCTGCGACATGCAGCGAGTGCGAAATCACACGTGTCCGCCTCGCACAGCCCGATTCGTCCATGCCCACCCGCCACCCGCCCGAAGCACGCAGTTCAACCTGCGTCCGCACCGCCCGCACCCGCACCTGCACCCGCACTTGCACCGAGGACACGGCACACCGGCACACCGGCACAGGCGAGGAACCCGCTGGACGTGCCAGGCCACCTGGGAACGCCCCGGGCCGACCACGGAACACCCCGGGTCGACCACGGAACACCCGCGTCGCCACGGAACACCCCGGGCTGGTCCACTGATCCCAATACCGCGCCCCTACCCCAACACCCGTGCACAGCGGACCAGTTACCGCACCGCCCCGACACCCCACCTCCCGACACCCACCCACCCCGGAAACCCCGATGTCCTACGCCCCGCACTTCCCCCCCGGCCAGGCATGCGTCATCACATGCCGCACCCATGCCGCACCGCATGCGCCGGCCCCATCGCGAGTCCGTTCGCCGCACGCCGCGCCTCCCCACCTGTGCTGCGCGGACCCATAGGGCGGGGCGTGTCCGTGGGTGGGGCGTCCGAGGGAGGGGCGCGGCGTGCGGCGTACACGGGGAGGAACGGGAACAGGGCCCCGGCAGGGGAACGACAGGCCGACGTGGTGTGACCGGGCCGTGTCGAACAGCAGAACTGCGGCCGGGCGGGCGCCGCAGAATCGGCACGCCGGGGCCACTGCGGGGTGGCGGACGGCCCGCCGGAAGATTGTCCGGCCGCTTACCGACAGGTACAGTCGCCGCTAATTCTCCTGCTGCCGAGGCGAAAGAGAAGTTGGTTGGTGGTGAACGCCCGTAATCCGTCGGAAGCTCCGCTCCCGGCCGGCCCCTCCGCGCACCACCCGGCGTACGCGCCCTACCCGCAGCCGTCCCGGGCCGACGGCTACGGCACACCGGCTCCTCACCCCTACAGCCCCGGCCCCGGAGCCGCCGAGGACCCGCTGTTTGGTGAACTTCCCGGCTCCTACAGCGATACCCACTCGGCCCCCACCTATGCGGGCGAACACGCGTGGCAGAGCTACGACTACGACTCCGCGACGCAGGGTGGCGGCGGGTACGGAGTCACCCCCTTCGACGGCCGGACGCCCGCCCCCTCGCCCTACGACCCGGGCACCTACCAGGACGCCACCTACGCCCACCCCGCCGGCGGACACGGCACCGGTCTCCACGACGGCGTCCTCGCCGAGCAGATCGGGCACCCCAGGCCCCCCGGCGACGACAACGACTCCTGGACGGGCGGGAATCACAGCGGCGGGAATCACAGCGGCGGGAATCACAGCTCCGCCTCCACGGACGGCGGCTGGTCGCCGGAAAGCGGCCGGCCATCGCAGGCCGGCTGGCCGGCGGACGGCGGTGTCCACCCGGCTGGAACCGCCGGCACCGTGGCGGGCTGGGAGACCGATCACCACTTCGGCGCCTTCCAGGACGTCGCCCCCTACGGCACCGGCCACTTCACGCCGGAGGTGCACGCGGCGGGCGCCCCCGTCGGCCTCCGCACCGAAGGCGGGCACCTCGACACGGTGTTGGTCCCTAACGTCACCGACACCTTCGGCGCTGTCCCGTACGCCACGCCCACCCTCGCCGACCTCAGCGTCCCGGCCGACGCGCCCTGGAGTGGTCACGGCTGGTCCGCAGCCCCGGCCGACGGCCCCCACCGCGACCGACCCGATGCCGTCACGACCGGGTCGGCGACCGCCTGGGGCCACCCCACCGAAGGGATGCACGCCGGCATCCCCGCGCAGGGCGGGCCCCCGCGGCAGCCGGCCGGACCGGGCGACGGCCTCGATGCGCACCAGGACCAGTGGGCCACAGTCGCCTGGGGCGACATGCACCTCCTCGACCCGACGTACGCCGGCCACCCGACGAACCCGGGTGAGGCCACCGCCCCGGGCGAGGCGACCGTCCTTTCCCAGGGCGTCCCCGGGCCGCCCCAGGGCGTACCCGCACCGCCCGCCGAAGCAGTCTTCGCTCACGCCGCCGCCGAAACCCTCACCGCCACATTCCCGTGGAACGCCGTCGGCACCCCCGAAGCCGCCCAGGTGACGGGCGTACCGGACCATGTGGACAGCGACCCGTCGGCAGCCCTGCACGGCGACACCCTCGGTGACGGCGACATGCCGGGCCATGCCGAGGAGGACGGCGCAGCCACCGGCACCTCCCGGGCCTCGTCGCGGTCGGCGGCGAGCGGTCGGACCGGTGCGGGGCGGGGCCGTCGCCGCAGCCCCCGCCCCAAGCGTTCGGCGCTGCTCACGGTGGCGGTGCCGTCCGTCGCGGCCATGGGCGTCTGCGCGGCCGCCGCCGCCTCGGTGACCGGCATGGTGGGAGGCAGCGCCGACGCGGAGGACTCGACCACACAGGCGGCGCCCGACGGGGCGACGGTCACCTCGGCGGCGGCCAACAGCCGGCTCGACACGCAGCTCGCCGGCGTCAGCGCGGGAGCCGACGACTTCGCTGACCGGGCCAGCCGGACCCAGGAGCGCATCGACCTCAAGCAGCGGCAGGAGGCGGAGAAGAAGCGCAAGGCGGAGGAAGCCGCCCGGCGCGAGGCGCTGCGTCCCAAGTTCGCGATGCCGGTGGAGCAGCACGGGTTGAGCGCCTACTTCGGCCAGGCGGGCGTCAACTGGATGTCGGTCCACACCGGCATCGACTTCCCCGTCTCGTACGGGACGAAGGTCATGGCCGCCACGGACGGCACGGTCCGCACCCAGTACAACTCCGCCTACGGCAACATGGCGATCGTCACCGCCCCCGACGGCACGGAGACCTGGTACTGCCACCTCAGCAGCACCCGGGTCCGTTCCGGCTCGGTGAAGGCGGGCGACACCATCGCCTACTCGGGCAACTCCGGCAACACCACGGGCCCGCACATGCACTTCGAGGTGCGGCCCGGCGGCGGGTCACCCATCGACCCGCTGCCCTGGCTGCTCAAGCACGGCATCGACCCCCGCTGACGGACGTCCGGACCGCCAGGTCGCCGACCCGCCAGGTCGCCGACCCGCCGGGTCGCCGGGTCGCCGGGTCGCCGAACCACCGGATCGCTCCTGCGTCCCGGCCGGATGGGCGATCCCTCCCGACCTCGCAGCCCGCTCCCCCGGCCGCCGGCGGGAACGGGTCACCGGCGAAGGCGGCCGGGTGGCCGGGGACGGCCGGGGACGACCGGGGCCCCGGCGGTCGCCTCCTGGCCACGCCCGGGCCGTCCCGGCCCTGCCTGGTCCCCGGCGAGCCGGGCCCCTTCCCGGCTCAGAGCTTCTCGACGGGGGCGTAGCGGAGCAGCAAGCGCTTGGGCTTCTCGCCGCCGAAGTCGATGGTGGCCTCGGCGTTGTCGCCGCTGCCCTTCACCCCTACGACGGTGCCGAGGCCGAAGCTGTCGTGCGTGACGCGGTCACCGATCTCCAGGGCGACGACCTGCCGCTCCCCGGCCCGGCGCGTGGCGAAGCCGCTCGGCCCCCTGGACCTGCTGGAGGACAGGCCCGAGCCGATGCCGCCGCCCTTGCCGGAGACCGACCCCATCGAGGCGGAGGGGGTGGACGGGCCCCGGCGGCGCCAGTCGACGTAGGCCTCGGGGATCTCCTCCAGGAAGCGCGAGGGCGGGTTGTAGGAGGGCTGTCCCCAGGCACTGCGCATCGTGGCGCGGGTGACGTACAGCCGCTCGCGGGCACGCGTGATGCCCACGTACGCGAGGCGGCGCTCCTCCTCCAGCTCCTTGGTCTGGCCCAGCGCCCGCATGTGGGGGAAGACGCCGTCCTCCATGCCGGTGAGGAAGACCGCCGGGAACTCCAGGCCCTTGGCGGTGTGCAGCGTCATGAGGGTGACGACGCCGGCGCCCTCCTCGTCGTCGTCGGGGATCTGGTCGGAGTCGGCGACCAGCGCGACCTGCTCCAGGAACTCGGCGAGGGTCGCCCCGGGAGCGGCCGTCTCCGGTCCGGCGGCCGCCGCGTCCGTGTCGGCGGCGTCCGTGTCGGCGGCGTCCGTGTCGGCGGCGTCCGTGTCGGCGGCGTCCGTGTCGGCGGCGTCGGCGTCCGGCTGCGCGCCGCCTGCCGCCGCACTCACACCCTCGGCGCTTCCCGCGGCTGCGGCGTCGGCCCCTTGTCCGGCGGGGGCGGCTGCGCCCACCGTCGCACGGTCCTGCTCGAACTCCAGGGCCACGGAGGCGAGTTCCTGGAGGTTCTCCACCCTGGTCTCGTCCTGCGGGTCGGTGGAGGACTGCAGCTCGGCGAGGTAGCCGGTGCGCTCCAGCACCGCCTCCAGCACTGTGGCGGGGCCGGCGCCGGACTCGGCTACGGTGCGCAGTTCCTCCATCAGGACGTTGAAGCGCCGGACGGCGTTGGCGGAGCGGGCGGCCATGCCGTACGCCTCGTCGACGCGGCGCAGCGCCTGCGGGAAGGTGATCTTCTCGCGCTGCGCCAGCGCGTCGATCATCGCCTCGGCACGGTCGCCGATGCCGCGCTTGGGAACGTTGAGGATGCGGCGCAGCGGCACGCTGTCCTCGGGGTTGGCGAGCACCCGCAGGTACGCGAGGATGTCGCGGACCTCCTTGCGCTCGTAGAACCGCACGCCGCCGACGACCTTGTAGGGCAGGCCGACGCGGATGAAGACCTCTTCGAAGACACGCGACTGGGCGTTGGTGCGGTAGAAGACGGCGACGTCCCCGGCGCGCGCGTCGCCCGCGTCGGTGAGCCGGTCGATCTCGTCGGCGACGAACTGCGCCTCGTCGTGCTCGGTGTCGGCGACGTAGCCGGTGATGGTGGCGCCGGCGCCGGCGTCCGTCCACAGGTTCTTCGGGCGGCGGTTCTCGTTCCGCTCGATGACGGCGTTGGCGGCGTTGAGGATGGTCTGCGAGGAGCGGTAGTTCTGCTCCAGCAGGATCGTCCTGGCGTCCGGGTAGTCCTCCTCGAACTGGAGGATGTTGCGGATGGTGGCGCCGCGGAAGGCGTAGATGGACTGGTCTGCGTCGCCCACCACGCAGAGCTCGGCGGCGGTCTCGGCCGGGCCGACCAGCTCGCGCACCAGGGTGTACTGCGCGTGGTTGGTGTCCTGGTACTCGTCGACCAGGACGTGGCGGAAGCGGCGGCGGTAGTGGTCGGCGACGTCGGGGAAGGCCTGGAGCAGGTTGACCGTCGTCATGATGATGTCGTCGAAGTCGAGGGCGTTGGCCTCGCGCAGCCGTGCCTGGTACATCCGGTACGCCTCGGCCAGCGACTTCTCGAAGCCGTCCTGGGCCTGGTCGGCGAAGGTCTCCTCGTCGACCAGTTCGTTCTTCAGGCTGGAGACCTTGGCGCTGAAGGACTTCGGCGGGAAGCGCTTGGGGTCGAGGTCCAGGTCGCGGCAGACCAGCGCCATGAGCCGCTTGGAGTCGGCCGCGTCGTAGATCGAGAACGACGAGGTGAACCCGAGCCGCTTGGACTCGCGCCGCAGGATGCGCACGCACGCGCTGTGGAAGGTGGAGACCCACATGGCGTTCGCGCGGGCGCCCACGAGGTCGGCGACGCGCTCCTTCATCTCGGCCGCGGCCTTGTTGGTGAAGGTGATGGCCAGGATCTCGCCGGGGTGCACCCGGCGCTCGCCCAGCAGGTAGGCGATGCGGTGGGTGAGGACACGGGTCTTGCCGGAACCGGCGCCCGCGACGATGAGCAGCGGAGAGCCGTGGTGGGCGACGGCGGCGCGCTGCTGCTCGTTGAGGCCCTCCAGCAGCTTCGCGGGGTCGACGGCGGGGCGGGGGGCGCCGTTGCGGTAGTAGGCGTCCGAGGAGGCCGGAGCGCTCTCGTAGGCGCCGCCGTACTTGCCGGCGTAGCCGCCCTCGAAGAGGTCGGCCGGGATCTCCTCCTGAGGGTGTTCCTCCTCGGGAGGGGGCGGCGGGCCCTCGTCCTTCGGGTCGAGGTCCGCCAGGAAGCTGTCGTCAAAGAGGCTGCTCATCGCCCACCGAGTCTAGGCCGCCGCAGCGACAGGTGGGGGCGCCTGTGGACAACCGCTGCGGTCCGCCGCAGGGCGTGCGCGTTCGGTCACCGCGGACGTCGGCCCGCGCGCCGGCCCCGCCGAAGCCGGGCCTCCGGGAGAGCGGGCCCGCGGCCTCCGGGCGGGCGAGCGGGGCGGACGCCGGTGCCTCCGGCCCGCTCGCCGGTCCGTTCAGGCGCGCTGGTTGGCCTCGATCTCCAGGGTGATCCTGATGACGTCGCCGAGCGCCGCAGCGGGCACGCCGGGGGCGACGCCGAACTCCGAGCGGCGGATCTCGGTGGTGGCGGTGAAACCGGCGGCGGGCTTGCCGTCCATGCCGGTGCCGAAGCCGTTGACCTCCAGGGCCAGGGTGACCGGACGCGTGACGTCGCGGACGGTCAGCTCGCCGTCGACGAGCAGGTCCCCGTCCGCGGCGCGGACGCCGGTGGAGGTGAAGGTCATCGCCGGGAAGGCCTCGCTGTGCAGGAAGTCCTCGGCACGGATGTGGGTGTCCCGGTCGGCGTTGCCGCTGGAGACGGAGGCCGTGCGGATGGTGGCGGTGACCGCCGACTTCTCCGGGTCCTCGGCGGTGGTGAGCTCTCCCTCGAACTCGTCGAAGCGGCCCTTGACCTTGGCGATGCCGAGGTGCTTGACGGAGAAGGACACCTCCGAGTGGACCGGGTCGATGGCCCAGGTGCCGACGGTGTAGCCGGGGATTTCGGTGCTGGCGACGGACATGTGACTCACCTCTGCGTCAGGGATGGGGAAGGGCGGACGAGAGGCGGTCCGCGCCGAACTCGTCGACCGTTCAACAACCTTGGCGGGGGCGGTGTTCCGGCGCCGCCGGTCACCCGGTGTGCGGCGGCCCGTCACCCGGTGGCGTCGGCGAGGGGAGGTCCGCTGGTCACGCGGTGCGTGGGGGGGGTTGCCGAAGTCCGGTCGGCGCAGGGTGTGTTCTTGGTCACGTCCACAGTACGGCGATGAAGATGTTGGCCATGGTGAGCCCGCCGACGGTGGCGAACAGCGGCTTGGCCACGCGCTCCTCGTCCCGCTTCACGTAGACCAGGCCCAGGATGACGATCAGGAAGAGCAGCTTGATGCCGAACTTGATGTTGTCGAGCGGGTAGCCCGCGCCCTGGTTGAGGCCGACCAGCGCGACGCCGGTGACCAGCATGGTGAGGGCCCCGTGCAGCATCGCGGGGGTGAACCGGGCCGTGCCGGCGCTCATGGCCTTCATCTGGGTGAGGAACCCGCCGAGGAGCGCCCCGATGCCGATGATGTGCAGGCCGACGAAAACGTTGATGGCTACGTCCATGGTCGGCGATCGTATCCGCCGGCCCCGGAGCGGCCGTCGGCAGGAGGGGGTCCGCCCGTCCCCGCCGGGCCCGCCGGCGTCCGCACGTCCACCGGGAGGCGCGCCTGTCCCGGGGCGGGCGGGACGACTTACCTCCGGGCGGGAGATGTGATGGACGGACCAGTTGATTCGGTCGTGAGAGGGGTCACTTCGTCCGGTTCGACCGAGCGTGACGAAGCCTTCCGATCGCGCGACGACCAGGTTCGGGCAATGCCGAGCAAGACGGTTCGGAGGGCAGGGGACGCCGCCTAGCGTCCTCGTCCAGGTGACCGATCCCGTCCGCCGGTCTTCCGTCCCGGCGGACGGCGGTCACCCCGCCGCGGTCCGGCGGCGCCCGTTCCCCCGTTGCGGGACGCCGCCGGACCGGGCGGCCCGGCTCGTCCCCCGCCCGAGAAGGAAGTGAGCGCCCCCGTGGCGTCCCACCGCAAGCCCAGGCACCGCCCCCTGGCCGGCCCCACCGCACGCACCGCCCTGACGCTGGCCCTGGCGGGCGCGGCGAGCACCACGGCACTGGAGGGCACCGGCCACGCGGCCCCCTCGCCGGTCGCCCACGACACCGGACGCACCGCCCGGCCCGGCACCGCCGAGGTCCGGGCCCGGGTGGCGGAGCTCTACCGGCAGGCCGAGGTCGCCACCGAGCGGTACGACGGCGCCCGGAGCGAGGCCGAGCAGTCCCGGCGCCGGCTGACCGGCCTCCAGGACGAGGCGGCGCACCGCACCGCGGCGCTCAACTCCGCCCGGACCGCCCTGGGCGCGGTGGCCTCCTCGCAGTACCGCGGTCAGGGCGTCGACCCCACGGTGCAGCTGGCCCTCTCCTCCGACCCGCGCCACTACCTGGAGGGCGCGGCCCTGCTGGACCGGGTAGGCGACCGCCAGGCCACCGCCGTGCGCGCCTACGCCCGGGCTCTGGACTCCGTGCGGGAGGTCGGCACGCGGGCGCGGCGGGAGGACGCCGCGCTGCGCCGCACCCGGCGGGAGATGCAACAGCGCAAGGAGACAGTGCAGGCCAGGCTCCGCAGCGCCCGGGCGCTGCTCTCCCACCTGACCGCGGCCGAGCGCCGGGAGGTCGCCGCGGCCGACACGGCGGCCGCCCCCGCCCGCGCCTCCCGCGACGCGGGGCCCCGCACCCTGTCGGGCGCCCCCTCCCCGCGTGCCGCCCGGGCCGTCGCCTACGCCTACGCCGCGCTGGGGAAGCCGTACGTGTGGGGGGCCACGGGGCCCTCGGCCTTCGACTGCTCCGGACTGACGCAGGCCGCGTGGCGGGCCGCCGGGGTCTCGCTGCCCCGCACCACCTACACCCAGATCAACGTCGGGAGGCGCGTCGGCCGTGCCGAGCTGTCCCCCGGCGACCTGGTGTTCTTCTACTCCGGGGTGAGCCACGTCGGGATCTACGTGGGCGGCGGGCAGATGATCCACGCGCCTCACCCCGGCGCCCCGGTGCGGCTCGCGCCCCTGGACCAGATGCCGTTCGCGGGCGCCTCCCGCCCGGTGTGAGGACAAACCGGCCGCGCGCGCCGCACCGGCTGCCCGTGTCTGCCGGTGCGGCGGTCCGGCCAGTACAGGTCCGGCCGGTGCGGCGGCCCGGTCCTCAGATGAGGCGGCGGGCGGTCGCCCAGCGGGTCAGCTCGTGCCGGTTGGAGAGCTGGAGCTTGCGCAGCACCGCCGAGACGTGGGACTCGACCGTCTTGACGGAGATGAAGAGCTGCTTGGCGATCTCCTTGTAGGCGTACCCGCGGGCGATCAACCGCAGGACCTCGCGCTCGCGCTGGGTGAGCCGGTCCAGGTCCTCGTCGACGGGGGCCGCGTCGGTGGAGGCGAAGGCGTCCAGCACGAACCCGGCCAGCCGCGGCGAGAAGACGGCGTCGCCGTCGGCCACCCGGAAGACGGCGTTCACCAGGTCGGTGCCGGTGATGGTCTTGGTGACGTAGCCCCGGGCGCCGCCGCGGATGACGCCGATGACGTCCTCGGCGGCGTCGGAGACCGAGAGCGCCAGGAAGCGCACCGGGCGGTCCTGACCGGTCATCAGGGAGGCGCTGCGCCGCAGTACCTCGACACCGCCGCCGCCCGGCAGGTGCACGTCGAGCAGGACGACGTCGGGACGGGCCGCGGCGATCACCGTGACCGCCTGGTCGACGTCGGCCGCCTCGCCCACCACCTCCACACCGGTCCGTCCGGTCTCGCCGATCTCGGCCTGCACCCCGGTGCGGAACATGCGGTGGTCGTCGACGAGCACCACCCGGACCCGGCGGCCGGCCGCCGGGCCGCCCCCTCCGGCCTCGGCGCCGGGCTCGTCACCGGCGGCTGCCGGTCCCTGTGGAGAAGGAGTCATGTCGGCTTCCGTTCCGTCCTGTTCTCGCCCCGGCGGCCGTGCGGGCCGGGTGTGGTCGTGGGCGCCCGCGACGCCGCGCGGGCGGATGCGGAGGGGGTGGCGCCGGTCCGGTCGTCCCGGCGCCGGCCCGGTGCCCGCCTCAGGCGGCCCGTTCGGTCTCCAGCTCCACCATGGTGCCCCCGTCCGGGGCGGGCCGGATACGGGCGGTGCCGCCGTGGCGGCGCATCCGCCCGATGATGGACTCGCGCACCCCCATGCGGTCCTCCGGCAGGTTCTCGGGGTCGAACCCCGGCCCCCGGTCGCGTACGGAGACGAACACGGTACGCCCCTCCACCTCGGCGAAGACCTGGACCGCACCGCCTTCGCCACCGTACTTGGCGGCGTTGACCATCGCCTCCCGCGCGGCCTTGATCAGCGCCTCCAGCCGCTCGTCGAGGTCGCAGTCGCCCACCACGACGACCTCCATCGGCACGCCGTGCTTGTCCTCGACCTCCGCCGCGGCCCGGCGCACCGCCTCGGCCAGCCGCGTCGGCTCCCGCTCCGCCTCCTCGGCCGCGGCGGTGGCGTCGCGCGGCTCGTACAGCCAGTTGCGCAGCTCGCGCTCCTGGGCCCGGGCGAGCCGGGCGACCTCGCGCGGGTTGTCGGCGTTGCGCTGGATGAGGGTGAGGGTGTGCAGGACGGAGTCGTGGACGTGGGCGGCGACCTCGGCGCGCTCCTGGGCCCGGATGCGCATCAGGCGTTCCTCGGAGAGGTCCTGGGCCATCCGCACCAGGTAGGGGCCGGCGAGCAGCGCGATGCCGACGACGACGGCGACGGCGGCCTGGAGCACCGCGCCCAGGTCGTGGAGGGTGCCGCGGAGCACGACGAAGGCCGAGACGCCCATGGCCACCAGCAGCACCCCGGCGGCGACCCGCAGCAGCGGCAGCGCGCCCTTGCCGCGTCCCATCTCCAGCCACTGGGCGCGGCGCGCGTTGTCGGCCTGCCGCCACACCAGGGCCACCCCGACGCCGATGAGCAGCAGCGGCCAGAGGTAGGGGCCGCCGCGGGCGCTGGGGAAGCGGGCGGCGAGCACGCCGGCGCCGATGAGGAGCATCACCAGGGCCAGGACCCGCCCCTTGTCCGGCCGGCGCCCGACGAGGCCCCGGTGCCGGCCGGCGGCTCCGCCCGGGTGGGCTGCGTCCTGCGTCCCGGGGCGTGCCCCGCCCACGCCCAGCGGCACCACGAACCAGAACGCGGCGTACAGCAGCGCCCCGAGGCCCTGCGCCAGGAAGAGGGCGAGGAAGACGATGCGGACCCAGGAGACGGGCAGCCCCAGGTGGCCCGCGAGGCCGCGGGCCACGCCGCCCAGCCACCGGCCGTCCGCACTCCGGTAGAGGCGGCGCGGGGCCGGCTCGTTCCGGTTGTCGGGTCCTGAGGAGTACCCGGTTTCCGTCCCGGGCGCGGCGGTGGTCACCCTCAGATCGTCACACGGCGTCGGTGGCACGGGCATCAGGGGCGACCCTGAGACGGCCCGGAGAACCGGGCCCGGCCCCACCGGGGCCCGGTCGGTGCGGGGGACTCGGTCCTCGCCTCAGTCGTCCGCGGTCACGCGCCGGAACCCGGCCTGCGCCTGGCTGAAGATCCCCTGGTTGGCGTCCCACTTCCCGTCGGGTGAGGAGAGGTAGAGGGCGTACTCCTTGCCGTCCGCGCCGAAGCCGAGGTCGATGGCGTGGGTCGAACCTATGCGGAACTCCCAGATCGCCGCCTCCTGCCCCTGGTACTGCGTGCCCTCCAGCCGCATCCGCTGGTAGCCCGGCTCCTGGGCGCGCAGGTCCTCCTCCACGTCCTTGAAGTGGCCGACCTGGTCGGCGCTGGGCAGCGGCAGTATGTCCACCTTGAGGTAGGCGGGCCCGTTCGGGGAGTGGTAGGTCACGCCTCTGCCCTGCCGCACCTGGCGGCTCCAGCCGTCGGGGACGGGTATCGCGTAGCCGAACTCCGGCTCGGCCACCCGGTGGAAGCCCGCGGGCAGCGCCGGCGGGGGCGGCAGGTCGGGTGAGGCGGACGCGGACGGGGAGTGCGTGGGACGGGCGTCGCCGGTCGGGTTCTCCGAGACGTGGGCGTCGGCGGTCCGCGTGCCGTCGTCGCGCATCAGCCACAGGGCGACGCCGCCGGTGAGTGCGGCGACGACCAGGAAGCCGACCACCGCCCACACGGCCGCGCGCCGGGCGCCGCCCGCCGTCTCGCTCCGGCCCGCGGTGTACGGGCTGAGCGTCGGGCTCTGGGAGAAGTACAGCTGGCCCGGGAGGCCGGGTTGCGGAGTGTGGGCCCCGGGTTGTGGAGTGTGGGCCCCGGGTTGCGGAGTGTGGGCCCCGGGTTGCGGGGTGTGGGCCCCGGGTTGCGGGGTCTGCGTCGCGGCGCCCGGGGCGGTGCTCGCCTCGTGCTGGGGGGCGGGGCCGTAGCCGCTGGGGCCGGTGTCCTCGTGGGTGTGGCGGCCGGGTGTGGCCGCGCCGCGGTGCCAGTCGCCGCTGAGGGTGTAGTGGGCCGTCTCGGGTTCGGCGGCGGGCGCGCGCAGTGCCTGCTCCACGGCGGCGGCACCCGGCCGGAGCTCCGGCTCCTGGGCGAGGAGCGCCTCGACGAGTGCCTTGAGCGGTCCGGCGTTCCGCGGCGGCGTCAACTCCCCGGTGGCGATGGCGTACGCCGTCTCCACGGCGGTGTCCCGCCGGAACGGCGGGCGCCCCTCCAGCGCCTGGTAGAGCGTCGCGCCCAGGGCCCACAGGTCGGAGGCGGCGGTGGGGGTGCCGCCCTTGACGATCTCCGGGGCGAGGTAGTCGATGGAGCCGATGAGTTCACCGGTCTTGGTGAGGGTGGTCGTGCCGCTGGCGACGGCGATCCCGAAGTCGGTGAGCACCACCCGGCCGTCCTCGCCGAGGAGGACGTTGCCCGGTTTCACGTCGCGGTGCAGGACGCCCGCGTGGTGCGCCGCCCGCAGCGCGGCGACCATGCCGCGGCCGATGCGCGCCGCCTCGGCGGGATCCAGCGGCCCGGTGCCCTCCGCGCGCGTGGCGGCGTTCTCCTTGATGGCGTCGCCGAGCGTCCGGGAGGGCACGTACTCCATGACGATGCAGGGCAGGCCCTCGTCCTCGACCACGTCGTGGACGCTGACCACGTTGGGGTGGTTGATGCGTGCGGCGGCCTGGGCCTCCCGCCGGGTGCGTTCGTTGCGGGTGGCCAGCTCGTCGGCGGCCAGTTCCGGCGACACGTGCAGCCGTTTGACCGCGACCTGACGCGCCAGCAGCTCGTCGTGCGCCCGCCAGACCGTGCCCATGCCACCGCGGCCGATCTGTTCGAGCATGCGGTACCGTCCGGCGACCAGCCGCCCGTCGTTCCCCGGCATCTCCACCGCGCTCCTCGTCTCCCCCGTACGTGTCGGATCCCCCGGCAGCACCGCATCGCCCGTGTGTCCGGTCTCGTACGTATGGACAAGAACGATAGTCGTCCGGTTTCCACGACTCGCAGGGCACTGTGACCGAGGGCCGCACCCCGCGGTGGGCGGAGGCGGCCCGGGCGGTGCCGCCCGGGCCCCGGACACGCCCGCGACCTGCGATCTCAGGGACCTTCCAGGGTTTCCACCGATGCCGCCCCGCACCCGGTCTTGACACCATGGCCACATGACCGACGCAGCCTCCCCCTCCCCCGAGCCCACCGGACCGTCAGCTTCCGGTGCCGCCCACGGCGGTGACGCCGCCGCAGGTGCCGGAGCGGACGGGGCGGGTGGCGGCGGTGCCACCGCGGCGGGCGGGGGCCGCACCGACGGTCCGCGGCGGCTGGTCCGCAGCCGGCAGCGGGTCGTGGCCGGGGTCTGCGGCGGCCTGGGCCGGCACTGGGGGCTGGACCCGGTCGTCTTCCGCGTCGTGCTCACCGTACTGGCCGTGACCAGCGGACTCGGGCTGATCCTCTACGGCTTCGCCTGGCTGCTGGTGCCGCTGGAGGGCGAGGAGGAGAGCGAGGGGCGGCGGCTGCTGTCCGGTCGCGTCGACGGGCAGATCCTGACCGCGCTGGTCTTCGCACTGGTCGGCTGCGGCCTGTTCCCCTCGCTGGTGAGCGGGGGCGGGGTGCTGCCGTTCACGGTGATGCTGTCGCTGGCGGTGGCCGGGTCGGCGTACTGGACGCGGCAGCGGGGGCGGGCCTCGGCGCCGGACGGCGAGCGGGTGGGCGCGGCGACGGCACAGGCCGTGGCCGACGCGCCGCCGGAGGCCACCGCCCCGCCCGCGCCCGGCACCCCGTCCTGGTGGCGGCACCCCGCAGGCCCCGCCGAGCCCGCGTACCTGTGGGGCCCGGCGGACGTGCCGTTGCCGGAGCACACGCCGGGCCCGAAGGCCGCCGAAGGCCGCGCCGGGCGGACGGGAGGCCGGGGCGGCGGCACGGCGGCCCGTCGTCCGGCACGCTCCCCCGCCCCCCGCCGGCCCTTCCCGATCGGCGGCCTGACGTTCCTGCTCGCCGTGGCGGCGGGGGTGGGCGGCGCCCGGGCCCTGTGGATCGGCCATCCGCTCGGCACCAGTCTCCAGTTCGGCCTCGCCTGTGCCCTGGCGGTGCTGGGGCTGGGGCTCGCCGTCAGCACCCGCTGGGGCAGGACCGGCGGCAGGACGGTGTTCTGGGCGTTGCTCACCGCGGTGCTGCTGGCAGGCTCGACGCTGCTGCCGCCGGACATCTCCTCGCAGGTGGGGAACCGGCGCTGGTCGCCGACGCGCGCCGCCGACGTCGCCCCCCAGTACGAGCTCGGCGCGGGCGACCTCCGGCTCGACCTCAGCCGGCTGCGGCCGGCTGAGCGGTCGACCGTCGCCACCCGGGTGGAGATCGGCGCCGGCCAGGTCCGGGTGAACGTGCCCGAGGGCGTGACCACCCGCTTGCACCTGGACGTCGGCTCCGGCGGGTTCCAGCTGCCCGACGGACAGGAGCAGGCCGGCCTCTCCGGATACCACCGCTCCCTGACGCTGCCCGCCCACGGCCTGGCCGCCGGCGAGAAGCCGCGCGGCCTCCTCGACCTGGACGTGCACGTCGGAGTGGGAATGGCGCGGGTGGAGCGCGCCACGCCCCTCCCGCCGTCCGGGTCCGCCCCGACCCCCACCTCCCCTCCCGCCCCCACCCCCACGTCCGCCCCGACCGGTCGCTGACCGCCCGGCCCGGCGAAGGAGTCCCCCGTGCGCCACCGCTTCGAACCCCACCGCCTGATCCTCGGGCTGTGCGCCCTGGTCGTCGGGGTGCTCTACGCCCTCGACGCGCTGGGCAGGGTCCGCCTGCCCGGTGCCTGGCTGGTCCTGCTGGTGCCCGCCGGCCTCTGCCTGGCGGGGGTGACGGCGGCGGTGACGAGCGTGGTGCGAGCCCGCCGCGGCTGAACGGGGACGGCCGGACGCCCGGCGCCGGACCGGGAAAGCCGAACGCCGCCCGCCACAGCTGCTGTGGTGGACGGCGTCCGGGGGGCCTCAGGGGCCGAGGGGGAGGGTCACTCCCACTCGATGGTGCCCGGCGGCTTGCTGGTCACGTCGAGCACGACGCGGTTGACCTCGGCGACCTCGTTGGTGATGCGGGTCGAGATGCGGGCCAGGACGTCGTAGGGCAGCCGCGACCAGTCCGCGGTCATGGCGTCCTCGGAGGAGACCGGGCGCAGCACGATCGGGTGGCCGTAGGTGCGGCCGTCGCCCTGCACGCCGACGCTGCGGACGTCCGCCAGCAGCACCACGGGGCACTGCCAGATGTCGCGGTCCAGACCGGCGGCGGTCAGTTCCTCGCGGGCGATGGCGTCGGCCTCGCGCAGCAGGTCCAGGCGCTCCTTGGTGACGTCGCCGACGATGCGGATGCCCAGGCCCGGGCCGGGGAAGGGCTGCCGCTGGACGATCTCCTCGGGCAGGCCCAGCTCGGCGCCGACGCGGCGGACCTCGTCCTTGAAGAGCTGGCGCAGCGGCTCGATGAGCTCGAACTCCAGGTCCTCGGGGAGGCCGCCGACGTTGTGGTGGGACTTGATGTTGGCGGTGCCGGTGCCGCCGCCGGACTCGACGATGTCCGGGTAGAGGGTGCCCTGGACCAGGAACTGGACGGGCTCGCCCTGGGCGCCGGCCTCGGCGACGATCTCGGCCTGCGCCTGCTCGAAGACGCGGATGAACTCGCGGCCGATGATCTTCCGCTTCTGCTCGGGGTCGGACACCCCGGCCAGCGCGTCGAGGAACCGCTGCTCGGCGTCGACGACCTTCAGCTGCACGCCGGTCGCCGCCACGAAGTCCTTCTCGACCTGCTCCGACTCGCCCTTGCGCATCAGGCCGTGGTCGACGTAGACGCAGGTGAGCTGGTCGCCGATGGCGCGCTGGACGAGGGCCGCGGCGACCGCGGAGTCCACGCCGCCGGACAGACCGCAGATGGCCTGCTTGGAGCCGACCTGCGCGCGGATGGCGGCGACCTGCTCGTCGATGACGTTGCCGGTGGTCCAGCTCGGGGTGAGCCCCGCGCCGCGGTAGAGGAAGTGCTCCAGGACCTGCTGGCCGTGCGTGGAGTGCATCACCTCGGGGTGGTACTGCACGCCGTACAGCCGCTTGGCGTCGTTCTCGAAGGCGGCGACGGGCACCACGTCGGTGGAGGCCGTCACGGTGAAGCCCTCGGGCGCGGCGGAGCAGGCGTCGCCGTGCGACATCCACACCGGCTGCTCCTCGGGCGTGCCCTCGAACAGCGTGGAGTCGGACTTGGTGACCTTCAGGCCGGTGCGGCCGTACTCCCGGGCGCCGCTGTTGTCGACGGTTCCGCCGAGCGTCGTCGCCATGATCTGGAAGCCGTAGCACATGCCGAAGACGGGGACGCCCGCCTCGAACAGCGCGCGGTCGATGCTGGGGGCGCCCTCCTCGTAGACCGAGGACGGCCCGCCCGAGAGGATGATCGCGCTCGGCTTCTTCGCGAGCATTTCCGCGACCGGCATGGTCGAGGGGACGATCTCGCTGTAGACCCGCGCCTCCCGGACTCGGCGGGCGATGAGCTGGGCGTACTGCGCGCCGAAGTCGACGACGAGCACCACGTCCGGGGTGTTGCTGTCGGGGGCGGCGGGGGGTGCTGAGGGCACGGCGGCGGCCTTCCGGCTTGCGGGGAACATCTGCTGCACCTGCTGCGACGAGTACCGGGAGTGGCCCGGCCGCGTCGGACTGCTACGGCGACACGGTGTCGGCAGGGTGACCAGAGGGTGTGTGGGGTCAATTCTAACGGGGTGGCGCGGGGACCCTCGTCCCACGGTGCGGAACCCGGCTGGCACCGGGCGCCGCGGCGGGGCATACTGCCTTCCATGCGTCAGCACACGATCTTCGTCTTTACCTATGGCATCCGGCCCACCGGCTGCCATGGTCGTGCTGCTTGAACCACTGACGAGCGACACCACAGGCGCCCCGGGCCACACGGCCCGGGGCGTCTCGTCTCTCCCGGGCCGTGCGGCCCCGGGCCCCGCCCCGACCAGGAGAGAGACCATGACCACCACCCCCACCGCCCCGCACACCGCCGCCCGCACCGACGCCGCCGCCGGGTCCGCCCCGCGACCGGAGCGCGCCGCCCACACCGGTGCGCACGACGAGGCCGCGGCCACCGTCATCACCGGCGCCCGGGAACGGATCGACGACCTCGACGCGCGGATCATCGGCCTGATCGAGGAACGGATGGCCGTCTCGGCGGAGATCCAGCGGGCCCGCATCGGCTCCGGCGGCCGGCGCGTGAACCTGGCCCGCGAGATGGAGATCATCGGCCACTACGCCGGCCGTCTGGGCCGTCACGGCACCGCGCTGGCCATGACGCTCCTGGAGCTGAGCCGGGGGACGACCGAAGCGGCATGAGGGCCGGGGACGGCCGACGCGGCGGGGGCCGGTGGGAACGGTGCACCGCGGCTCGGCCGACGCGGCGGAGGCCGGCGCCCGTGCCCCCCCGCGCGCAGGGGCGCGGGGCCCCGTCCCGGAGCCGCCGGACGTCCGGGGCGGGCGTCGATACACCCGTACGGCGCGTGACCGCCCGGCGCCGCGCCTCGTTGTGCCGGGTGCCACGTCAGCCAGGCGCGGTCAGCAGGACTACGCGTAGACACCGCCTCGACGAGGGTGGACCGCCGGAGCGATGAGACGCCGACCGCCGTGCGCGGCCGCGTGTGGGACCTCGCTCCGGTGCCGTGGCCGGTCAGCAGGGGACAGCAGTCCGGCCACACCGGATGGTGGTCGGTTCCGGGGACGCCTGGAACCGACCACTCCGCATCACCCGCACCGCACCCCCGCATCCCCCGCGCTCCGCACGGCCGGCCACCCGCGGCCCGTCACCACCGCCACGGGCCCGCCGGCCGCTCGCCGGCCCCGGCAGCCCCCGTCGGACGCCGCCGGCCTCGTTCGCCCGCCGCCCGCCCGGCAGCCGTCCGCCCGGCAGTGCCCTCCCGGCCCCCGTCCCTCAGTCGCCGTCCGCGTCCGGTGCCGCCGGTCCCGCTGCGGGGACGGTGGCCTGCGCCTCGGGCTCCTTGCGGGGCGGCACCGCGGGGACGGGCAGCAGCGGCAGCCGGAGGGCGGCGAAGGCCTCCTCGGGGACGACGGGGTGGCGCGGGGCGACCGGCGTCACCCTGCGGTAGCCGGCCCCGCTCGCCGGGCGGGGGTCCGCCTCGCCCTTGTTGGGCCACAGCGACATGGCGCGCTCGGCCTGGGCGGTGATGGTCAGGGACGGGTTCACGCCGAGGTTGGCGGAGACCGCCGAGCCGTCCACCACGGAGATGCCGGGGTGTCCGTAGAGCCGGTGGTAGGGGTCGATGACGCCGTGGTCGGCGTCCTCACCGATGGGGCAGCCGCCCAGGAAGTGGGCGGTCAGCGGGGTGCCCATGAGTTCGCCGACGTTGGAGCCGGCGAAGCCGTTGATCTCCTCGGCGATGAGGGAGGCGGCGCGGGTCGCCTCCGGGATCTGGTTGGGGTTGGGCTTGCCGTGGCCCTGGCGGGCGGTGAGCAGGCCCTTGCCGAGGCCGCTCTTCTTGCGGTAGGTCGTCAGGGAGTTGTCCAGGGACTGCATGACCAGGCCGATGATGGTGCGCTCGGACCACTTGCGGTTGGAGAGCGAGCGGAGCGTCAGCAGCGGGTGGCGGGCGCAGTTGGCGGCCCAGGCCACGGCGCGGGGGGCCTTGTCGGTGAACGGCACCTGCAGGACGGTGAGCCCGCCCATGGCGTTGGAGCCCTTGCCGTAACGGACCGGCTCGATGTGGGTGTTGGCGTCGGGGTGCACCGAGGAGGTGATGGCCACGCCGCGGGTGAAGTCCGGTGTGGCGCCGTGCGCACGCCGGTAGCGGCGGTCGTCGGTCTGGGCGCCCACCAGCGCCTCGGAGTTGGTGCGGGTGAGTTCGCCGAGGCGGGCGGAGAGGCGGGGCAGCAGGCCGCTGTCGCGCATCGAGTGCAGCAGGGTCTGGGTGCCGTAGGTGCCGGCGGCCACCACCACGTACCGGGCGCGGAAGGTGCGGCCCCGGCCCTTGCGGCGGTTGTCGGTGGGGACGGTGGCGACGGCGTAGCCGCCGCGGGAGTCCTCGGTGACGGTGACCACCGTCGTCATGGGGTGGACGGCGGCGCCGGCCTTCTCCGCGAGGTACAGGTAGTTCTCGGTGAGGGTGTTCTTCGAGCCGTGGCGGCAGCCGGTCATGCACTCGCCGCACTCGTTGCAGGCGCGGCGGCTGGGCCCGGCGCCGCCGAAGTAGGGGTCGGGGACCTCGGTGCCGGGGGCGACCTTCGCCGGGGCCTCGCCGTCCTGTCCGACCGCGTCCTGCCCGTCCCCGAAGAAGACGCCGACCGGCGCCATGTGGAAGGTGTCGCCGACGCCCATCTTCTCGGCGGCGGCCTTCAGGTGCACGTCGGCCGGGGTCATGGTGGGGTTCAGGCGCACCCCGAGCATCCGCTGGGCCTGGTCGTAGTAGGGCTTCAACTCCGCTTGCCAGTCGGTGATGTGGCCCCACTGCGGGTCGTCGAAGAACGCCTTGGGCGGCACGTAGAGGGTGTTGGCGTAGTTGAGGGAGCCGCCGCCCACCCCGGCGCCCGCCAGCACCATCACGTTGCCCAGGAGGTGGATGCGCTGGATGCCGAAGCAGCCGAGGGCGGGCGCCCACAGGAAGTTGCGCAGGTCCCAGGAGTTCTTCGGCAGGGTCTCGCGGGTGAAGCGGCGGCCGGCCTCCAGGACGCCGACGCGGTAGCCCTTCTCGGTCAGGCGCAGCGCGGAGACGGAGCCGCCGAAACCGGAGCCGATGACCAGGACGTCGTAGTCCAGGCCGGCCTCGTCCCCCGTCGTGGGTTCCCCGGCGGGGAGTCCGGAGCTCTCGGCAGCGGCGGCCGGGGGCTTCTCGTCCACGTTTTCCTGGGCTGCGTGCTGAGACGACACGTGGTCTCCCTGGAGGTCTCGAAGGTGGCTCGCCCGGCGCGTGGCAGGGCCGCGCGGCCGGGGCGGGGGCGTCCTCACGGCTCGGGGCGCGGGCGGCTCCCTCGGTGGGCGGGCCGCCCGCGCGGCAGGCGCTACTTCAGGCGCAGCGCTTTCATCGCCCGGAGGCTGCGGGTCATGAACGCGGCGTACTTCTCGTCACTCATGCCGAAGGACGGGGCGAGCGGCATCAGGCGCTGCACGGCGACGGTCTGCGGTTCGGTGTACTTCCAGATGCCCTCGGAACCGTGGCGTCGGCCGAGCCCGGAGTCGCCCATGCCGCCCATGGGGGCCCGCACGCTGCCGTAGGCCGCGGCGTAGGACTCGTTGACGTTGACGGTGCCGGTGCGCAGGCGCGCGGCGACGGCCCGGCCGCGGCGGGCGTCCTTGGTCCAGACGCTGGCGTTGAGGCCGTAGGGGGTGTCGTTGGCGAGCGCGACGGCCTCCTCCTCGTCGCCGAAGCGGTAGATCGAAACGACGGGGCCGAAGGTCTCCTCGGTGCACACCGTCATGGGTGCCCGGACGCCGTCGAGGATGGTCGGCTCGTAGAAGAGCGGGCCGATGTCGGGGCGGGCCCGGCCGCCGGTGACGACCTTCGCGCCCTGGGCGACGGCGTCGTCCACGTGGGCCGAGACGGTCTGAAGCTGCCGTGCGCCGACGAGGGAGCCCATGTCGGCGCCGTAGGCGAGGGCCGAGCCCAGGCGCATGGCGCGGGTGCGGGCGGCGAAGCGCTCGACGAAGTCCTCGGCGACCGACTCGTGGACCAGGAGCCGCTCGATGGAGATGCAGAGCTGGCCGCCGGAGGCGAAGCAGCCGCGCACCGCGCCCTGGGCGGCCCGGTCGAGGTCGGCGTCGGCCAGGACCAGCATGGCGTTCTTCCCGCCCAGCTCCAGGGAGCAGCCGACCAGGCGGGCCGCGGCGCTCTGTGCGACCTCGCGTCCGGTGCGGGTGGAGCCGGTGAAGGAGACGTAGTCGGCGTGGGCGACGACGGCCGGGCCGACGACGGGGCCCTCCCCGAGGACGACCTGCCACACCTCGCGGGGAAGTCCGGCCTCGATCAGCAGGTCGCGGGCCCACAGGGCGGTCAGCGCGGTCTCGGTGTCCGGCTTCATCACCACGGCGTTTCCTGCGACGAAGGCGGGCAGGGCGTCGCCGACGGAGAGTTCCAGCGGGTAGTTCCAGGGCACGATCTGGCCCACCACCCCGCGGGGGTGGCGCAGTTCGGTCACCTTGGTGAGGGTGGGGACGACCCCGGTGTGGCCCTTGCGGCGCAGGTAGGAGGGGGCCTTGCGGCCGTAGTGGCGGGCGGCGAGGACGACGGCCTGCACCTCCTCGTGGGCGTGCAGGCGGGCCTTGCCGGTCTCCAGCTGGATCAGGTCCAGGACCTCCTGCTGCCGGGCCAGGACCAGGTCGTGGAAGCGCAACAGCACCGCGGCGCGCTCCCGCACCGGTCGGCGGGCCCAGCGGCGCTGGGCCTCGCGGGCCCGGACGAACGCCTCGGCGACGTCCTCCGGGCTGGCCTCGGGCAGGTCGGCCAGCTTCTCGCCGGTGAAGGGCGTGTGGCCCGCGGTGGTGGAGCTGCCGGTGAGGCCGCGGGTGAGGCGGGTGACCAGCTCGGGCGTGACGACGTCCGCGGCCGTGCGGGCGTCCGCGACGGCGGGCGCCACCGGGTTACCGTCGGCGGGGGCGCTGTTCGCGGGGGCGGGGGCGGTCTCCTGGTCCGTCATGGCGGGAGCGTAAGCCCTTCCGGCGGGACGGGGGTACCCGCCGGTAACGGGTTTTCACCGGCCCGTCACAACTACGCCAGTGTTCACTGGCTGAAATCGTGGCGGTGGTGCGGGGTGGTGCAGGGGCGCTCGGCCGTGCTGCCGGCGCGCCCCCGGCCCGGTGCTCCGTCCGCAGCCCCCGGCAGCCCTGGGCGGCCCGGTCAGGAACCGTCCCCGAGGCCGTCGATCCGGAGGTACTCCAGCACCTTCGCGTACAGCGCGTCACCGCCGGGCCGGGCGTCGCCCTCCGCGGGCATGGTGACGGTCAGCGTCCAGCGCTGTCTGCCCTCGTGGACGTAGAGGTGCTGCTTCTTGACGTAGTGGACGACGTCGTCGTCGTCCGAGCTGCTTTCGGTGTAGTCGGTCGTGACGTCGTAGGCCTTCTGGCCCTGCTGCTGCGAGGAGGTCAGCGTGGACTTGGCGTGATACATGCCCGAACCGCGGTCCTCACCCGACTCGTTCTCGTGGGCCAGCTCGGCCGCTTCCGCCCGTGCGCTGCCGATCTCGACCGGGAAGGTGTCCCGGGGGTCGTGGACGGTGAGGTTGAGCTCGATGCTGTAGACGCCGCTGCGGTCGCTGAACGTCTCGGTGTTCCCGTCCGGTTCGACGGTGTGCAGGTAGTTGGCGGGGGCCGCGACCGACGCCTGCGTCACCTTGTCCGAGGGCCACTGCTGCCAGCCCTCGGGCAGACCGTTGCCGGTGAACGGGTCGGCCAGCAGCAGCACCAGCGCCGCGGCCACCACCAGGACGCCGGCGCCCAGAGTGGCCTGCGCCCTGCGGTTGCGGTGCAGCACCGGCGGCACCCAGCGGTTGGCCGGCGCCGGACCCACGGCCGGTTGGGAGGCCGGGCGGGGCGGTACCGCGGGGGCGGGGAACGCGGCGCCGTGCAGCACCCGGCGGACCTGCTCGGCCGGCGGCCGGGCCGCGGGGTCCTTGTGCAGCAGCTGCATGACCAGAGCGGCGAACTCGCCGGCGGCCCGGGAGGGCGGCTGCGGCTCGGCGCTCAGGACGGCCTGGAGGGTGGCCTGCGAGTTGGAGCGGCGGAACGGCGAGACGCCCTCCACCGCCGTGTACAGGACCACGCCCAGCGACCACAGGTCGGAGGCCGGGCCCGGACGTTGACCCAGCACCCGCTCGGGGGCGGTGAACTCCGGCGAGCCGACGAAGCCGCCGGTCTCGGTGAGTCCCTGCTCGCCCTCGACCCGGGCGATGCCGAAGTCGGTGAGGACGACGCGGTCCTCACCGCTGATCAGGATGTTGTCGGGCTTGACGTCGCGGTGCAGGACGCCCGCCGTGTGCGCGGCGCCCAGCGCGGCGAGCACCGCCTCTCCCACCCGGGCTGCCTCCCGCACGTCGAGGGTGCCCTCCCGCAGGCGGTCGCCGAGCGAGGTGCCGCGCACCAGCTCCATCACGATCCAGGGCCTGCCGTCCTCGACGACCACGTCGTGCACGGTGACGACCTGGGGGTGCTCGATGCGGGCGGCGGCCCGGGCCTCCCGCCGCATCCGCTCGTGGACGGTGCGGGCCGCCGCCGCGGGCAGGCTGTCGGGGAGGCGGGGCTCCTTGACCGCGACCTCGCGGTCGACCACCTCGTCGTGGGCCACCCACACCGTGCCCATCCCGCCGTGTCCGAGCCGGCGCAGCAACCGGTAGCGGCCCCCGACGCGCCGCCCCACGGCCGGGTCCTCCCCGGACCGCAGCGTCGCGGTGGCGGTGTCCTGGGAGGGGCCGGCGGAGGCCCGCGGGTCCTCGCGGGCGGGCTGCCCGGCGGGCCTCGGCGGCACCTGCCGGACCGGTCGCCCGGGGCCCGGTGCGGCCCCGGGGGCGTGCGGCGGCGCCGCGGGCCCCTGCGGCGGGTGCAGTTCGTACACGCTGGGCTCGTCGGCCCGTCCCCCCTGGGTCGTCATGCGCCCATCCTGGCGGACGCCCGCGTGATCGGCGCCCCCCGGCCGCCGCACGCAACCGGATGGTGATGTTCGGCGCCCCCTCCCGGCCCGCCGTGTGCGCGGTGCTCAGCCGGACCGGTCCCCCTCGCCGGGACGGAAGGTGTCCAGGGCGGTGGCGAAGTGCCGTTGCAGTGTGTCCCGCCGGGCCGCCGGGCCGTCCGCCCACACCTCGTAGCGGCGGCCCGACTCGTCCCACAGCAGTGCGGAGGTGTGGCGGGCACCGCTCTCGTGGCCGTCGCCGTCCCACCCGAAGTCCCAGGAGGCGGCCGGGTAGCCGTTGTGGGTGGTGCCGGTGACCTCGGCGCCGCGGTAGCCGGGGAAGCGGTGCCGCCCGTGACCGTCGGCCCACCGGGCGGCGGCCAGCGGGCCCGCGGAGTCCGCCGGGCTGGTGCGCACGCCCAGTTCGAAGCCGTCGTCGGCCGAGACGTAGCGCACCCACGAGCCGTCCGCCGTGCGGTGGAAGCCCGCCGGGACGGCCAGGGTGAAGCCGCTCGGGTCGCGTATGACGACGTAACCGGCCGGGATGGTCACGCTGGGGGCGGGCGGTGCCTGGGAGGAGCCCGGCGGCAGCGGACCGGTGGTGCTGCCGGCGGTGGGGGTCACCGAGGGCCGGCCCGGGGAACCGGAGGCCGTGTGCCCCGGCGGCCGTGCGTCCCCGGGCCCGTCGTGGGGGACGCCCCACAGCAGGACGAGGACGGCTCCGGCGCCGAGGGTCGTCGTCACGAGCGTCCCCAGGACGACGCGCATCCCGCGGCCGGTGGGGGGCCTGGCGGCTGCGGCCAGCCCCCGGTCGGCGAGGGCCCGCGGCAAGGGCACGTGCCGACGGCGGCGGCTGGCGCGGGCCCAGGGTGCGCCCAGGACGGACGGCTCGTGCGCCCCCGCGTGGTCCGCGACCGCCGCGTCGGCCTCCGCGAGACGTCCGGACAGGAGGTAGTGGCGCAGGGCCGTCTCGGTGGTGCCGACGTCCCACCGCAGCTCCGGGTCCCGTTCCAGCAGGCCCCGGACCACGCCCTCCAGCGCCCGTGCCGGTTCCGGCAGACGGACCGGGTCGTGCATCACGGCCTGGAGGACCCCGCCCAGCGAGTCGCGGTGGAAGGGCGAGCTGCCGGAGAGCGCGGTGCACAGCAGGGCCCCCAGCGACCACAGGTCCGCCTCCGGCCCGGTGCCGACGCCGGCGATGCGCTCCGGGGCGGTGTACTCCGGCGAGCCCACGAACCCGCCGTCCTCGGTGAGGGTGGTGGCCCCGGAGACCTGGGCGACCCCGAAGTCGGTGAGGACGACCCGCCCGGTGCCCGTCTCCAACATGACGTTGGCGGGTTTGAGGTCGCGGTGCAGGACGCCGTGGGCGTGCGCCGCCCGCAGCGCACCCAGCAGGCACACGCCGATGCGCGCCACCTCGCGGGGGGCCAGCGGCCCGCCGCGCTCCAGCCGCTCGGCCAGCGACTCGCCGTCGACCCACTCCATGACGATCCACGGCCGGCCGTCCTGCTCGACGACGTCGTGGACGACGATGACGTGCGGGTCCTGGATCTGCGCCACGGCCCGCGCCTCCCGCAGCGACCGCTCGCGCCGCGTGCGCAGCCGGGAGCGGGTACCGGTGGGCACCTCGTCGAAGTGGAGTTCCTTGACGGCCACCTGCCTGCCGAGCAGCTCGTCGGTGGCCTGCCACACCGTTCCCATGCCGCCGCGTCCCAGCCGCTCCCCGAGGCGGTAGCGGCCAGCCAGTAGCCGGTCCCGCCGGTCCGGGTCGGCCACACCGCCCTGACGCTGCGGGGCCCCGTACCGACGTCGGCTCCGGAAGCTCGCCACGGCGTTGTGATTCCCCCGCACGACCGAAGCGGAACGGCGACTACCGGCCGAGTGGGTCATGGGGGGCGGGAAGAGGCGTCCTGCGGGACGGGAGGGAGCCGGGCGGGACGGGGCAGCCGGGCGGAGGAACACGGCCGGGCGGAAGCAGACGGCCGGACGGGAAGAAGGACGAAGAGGGGGGGAAGGGAGGAGGCGGGGAGGGACCGCTGCTCAGGCGGAGAGGGGGGCGGCCGACTCGTCGACGGCCGAGGGCAGGTCGGGGTAGACCTCGAACAGGCGGCGCACGCCGAGCGCTGCGAGCACCCGGTTGACGTGGGACCCGTCGACCGCGCCCTGCGCCGGCAGGATGAGCCGGAGCCGGCCCTGACAGGACCGCATCAGGCGGCGGGTGGCGATCAGCACGCCCACCCCGCTGGAGTCGCAGAACCGCACCTCGGAGAGGTCCAGGACGACGCTGCGGCGGCCCTCGGCGACGGCGTCGTGCACGTGCTGGCGCACGGACGGCGAGGTGACCAGGTCCATCTCGCCCGAGACCTGGAGCACCGCCCAACGTCCCTGCTCGTTCTCGGCAACCTTCAACGTCACGCCGTTCCAAGCCCTTCGTTCGTTCCCGGGGCCAGGTCTGCCCGAAAACTCTTCCGGAACCTCTTCTTCCCGGCCACGCCTGCCCGCGAGCGCTCCTCCGAAACTTCCCGCAATCTCTCATGCCCTCCTGTGCGGCGTCCCCCTGCCCCCCGCCACGTGGAAGGGAGGACCTTACCGGTTCGTCCTCCGCGAAGCGGGATTTGCTGCGAACGAAGGCGCGGAAGGGTGTCGGCGCACTACATTCGACGGCAGGACGCCCCGGCGCTCGACGGACGGGTGTGACACCGCACACCCCGGGGTAAGCCCCCGGTCGCAGGCGGCGCACGCCCGCGCGGGAGAGGGGTGTGCAGCAGTCGGGACGGCGGCAGGAGCGGGGGCCGGATGAGCAGCGAGACGCCACAGCGCTGGGACAGGCGGATGCAGCAGCGGCTCACCCGCGGCGAGGCCGCCGCCCTCGGTGAGCTCTACGACCGGTTCGCCTCCCTCGTGCACAGCCTCGCCCACCGCGTCCTCGACGACGACGCGGACGCCGACCGCGTCACCCGTGAGGTCTTCAGCCACATCTGGCAGCACCCCGACGGTTTCGACCCGAGGAACGGCTCGCTGCGCTCCTGGGTCGCCGGTGTCGCCCATCGGCAGGCCGTGCAGCGGCTGCGCCAGTACGAGACCGCCTCGGCCCGGCGTGAGGGGACGGACGCCCGCGCCGCCGAGGAGCGGGAACGCAAGATCCGGGCTGCCTCCACGGCGGCCCGGGCGGACTACATCGTGACCTCGATGCCCGCTCCGCTGCGCGAGGCGCTGGAGCTCGCGCACTTCCAGCGCCGCACCTGCCGTCAGACCGCGGAACAGCTCGGGGTCACCGAGGACGAGGCGCGCCGCCGCCTCCGCCTGGGCCTCCAGCTCCTCTCCACCGCCGCGCACCACACCGGCCAGGCCGCTCTGCCGCCGCCGGGGGCCGGCCTGCCCGCGTCCGGCGGGCCCTCCGCCCGCGACGACGGACCCCGGCGATGAACGGGCCGGAGGAGGACCCGCAGGAAGTCGAGGGCGCGCAGGACGCCACCCCGCAGAGCGCTCGGGAGGACGCGGACCCCGCGGACGCGGGGCCGGGGGCCACCCGCGAGGACGGCGCCGACTCCGCGGCGGCCTGTGACGGCAGCGCCTCCGCCGGCGACGCGTCCTCCACCGGGAACCGGCCGCGCATACCGGCACCCCGGACGGCGCCGGAGGATCTCGGGCAGCTCCCCGACGCCACTCCCCCGCCCACCGCCCCGGAGCCGTCCGACCCGCCCCGGCCGGAACCCGCCGAAGCTCTCCGGAGCGACCCGGGCGGAGCAACTCACGGCGCCGGACCGGAGAACCGCAGGCCGGAGAGGACCGGGCCGCAGAGCGACAGGGCGGCGGACAAAGGGCCGCACGATCGGGAGCCGGAGAGCGGGGAGCCGGAGGGCAACGGGCCGCAGGAGCCCGCGAACGCACCGGCCCCGCCGTCCGCGCCGACCCACCGGGTGCTGAAGTCCCTGCTCGGTGCCTACGCGTTGGGGGCCTGCTCGCCGGAGGAGACCGCCGCGCTGGAGGACCACCTCACCCACTGCGCGCCGTGCGCCGACGAGGCGCTGCGCCTGCGCAACGCGGTGAGCCTGCTGCGCCCCGCCGACCACCTCGATCCCGACCCGCTGCTGCGCGCCCGGGTCCTGGAGGGCTGCCTCGACAAGCGGCCGGCGCGCATCCCCGTGCCGGAGTGGGCCGGTCCGTTCGACGCGGAGAGCGCCAAGCTGGACGCACTCCTCCGGGACATCGGCGAGGCGGAGTGGCGGGCGCCGGTGCGGCTGCGCTGGTTCGACGGGCGACGCACGGTGGAACGGGAGACCACCGTGGCCGGTGTCGTCGGTCACCTGCTGGCCGTGGACGGCATCGTCGCCTCCGCACTCGGCATGCCCGACCCACTGGGTGCCCTGAACGCCGTGGCCGCCTCCGCCGACCCGGCGGACCGCACCGAACGCTACTGGCAGGAGGTGGCGAGGCGGAGCGGCGACCGGGCCGGGGTGCGGGAACCCTGGCGGGCCCAGGCGTACGGGCTGGTGCGCACGGTCTCGTTCGCCGCCCCCGACACCGCTGAGCGGGACGTACCCGTGGGCCCCGCGGTCCTGCCGGTGCGCGACGCCTTCCTGGACCGTGCCTTCGAGTGCTACACGCACGCCGGGGACATCGCCGACGCCGTCGCCTGGCCCCTCGAACCACCGACCCGCACCCACATGCACCGGCTGGTCGACTTCGCCGCCCGGCTGCTGCCGACGGAGCTCGACCGCCGGCGCCGCGCCGGGCTGGCCTCCCCCGCCCGGCACCTGCGGGCGGTCGGCGGCAGCGGGCGCAGCCTGCACCTTGAGGTGGAGAACGTCGGCCACTGGTACATAGCCCTGGACTCGGCCGACACCGACGGTTCGCCGGACGCGACGGTGGCCCACATCGCCATCGACAGCCAGGAGTTCTGCCAGCTCGCCGCCGGCCACGTCGCGCCCGAGGAGGCGACCGCCGGCCGCAACGGCGAGCGCGAGGCCATCCGCGACGTGCTCTTCGCCACGGCTTCACTGTCCCGTCTGTGAGCCTCGCCCTCCTCCCGGTGGGGGCCCACGTGGGGGCCGTTGCCGGTGCGGGGCGCGCGGGGCGCCCGCCGGTCACGGTCCCTCCGCGAGGGCACGGAAGCTCGCCCAGGTCGTCCTACCGTCCCTGGTGACGCCCCAGTTCCGTGCCAGGACGTCGACCAGGAAGAGGCCGCGGCCACCCGTCTCGTCCTCGGCGGCATGGCGCAGCCGGGCGGGGGCCGGGTTGTCGTCGCTGACCTCGACGCGGACCTCTCCGCCGTGATGGCGCATCCGCAGCTCGACATCCCCGAAGCCGTGCTCGACCGCGTTGGTGACCAACTCGGAGACCACGACCACCACGTCCTCCGCCAACGCAACGGGCACGGCCCACCGCCGCAGCGACGTGGCAGCGATACGCCGTATCCGGGCGACGAGGACCGGCTCCGGTGCCATGGCCACCTCGAAGCCGCGCAGGGTCAAGGGGCTCGGCTTCGCCGTGCTGGGTGCGAGGGCTACGGCAGGAGTCATGGGGTCTCCGGGGAGGGTGGCGTGGGGTACGGGCGGAACCGGCCCGTCGCGGCGGTTCCCGGAACGGCCAGGACGGAGTGCTTCCACCCCGTGGCCGTACCGCTGAACTCGACGGGTGATCACTGCTGCACACACAGACACGACCCGTCGGGCGCTCAGCTTGCTCCTTTTGGCGGTCAAGGCGCAATAGCGGTAACTCGTTATCAAATCGACAGGACATATGTGCCCATGGCTCACGAAGTCGCCAACGTGTCAAACTGCGCCCATGACGCAGAAGCGAGCGACACCAACCATCAAACGCCGTCGTGTTGGCGGTCAGTTGAGGCGTTGGCGCGGCACCCTCAAGTCGGGGGAGGCTGCCAAGCTCATGGGTTGGGACACCACTCGCCTCAGCCGCATCGAGCGCGGCACATACCGCGTCTCCGGCGAGGAGGTCCGCAGCTTCTGCGACAAGTTGGGAGTGGTGGACCCGGCCGGGGTGGAGGAGGTGGCGCGCGTCGCCGAGGAGCCGATGGGCGAGGGTTGGTGGGCGCCGTACACAGGGCGCATCGGACAGAACTACCTGGACTTCATCGAACTCGAAGCCGACGCGCAGTCCCTCCAGATCCAGCACCCGGTGATCATCCCCGGCCTCCTCCAGACACCGGGTTACGTGCGCGAGATGATCACTCGGGCACCGACAGCCGTCTCTCCACCGCACGCCGAGATGCTGGTGGCCGTTCGCCTTGCCCGGCAGGCCGTCCTCAGCAAGGTGACCAGGCTGCACGCTCTGGTTCCGGAGTCCGCGCTGCATGCCAAGTTCGAGTCCGGGCCCGCGCTCATGCGCGACCAGATCCGCAAGCTCCTGGACGCCTCAGAGATGCCGAACGTGGAGTTGCAGCTCATCCCGCTGACCGCACACCCGACGTACGGTTCGAACGGCGCCATCACCACACTGTCCTTCAAGCACCCGTGGGCGAAGGTGGCCAGCGTCGACAACCCCATGGGCGGCAGTCACACCGACGACCTGAAGCAGGTCGGCTTCTTGGAGAAGGAGTTCTCTGCCATCGCTGAGATCGCGCTCCCGGCCGACGAGTCACGGGACCTGCTCCACGCATACCTGGAAGGACCGTACAAGTGACGACGAAGCGCGGACGTGCCCACGCAGCACCGGCTTTTGAGGGCGTCGCCTGGCGGAAGTCCTCCTACAGCGGAGGCAGTGAAGGCCAGTGCTTCGAGTACGCCGGCATCACCCGCCCCCGCCCCGCCATAGCCGTCCGCGACTCCAAAAATCCCGGGGGCCCCGTTCTCGTCTTCAGCCCGCAGGCCTTCAGCAGCTTCCTCGCCGTCCTCGGTGGGGAAGCTGTTGCGCGGAGCTGAGTCGGCGGCTCCGGCGACGACGACGGCCCGCCTCCCCCACGCCGGGAGAGGCGGGCCGTCCGCACAGCGGGCCGGGGCAGCCGGCCGCGGTGCGTCAGTCGAAGACGACCGTCCGGGTGCCGTTGAGCAGGACGCGGTGCTCGCTGTGCCACTTCACGGCGCGGGCCAGTGCCCGGCACTCCACGTCCCGGCCGACGGCGACGAGCTGGTCGGGGGTGACGTCGTGGCCGACGCGCTCGACCTCCTGCTCGATGATCGGGCCCTCGTCGAGGTCGGCGGTGACGTAGTGGGCGGTGGCGCCGATCAGCTTCACGCCGCGGGCGTGGGCCTGGTGGTACGGCTTGGCGCCCTTGAAGCTCGGCAGGAAGGAGTGGTGGATGTTGATGATCCGGCCGGACAGCGCCTTGCACAGGTCGTCGGAGAGGACCTGCATGTAGCGGGCGAGGACCACCAGCTCGACGTTCTCGGCCCGGACCAGTTCCAGCAGCCGTGCCTCCGCCTCCGCCTTGGTCTCCCGGGTGACGGGGATGTGGTGGAAGGGGACCCCGTAGGAGTCGACCAGCTCGGCGAAGTCGGTGTGGTTGGAGACGACCGCGGCGATCTCGACCGGCAGTGCCCCGATGCGGGAGCGGAAGAGGAGGTCGTTGAGGCAGTGGCCGAACCGCGACACCATCAGGATGATGCGCATCTTCTCGGCGGCCGGGTGGATCTGCCAGTCCATGGCGAAGGAGACGCCGACCGCGGCGAAGCTGGCCCGCAGCTTCTCGGCGGTCAGGCCCGCGTCGGCGGAGAAGTGGACCCGCATGAAGAACAGGCCGGTGTCGCGGTCCCCGAACTGCTGGCTGTCCTCGATGTTGCACCCGGTCATGAACAGGTAACTGGAGACCGCGTGGACGATACCCCGCTGGTCGGGGCAGGAGAGGGTGAGGACGAACTGCTGCGACGCCTCGGAGGGCGCCTCGGGGCTGGAGGACTGCGACTGGCTCATGACCTCACAGGATCGCATACTTCCCGCCCGTCCCGCGCTCCCCGCCGAGGCACCCGGGCCCGCAGCGCCCCAGGTGGACGGCGTGCAACCGTGCGGACCGCGTTCGGAGACGGGCGGACGGCTCCGTGGGCGGGCCCGGGTCCCGAGGGCGGGCGGCCGGGCTCAGACCTCGGCCGGCACGCCCCGGGTGAGGGCCGCCAGCTGGGCCAGCGAGCGGGGCGGGGCGTCAGGGTCGTCACCGTCCGCGGCGGCCATGCGCAGGTGGGCGTCGCGCGCCGCCCGCACCGCCTCCGGCCAGCCCTGGTGGTCCAGGTACGCGGGGACGGGGGCGTCCGGACCCACCTGGTGGAGGATGCGCAGGAGCCGCAGCACCGCGGTGTCGACCAGGGCGGCCTCCTGGGAGTCGCGGAATATCGTGCCCACGTACTTCTCGGCCGACCAGTTGTCGAGCCAGGTGTCCTCGACCAGGCGGTAGACCGCGTCCGTCACGTCCCCGTAGCCGGGATGGCCGGCCAGCCAGACGTCCCGCTGGAACCCCGGGTCGGAGAGCATGTGAAGGGCTGAGCGCACGTTGCTGCGCCACCGCCACCACGGCATGTCGTTGAGAGGCATGACGCCCATGGTGGTCGAGCGGCGGCCATGACGGGAAGACTTCTCCGAACTGTGCACGGTAGGCGATCGTACGTTCCCGTGCAGACGCGGACGTTCCGGCCCCAGGTGTTCGCCCGGCCGACACGTTCCGTTACGGTCGGCATGTGCGGGCGTTACGCCACGGCGAGCAGGGTCGTCGGACATGAGCGCACGGCGTCGACCTTCCCTCCGCCTCCTGCACACCGCCGGCGCCCGTGCCGCGGCGTGCGCGACCGTGCTCGCGGTCCTCCTGTCGGCCTGCGGTCTGCTGCCGGCCCGGTTCGGCGGTACGGACACCTCGCCGATCACCGTGATGACCTGGGCACCCTGGGGCACCGGGGCCACCCGGATGCCCGGCATGCCCGCCATGGCGCAGGCGTACGCGAAGTGGGTCAACGCCCACGGCGGCCTGGGCGGTCACCCGTTGCAGGTCCTGACCTGCAACGAGCAGGACTCCCCCACGGAAGCGGCCGGGTGCGCGCGCCGGGCGGTCTCGCACCACGTGGTGGCGGTGGTGGGCTCCTACAGCCGGTACGCCCGGGACTTCCTCGGCCCCCTGGAGCTCAACGACATCCCCTACCTGGGCGGGTACGGCGTCTCGGCGGAGGAGTTCGACAGTCCGCTCTCCTACCCCGTCAACGGCGGCGCGGCGACGGTGCTGGCCGGCAACGGCGTCCAGCTCGCCCGCGGTTGCGACCGGGTGGCGGTCGTGCGGCCGGACAGCGTCGAGGGTGACCAGATGCCGTCCTTCGTGGCGGCGGGACTGCGCGCCGCCCACCACTCCGGAGTCCGGGACGTGCCGGCGCCCGAGGACGCCACCGACTACGCCCCGCAGGCGCGGCGCGCCCTGACCGCGGCGGAGGCGGGTTCCACCGCCGGTGGGAGCGGTTGTGTGACGGCGGCCCTGGGCGAGGACACCGGCACCTTCTTCGACGCCTACCAGCGCCTGGCCCCGTCCGGTACCGGCTCCGCCGCCGACTCCTCCTCGGCGTCTTCCCCGGTCCGCGTCTCCTCGGTGCTGGGCAGCGTCAGCCAGTCCCTGGTCAACCAGTTGGGCGGCTCCTCCGGCCCCCTGGCCGACGCCCTGGTCACGGGCTGGTACCCGCCCGTCGACGACAGACGCTGGGCACCGATGCGCAAGGTGGTGCAGGACTACGCCTTTGACGACGACCGCATCGACCCCGGGGACTCCGGCGTCCAGACCACCTGGATCGCCTACACCGTCCTGCGGGCCGTGGTGGGTCAGATGCAGGCCCAGGGGGTGACCGACATCACCGCGTCCGCCCTGCAGCGCACCCTGGACCGGGGCGGGAAGGCGGTGAGCACCGGCGGGCTGACGCCCCCGCTGCGGTGGCGCCGGCAGGACCTGCTCGGCGTTCCGGGCTATCCGCGGATCGTCAACGCCCTGGTGACGCTCCAGACCGTCCGCGACGGCAGGCTCGTCGCCTCGCGGCGCGGCTTCGTCGACGTCACCCGGGCCCTCCAGGAGACGGACGGACCGTCCTAGGTGTGGGCCGGTGGGGCTGTCCGCGGGCACCACCCTTACTTGGTGCTGTGGGTGGGGTAGACCTGCACGTCGGTGTAGGCGCCCTTGATGTCCCCAGCGCCCGCCGGCCACTTCAGGTCCACGGTGTGGGTCTCGTTGGGGGGCGTCACCAGGATGTCGGTGGGGCGGGTGAGGCTGTTGCCGCTGTTGTCGGTGTCGTAGGCGAGGTCGAAGACGGCGGCGTCGCCGGGCTTGAGGATGGTGACGCGGGGCTGGGCGTGGCCGCGCTCGATGGGGTTGGAGGTGTGGTCGACGTCCTTGATGTCGACGCCGGCGAAGCCCGTCGTCGAGCAGGTGGTCGCGCCCCGGTTGACCATGGTGATGTTGATCCTGCCGGTGCTCGCGTCGGGTGCGGCGTCAACGGCGTCGATGGCCAGGTCCGCCGTCTTGCAGAAGGTGACCTTGCCGGTCTTGGCCGCGCCGTCGGTGGTGCCGGCGCCGGCGCCGGTGCGGTGGCCGGAGCTTGAGGTGTTGTCGGCCTCCAGGCCGGCGGAGCCCGAGCCGTCTTCCGTCTTCGCCCCGGCGTCCGAGGACGAGGAGGAGGACTGGGAGGAGGAGGACTGGGAGGAGGACGAGGCGGCCTTGGTGGCGGCGTCCGAGCCGTCGTTGCAGGCGGTGAGCGAGAGGGTGGCGGCGACGCCGATGGCGGCGAGAGCGGTGATGCGGGTGTACTTCATGGTGTTTCCCCCAGAGCTGGCGCGGTCCGTGTGGTGTGATCCATTTCTATCTCGCACCGGGTCACGGGCGGTCTCCAGCGAAGTCCGCGTTCTGTCACGGACATGGTGACCGCGCGGTCGGTCCGGCCGCCGCCACCGCGCGGCCACGGAGGACTCGGAAGGGGGAGGTGGAGCCCCCGCCCGACCGGGTCGCGCGGCCGGGCGGGCAGGGGCTCAGGCTGCCGCGGCGCGGTCGATGACGGTCATCTTCTCCTCCAGGGTGGCGGGGACCTCGCGGACCTCACCCGTGAGCCCCGCGGTGTCGAGGGTGGCGCGGACGGTGCCGGGCGGGGTGTCGGCGAGACGTACGCGGCGACCGGTGAGGGTGACGGGCAGGCCGGCGCGGTCCAGGGCGGCGAAGGCCTCGGCCCAGTGCGCGGTCTCGACCTCGCAGGCCGTGGTGGACCCGACGATGTCCCGTTCGGTGCCGGCCGCGACGGCTCGGCCGTGGGACATCAGGACGAGCCGGTCGCACTGTTGGGCTTCCTGCATGTAGTGGGTGGTGACCAGGACGCCGGTGCCGAGTTCTGCCTGGTCGTGGACGGTGTCCCACAGACGGGCGCGGGCCTGCGGTTCGACGCCGGAGGTGGGTTCGTCCAGGACGAGCAGGGCGGGCGCGTGGGCCAGGGCGACGGCGAAGGCCAGCTGGCGTTGCAGGCCGAGGCCGATCTCGCCGACCAGACGGTCCCCGACGGCGGCCAGCGCCGGGTCGAGGGCGGGCGGGACCGAGCCGAAGGCGGCGGAGGCGAACGAGACGTTCTCGCTGACGGTGAGGGTCGGCCACAGCCCCAGGCCCTGCGGGACGTATCCCAGGCGCCGCCGGGTGGTGCGGTCGGGTGTGCGGCCGAAGGCCTCCACGCGGCCCTCGGTGGGGAGGAGGAGGCCGAGCAGGGCGCGGATCAGGGTGGTCTTGCCGGCCCCGTTGGCGCCGAGCAGGCCCACGATCTCGCCGGGTGCCACGTGCAGGGAGACGGCGTCGACGGCGGTGAAGGAGCCGAAGCGCCGGGTGACGGCGTCGGCGCGGAGCAGGACGTCGGTTGCGGCCATGTCAGAGCTCCCGGTGCTGGTCGGCGAGGGTGAGGGCGATGACCGCGTCCTCCATGTCGGCGGCAATCGGCTGCTCGCCGGCGCGCGGGGGCCCCGGGTGCCAGGAGCGGGTCAGCCGGCCGCGCCGCCAGGAGAGTGCGCGGTCCCCCGCCGGTGCGTCACCGCTGGTGAGGGTTCCGGGGGTGTGGGCGAGGAGGTCCTGCGGGCTCCCGGAGGCCAGTGCCCGGCCGCGGTCCAGGACGAGGCAGACGGAGGCGCGTTCGGCCTCGTCGAGGTAGGTGGTGGCCATGACGACGGCGGTGCCGTCGGCGGCTGCCCGGGAGACCAGCCGCCACAGGTCGACGCGGCTGACGGGGTCGACGCCGGTGCTCGGCTCGTCCAGGACCAGCAACCTGGGACGGTGGAGGATGGCCAGGCAGAAGGCGAGCTTCTGCCGCATGCCGCCGGAGAGGGCGCCGGCCGGCCGGTCGGCGGCCCGGTCCAGTCCCGCGGTGGTGAGCAACTGGGTGCGCCGTTCCCGGAGTTCCTCTCCCGACAGGTGGTGGGCGGCGGCGACGAAGGTGATGTTCTCGTCGACGGTGAGGTCCTGCCAGACCCCGGAGGCACCGGTGGGCATGAACCCGCAGTCGACCGTGGCGGGGGCGCTGACCTGTCCCGACCGGGGACGGACGCGACCGACGAGGGTGCGCAGCAGGGTGGTCTTGCCTGCTCCGTCACCGCCGACGACGGCGGTGACCTGGCCGGGGGCGGCGCTGAGGGTGACGTCCCGCAGCGCCACGGTGTCACCGAAGACGACGCTGACGCCCCGCACCCCCCAGCCGCCGGGGTCCGCGTCCGCGCCGGGGACGGGGTGGGTGCTCATCGCTCACCCCCGGCGGGGACGGCGGTCCGGGCGGCCTTGGGCGCGACGGGGGCCAGATCGCGGCGGAAGCGGAGGACGGCCGCGGTGAACACCAGCAGCGCCATGCCGGCCAGGACGCAGAGTGGCAGGACGAGCGAGGACAGCGGGGCGTCCCGCAGCATGACCGCGCTGGAGACCTTGTTGAAGTAGGTGAGCGGGAAGAGGTAGCCGATCCAGCGCACCCCCGCGGCCATGGCCGGGAGCGGGAAGATCATGCCGGAGAGCAGGATCTGCGGCAGGAGGGTCATCAGCGCCATCTGCATGGCCTGGCCCTGGTTCTGGGACACCGAGGAGATCAGGACGCCGACGCCCAGGACGGTGAACAGGAACAGTGCGGCCCCCAGCGCGAGGACCGCCGCGTTCCCGGCGAACGGCACCCCGAACAGCAGGCAGCCCAGCACCGACACCAGCACCATGTCGACGGCCGCGAGCACGAAGTAGGGGGCGATCTTCCCGGCGATCACGTCGGACGCCCGGAAGGGCATCACGGCGAGCTGTTCGAGAGTGCCGGTCTGCCGTTCCCGGACCAGCCCGATCGCGGTGATGATCGTCCCGATGAACGCCATGATCATGCCGACCAGGGCGGGCACCATGACCCACGAGGTCTTCAGGTCCGGGTTGAACAGGACGTCAGGCTTGAGGGCACCGTTCGCGGCGAGCGCCGCCGACGCCGCGGCCTGCGCGGAGAACAGGTTCGATCCGTCGATGAGGACCCGCGCGGGGCCTGCGGCGCCGGAGGTCACCACCACCGCACCGGCGTCCTGCGCGCGCAGTGCCAGCCTGCCGTCCTGCTCGTCGGCGGAGGCGTCGACCCTCTGCACGTCGAACGGGGACCTGAGCTGTGCGGCGACGTGCTCCGCGTGCGGACCCACGACCTGGGTCGGGACGTCCTGGACGCGGAAGTTGGCCGCGTAGCCGAAGACGACGAGCAGCACCAGCGGCAGGGCGACGATCATCGCCATCGTCCGGCGGTCACGCCGCAGCTCCAGGAACTCCTTGAGAATCATTGCCCACATGGGGTCTCCGCCTCGTCCGTGCGCCCGGACACGAGGGTGCGGGCGCGCTGTGTCCGGCTCTCCCCCAGCGGCGCCTGCCGAAGGCCCGGTCAGCCTAGGAACGGCGGTCCGACCATGGCAACCACTGTTTAATTAATTAGGCTCGCCCGCGTGAACGAGCATCCTCCCGAACCCCCCGCCCAACTCTCCGGACGGGCCCGCGGCCGGCCCGCGGGGCGCCGGGCCGGTGACCGCACCACGCACAACCGCATCCTGGAAGCCGCCCGGCAGCGCTTCGCCCAGGGCACCTACGCGGCCACCACCATCCGAGCCATCGCCGCCGACGCGGACGTCAACCCGGCGCTCGTCCTGCACTACTTCGGCAGCAAGCGCGACCTGTTCGCCGCGACCCTCCGACTGCCGCTGCACGTACGCGACCGGATCACCACCCTGGTGCGCACCGATCCTGCGAGCGCGGGGGAACACGTGGCCCGCCTCTTCCTCCAGACCTGGCAGGACCCCACCACCCGGGCCCCGCTCGCGGCGATGGTCCGCTCCGTCTTCTCCGACCAGGACGCGGCGGACGCGCTCAGCCGGTTCCTCTCCACCCACATGATCGGCCCGCTGGTGGCCGCCTCCGGCCGTGACCGGCCCGAGCTGCGGATCTCCCTGATCGTCGGGCACCTCATCGGCCTGGCCATCGGCCGCCACATCGTGGCCGTATCCCCTCTGGCCGACGTCGAGACGGAGCACCTCATCGCCTGCGTGGCGCCCGTGGTGCAGCACTACCTGACGGGAGAACTCCCGGACACGGCACGGGCGGTGGACGGCCGGTGACCGGTAAGCGCTGACGGGGCGCGGGGGCCCGGCGGGGCCGGGCGGCGAGGCGGGCGGGCGGGCGGCGAGGCGGGCACGGCCGACACCGCGTCGGCGGTCCGGGGCCACCGGGTACGGCGGCCGGCCGCCCCGGAGAGGACCCGGCCACGGGCGCCGCGACCGTCCACGCACCGTCGGCCGCGGTCGTCCGAGGCCCCCGGGGGCCGGCCCGGACCGTGGGCGACCGGATCGATGAACGACCGGAGTTACGGGCCGGCCGGGGCCACGGGTGGAACGGACTACAGGTCGACCGGCTGGCGCTCGGTGAGGCCGTACTTCCGCGCGATGGGGTTCCAGGCCTTCGCCGCCTGCTGCTTGGCCTGGGTGGCCGTCCCGCTGGCGGACACCGCCCGGTTGTACTCACCGGTGTTGCCGGCCCGGCCCTTCTTGCAGCCCTTGCCTCCGGCGCGCTTGACCTGACGGGCCCAGCCCGCGTAGTGCGCGTCGGCCGAGGCGGAGGCCTGCCAGGCCTGGTTGAGGGCGCTGACCAGCGCGGGGCCGTCGGGCACCTTGTCGACCTGGAGCTTGCCGAGACGGTCGACCAGGTCCTTGCGCTGGTTCGCGGCGCCGTTGAGCTTCCGCGCCGCGTCGTCGAGCCCCTGGCACTTGCGGATGGAGTCGACGGCCGTGATCACGGCGGCCCGGCTGTTGTTGCTGTCGGCCAGGAGCGCGTCGAGTTCCTTGGCCTGGGCCTGCGCCGCCGCGTCCACGCTGGGCGAGGCCTCCTTGCTCGCGCCGCCGCCCGCACCGGCCCCACCGGCGGAGGAGGACGCGGCGGCCGGCTCCTTCTTCTCCTCGTCACCGCTGCTCGCCAGGTACCCGATGCCCGCGCCCAGCGCGGCGAGGACGACGACGCCGATGATGGCGAGGGGCAGCACCCGGCGCCGGCCACCGCCCGCGGACCGGTCCGCGCCCTGGCCGTAGGACGGGTCGAAGGACTGGCCGTAGGGCTGGTCGTAGGACGGGCCGGGGGCGGGCGCGGCGGGGTGCGCGGCGCCCGGGCCGGTGAACCGGGGCATCTGCTGGGTCGAGGCCGGGGACTCCGGGGGCGGCCCGCCGACGGGGTCGGGGCGGAACAGCCCGTCGAACTCGGCCGGGGTCGGACGGTCCTCGGGTGCGCCCGGCCGGACGGCGTAGGGGCCACCGGTCGGCGGCATGGGGCCGGCCCCGGTGGGCCCGCCGGCGGTCCCACCGCTCACCGGGGGCAGGTACTGGGTGGCCTCCGCGTCCCCTCCGGGGGCGGGGGCCTGGACCCGGCGCAGTGTCGTCGTGGACTCGCCGGGCGACTCCGGGGGCGGCCCGGCCGGGGAGGCCTGCGGCAGCGGCTGCGAGGCGCCCGGAGCGCCGTTGCCCGCGAAGGGGGGTATGAGCTGCGTCGCGTCGGCGTCCACGGCCTGCGGCCCGGCGTGGGGCGCCTGCGGGGGTGCGTCGAAGGGCGAGTGGTAGGCGTCCTGCGGGGGCTGCTGGCCGGGGTGGGCCGGGGGTTCGGTGGGCGGCAGCGGGACGCCGGGACCCCCGCTTGTGGACCCCGCCGAGGGGTCGAAGGGCGAGACGCGGCGGGTGGCCTCGACCTCGCCGGCGACCGGTGGCATCGCGCCGGGCGGCGGGCCGGCGGGGGCCTGGCCGTAGCCGGGCTGCGCACCGGCGTAGCCGTCGGAGTGGTAGCCGCCGGGCGGCTGCTGGGGGGCGGCCGGGGGGTGCTGCGGGGGCGGCCCCGGGTACGCCTGCGCCGCGGACGAGGCGTCGGCGGCCCCCGGCTGGAAGGGGTTGCCGCCATGGGTGGCGCCCTGGTCACCGGCGTAGGTGGCGCCCTGGTCACCGGCGTAGGTGGGGTTCTGGACGCCGGCGTAGGTGGGGTTCTGGACGCCGCCGGGGTAGCCGTAGCCCGCCGGGGGCTGCTGCGCGCCGCCCTGACCGTGCTCCGGCTGCCCGGGCTCCGCGTTCCACTGCGGCTGCTCCCAGGTCTGGGTCGCGGGCGCGTCCTGCTGTTCGCCCGGCACCCACGGGTCGCCGTGAGCGGGCAGCACAACGCCCTCGTGCACGGGCCTCGCCGCGTTCTGCGGGTCGCCGCCCTGTCCGCTCTGCGTCACGGGGACTCCTACTTGCTTCTCCGAATACCTACGGAACCGTCGGCTCACGCTACCCGCTCGCGGAGTTGTTCGACCACGTCCCCTGGCCAGGGCCCCGGGCCGCCCCGCCGGTGCCGGGGCGGACCGGGGCGGCCCGGGCGGTACCTGACGGAAACAGGAGGAAACGGCGCAGTTCGGGGGGTTCAGGCCCCTCCGGCCGACGGCCCGAACCCCCCTCGGCGGAGGCGCACTTGCACCGGCATGCGGCCCCGGCCCACTGCCCCGGCCTGCCGCCGCGGCAGCCCGTCCCCGACCCGTCCCCGGCCCGTCCAGCGCTCGGAAGTGTGGTGAAACCTGTGCCCGGGCGGGCGCGGCCTGGCACGCCCGCTGATCCGACCCCGGATTTCACCACACTTTCTCAGGCGGCCACCCCCCGCACCCCGGTCCGGTCCCCGAACTCCCGGACCGAGGGCTCGTCCCGGAAGGGGAGCAGGCGCTGCCGGAAGTCGGCCAGGTACTCGGCGGTGCGGGTCGAGCGCATCCCGCCCAGCAGCTCCACCGCCTGGGAGGCCGTGCGGCAGGCCTCCTCCACCTCCCGGCGCTGGACATGGGCGCAGGCCAGCACGGTCAGGATCAGCGCACGCCGTCTGACCCGGCCCTCCGGCAGAGCGGCCAGGGCCACCCTGGCCCAGTGCTCCGCACGCCCCGGCTGCCCCAGGTCCCGGTGGCAGTGGGCGAGTTCGTCGGCGAGGTAGGCGGTGTCGAAGTGCGCCGCCCACGCCGGGTCGTCGCCGCTGTCCGGGGACGCCTCGGCCCGCTGCATCGCGGTGTCGGCCCGCCGGGCGGCCTCACGGAACGCCCGGTCGTCGCCGAGGGCCGCGTGGCCGCGCGCTTCGGCGGCCAGGAACAGGGACTCCACCCGCGGGGTGATCCGGCCGCGGGCGCCCTCCTGAGCCGCTCTGGCCAGTTGGGCGATCTCGCGTGGCGTGCCGAGCTGCGCCGCCAGGTGGCTCATGCCCGCCGCCAGGACGTACCCGCCGTAGGCCCGGTCGCCCGCGGCCTGCGAGAGGCGCAGTGCCTGGATGTAGTAGCGCTGGGCCAGCCCCGGCCGTCCGGTGTCCACCGCCGTGTAACCGCCCAGCTCCGTCAACCGGGCGACCGCGCCGAAGAGTTCCCGGCCCACCTGCTCGCGGTAGGAGCCGTTCAGCAGCCCGGAGACGACGTTGTGGAGGTAGTGCACGACCACCGGCCTGGCGTGACCGCTGCCGAAGCGGTGGTCCAGCTCACCGAGGGAGGCGGTCATGGACCGGACGGCGGCCACGTCCCCGGCGCCCACCCGGGGGCCCGCCTCCCGGGCCACCTGACCGTCGGCGGCGCCGATGAGCCAGTCCCGGCTCGGCTCGACCAGGGCCGAGGCGGCCACCGTGGGCTGCCCCAGGAACTCGCGGCGTCCCACGTCACTGCGCCACAGCTCGCAGACCTGCTCCACCGCGCCGGGCAGCGTGGCGGCGAACTTCAGCCCGACGCCGGTGGCCAGGTGTGCGCCGTCCGCCATGCCGATCTCGTCGAGGGTGACCGGGCGGCCGAGCTTGCGGCCGAGCGCCTCGGCGATGAGGGCGGGGGCCCGGCCGCGGGGTTGCTGCCCCCGCAGCCAGCGGGCCACGGAGGTCTTGTCGTAGCGCAGGTCGACGCCGTGTTCGGCGCCGCACACGTTGACCCTGCGGGCGAGCCCGGCGTGGGAACACGCCGCCTCCTGGATGAGCGCCTGCAACCGTTCGTTCGGTTGCCGCGCGACGACCGGCCTCGCGGCCATGGGGACCCCCTGTCGGTCGTGGTGGTGATGGTGATGGTGGTGATGGTGATGGTGGTCGAGTTCGCGGTGACTGTGGTGTCTTCGGTGGCGGGACTTCGGGTCTGTCGGTGACTGGTGGGTCTGCGGTGGACGGGGAAGGCCGGCCGGGCCACCGGGTGGCCGGCCGGCGGAGCCCGGCACCGGGTGCCTGGAGCGGTGGCGCTCCGCCGGTGGCCGGTGGCGCGCCGGGCCGCCGGCACCGCTGACCGAGAGATGCCCAAGCGAGATGCCTGATATCCGGAATTCCTCGGTTGTGTCGTTGCGTTGAGTTATTGACCCTTGTGGCCTTTTCATCCGATCCGTTACACCTACCGGACCGGAACACCGCCCTCCGACGGCTCCGCGCTGCCGCCGGCCCCTCACGCCCTCGCCGGCCCCTGAGCGCTACCCCGCACAGAGCCCGGGCTGCACCTGCGCCCCTGGCAGTGCCTCCGTGCGCCCTGCGGTCCAGGTCGGTGCGCCGGGGCGCTCGCCGGGCGACCGTAACCCTTGGTGAAAAGATGAGTTGTCATCTCCGTGGACCAGACCATCCAAGTCACAGCGGCCCCTCGGGTCCCTTCCCCGCGCAGCGCGTCACTCCAGGACGCTGCGGTGCGTCACACCACGGAACAGCACTGGGACGTCCTGCCCGGCGCATGGTGGGACGAGGACGGCGCCCGCCCCCGGTGTTCCTGCGGCGCGCACTCCTGTCCGGCGCCGGGTGCGCACCCCACCGCACCGCGGTGGGCCCACCAGGTCACCGCCAGCGCGGCGACCGCGCGCAGCCTGTGGTCGGAACACCCGCGCGCCTCACTGCTGTTGCCGACGGGCGGCAGCTTCGACGCCGTGGAGGTGTCCGAGACGGCGGGCTGCCTGGCGCTGGCCCGCGCCGAACGCCTCGCGCTCCCCCTGGGCCCGGTGACCCTCACCCCCGACCGCCGCATGTTCTTCCTCGTGCAGCCCGGGGCGGGCAGCGCCATGCCGGGGCTCCTGCACGGACTCGGCTGGCGGGGCGCACCCGCGCGGACCCTGGACCTGCGGGTGCACGGGGCCGGCGACTACATCGTCGCCCCGCCCACCCGGCTGGGCGGCCTCGGCCAGGTCCGCTGGGTCCGGCACCCGGCCCGGACCGGCCGGCGGCTGCCGGACGCGGCGGAGATCGCCGCCCCCCTCGCCTACGCCTGCGGCCAGGAACAGGCACCCGACCGACGCCTCTGAGCGCAGGACCTGCCGGATCCGTGCGCCGGATCTGTGCGCCGGGTCTTGCGTCGTCCCGCCTGTCGGGCCTGCACGTCGGCTCGGCACGGGCAGGACGCGGCGGGCAGCCCGCGGGGCCGGGCGGAGCCGGGCGGGCTCCGCTCCGCCGGGGACCGCCGTCTAGCGGCACACCCCGCCGGCCGGCGTGACCGCCGCGTCGAGGAAGGAGCGGACTGCGGCCGTCCACGCCTCGGGCCGCTCCCAGGGCAGCCAGTGGCCCGTGTCGGCGATCTCCGCGTAGGCCCCGCGCGGGAGCACCCGGACCATCTCCTGGGCCTCGGCGCGCCCGAGTTCGCCCTCGGGGCCGCGGACGACGAGGGTCGGGCAGCAGACCCGGGCCAGTTCGTCCCAGTGGGCGTCACGCGTCCAGCTCTCCCTGACGGCGGCCGGCCGACGGCCCGTCAACGCCGGTACCAGGCCGCCCTCACCGGCCACCAGGGCCGTGGCCAGGGCCGCGCCCCGCCCGGGCGAGGCGGCACGCAGCGTCGGGTCCTCGGTGGCGTACCAGCGGCGCGCCTCCTCGCGTGAGCCGAACGGCACCGGCCAGGACCGGCACCAGTCGTACCAGTCCCGCTGGGCCCCACCGCCCCAGGCCGCGGCACGGGCGTCGCAGACGACCAGCCCACCGACCGCCTCCGGCCTGGCGCCCGCCACCTGCCACGCCGTCACCGCGCCCGTGCCGTGGCCGACGAGTGTCACGTGCGGGGAGCCGAGGGCGTCGACCACGGCGAGGACGTCATCGACGCAGGCGGCTCTGTCCTCGCGCCCGTCCGCCGGCGGGCCGCTGCGGCCGTGACCCCGCTGGTCGAGCGCGAGGACCCGGCGAGTGCCGGCGAGCCGGCGGGCGGTGTCCTCCCACTGGGCCGCGCAGCCGAGCAGGTCGTGGAGGAGCAGGACCGCCCCCGGCTGGTCGTCGGGCCCCCCGCCCCAGGTGAGGGCCGACAGCCGGACCCCGCCGTGTCCGATGACTTCGATGCGTCGGCCGCCCATGACATCGACCCCTTCGTCCGTGCCGAACCACCCTCCGCGAGCACCCTCAGAGTATCGAAAAGATATTCGAACGCGAGGGTGTGCCACACAACACCGCTCGTTCGAGTGACAGGGCGAGGGGATTGGTCCGCGTCGACGCGGGGAGAGACCTAGCGGGGACGGGCTCCACCGGGAAGGGAGCCCGCGGGAGAAGACCCTGGGAGCTCGGGGCTCCGGGTCTTCAGGGGCGGGCCTGGGGGCCCCGGCTGCTCGCAGCGCCGGGGCCTTCTCCGGGTGCCGCCACCCCACCCACGGCCTCCGGCCGGTGCACGGTGCGGCCCTCCCGTGCGCGGGGGCGGTTCAGCGCTTGGCGACGAAGACGTGCGCAGCCGTGGCCGGCTCCAGCTCGGCGGCCTCCCCGCCACTGCCGACCAGGACCCCGGCCGGCGACCCGGTCACACTCACCACCGCGCCCGGCTGCACCCCGGCGCGCCGCAGGGTGTGCATGAGCTGGGCGTCGGTCTGGATGGGTTCGCCGATACGGCGGACGACGACGGTCTTGCCCTCGGCCCCCGCACCGAGGTCCATCAGGTTGGTGATGCCGTCGTCCAGGAAGAGGTCGGCGTTCGGGCCCTCCCCCAGCTCCGCCAGCCCGGGGATCGGGTTGCCGTAGGGGGACTCGGTGGGGTGGCGCAGCAGCTCCAGTACGCGCCGCTCCACCGCCTCGCTCATCACGTGCTCCCAGCGGCAGGCCTCGGCGTGCACCTGCTCCCACTCCAGGCCGATGACGTCCACCAGCAGACACTCGGCCAGCCGGTGCTTGCGCATGACCCTGGTGGCCAGCCGGCGCCCCTCCTCGGTCAGCTCCAGGTGGCGGTCGCCGGCCACGCTGAGCAGGCCGTCGCGCTCCATGCGGGCGACGGTCTGGCTCACCGTCGGCCCACTCTGTTCGAGCCGTTCGGCGATCCGCGCCCGCATGGGGACCACACCTTCCTCCTCCAGCTCGAGGATGGTGCGGAGATACATCTCCGTGGTGTCGATGAGTCCGGACATGCGTGCCCCTCAGATGTCGTGCGGTGGCCCTGCCGCCAATTCTGACGCATCCCACCGACAATCAGCCCCCACGCGGACCCTCGGGAGACCTCCGCCGTGGGGCCCGCGGTGTTGACAGGGCAGTGGTCCAGACCGCAACGTGATCCGCGCCACGCCGTCCGCCCCGACGAGCAGGGCGCCGCGGCGCCGGTCACCGACGCCGCCGCGCCCCCACCGCAGACCCGGACGACGAGGCGGTGTCCGCCCCCGCGCGCCGGCCGGCGGGTACCGCCCGCCACCAGGCGTCACGAGGGCACGCGGCGCGCTCCCGGTCCCGGCACGCCCGCCGCGACCGCACACCTGGCGACGAGAGGAACCCGTGGCGATGGGTGACGGCGACGAACTGGCCGGACGGTACTTCGACGCGGCGATCGAGCTGCTCCGGAAGGTGCGGGACGAGGAGACCGCCCCCCTCACCGAGGCCGGCCGGCTGGTCGCCGACACGGTGGCGGCCGGCGGCCGGGTCTTCGCCTTCGGGGCGGGCCACTCCTCGCTGCCGGCCCAGGACACCGTCTACCGGGCGGGCGGGCTCGCGGTGGTCAACCTGCTGGTGGTGCCCGGGGTGGTCGGGGTGGACGTCCGCCCCGCGACGCTCGGCAGCGCCCTGGAGCGGGTCTCCGGCCTGGCCGCGGCGGTCCTGGACAGCAACCCCGTGCGGCGCGGCGACGTGCTGGTGGTGATCTCCCTCTCCGGCCGCAACCCGCTGCCCGTGGAGATGGCCTCGGAGGCCCGGGCCCGGGGGGTGAAGGTCATCGGCCTGACCTCGGTCGCCTACGCCTCGCAGACCACCTCCCGCCACCCCTCGGGCACCTTCCTGAAGGACCACTGCGACCTCGTCCTGGACAGCCGCATCCCGCCCGGGGACGCCGAGCTGACCCTGCCCGGGGTGGCGGCACCGTTCGCCCCCGCCTCGACCGTGGTCACCAGCGCGATGATGCAGGCGGTCATGGCGACGGCGGCCGGCGCCCTCGTCGAGCGGGGCGTCGAACCGCCGCTGCTGCGCTCGGGCAACGTCGACGGCGGCCACGACTGGAACGCCCGGGTGCTGGAGGAGTACGGGGACCGCGTGTTCTACCGGCAGTGAGGCGGCCGGGGCCCGCCAGGGCCCCCTCGCCCCGCCGGCAGCCGGGCCCCGCAGCCTCCCCTCATCCCGCCGGTGACCGCTCCGGAAGCCCCGCGAGGGCGAGGGCCAGGTCGAGGGCGGCGGCGACGCGGCTCGCAACGTCCTCGGCGTAGGCGACGTCGGCCTGGTGGAAGGCGTGCCGGGAGGCGCCGCGCAGGAAGGTGACCACACCGAGCGTCCGGCCGCGGGAGCGGAGCGCGGTGCACAGGCTGTGGACGGCGCCCTCGGGCCATTTCCGGGCGGCGGCCCAGCCCGGCGGGAGGCTCCGGCCGGCGCTGGCCCGCACCGCGCCCCGGCGGCGGACCGCCTGGACGGCGGGGTGCTCCGGCCGGTACCCCACCGGCAGGCCCGCGCCGTCCGTACCGGTCAGGGCCGCGGCCCGGACCCAGAACGCCGAGGGCACCACCCCCTGCCCGGCACCCTCGGGGGTGGCGGCAGCCGGGGCGCTCAGGTGCGCGGTCGCCAGGTCCACCCCGGCGGCCGGCGCGACCACGGCTCGCACCAGCCCCGGCACCGCTGCCTCGCGTCGCCCGGGCTCGGCGCCCGGTGGCCCGTCGGCGTGCTCGCGTGTCACCAGGACGTCGAGGAGAGCGTGGTCGGCATAACCGGCGAGGGCGAACTCCAGGTGGAGCGAGACCGCCTCCAGGGGGTCCTCGCACTCCGCGGCGGTGCGGCCGGCCCGGTGCAGCTGCCGGGCCCGGAAGCGCAGCAGCGAGGCGTCTCGTTCGGCCTGCTTGGTCTCCGTGACGTCGTGGAAGAACCAGGCCACGCCCAGCGGCACGGGCGCGTCCGACAGCGGCGAGGAGAGCCGGACGAAGCCGCCGCGCCAGCAGCGGCGGGGCTGGTCGACGTCCTCGGCGCGGAGGGTCACCCACAGCTCCACCGGCGTGGCGAGGGTGCCCTCGGCGAGCACGTACTGCAGGGCTCCCTCCACCTCGGCCGCGCCGTCCAGCAGGAGGTCGCCCAGCGGCCGACCGGGCAGGCCCGCCCGGTCGGCGCCCAGCGCACGGGCGGCGTAGCCGTTGACCAGGGCCGGGCGCAGGTCGGCGTCGACCAGGACCACGCCCCAGGAGGTGTCGGTCAGCAGCGCCTCGCTCATCGCCAGGGAGCGTTCCAGGTCGATCTGGGACTGCGCCTCGCCGAAGGCGCAGTAGACGCCCGCCGGCCTGCCCTGGGCCGCGGGGACGCGACTGCATCGGCCGCGTACCAGGACGCGGTGGCCGTCCCTGGCCAGCAGCACGAACTCCTCGACGAGCCGGCCGCCGCCGTCGGCGAGGGCGGCGGGCCGCCGGGCGGCGGCGAGGAGGCGCTCCCGCAGGGCCGCGGCGTCCTCGTCCCGGACCGCCCACCCGCCGAACCCCTCGCGCCCCACCACCTCGCGGGCGCTCCAGCCCAGCAGCAGCTCGGCCTCGCGGTTCCAGTGCGTGACCACCCCGTCCGCGTCGAAGGCGCAGAGGGCGGTGTCCATCTCGTCCAGCAGGGCGGCGAGCAGTCCGGCGTCGGCGGACAGGGCGCCTGAGGCGCGGCGGGCCCGGACGCGGCGGGGGGCCGCACCCGGCTCGGCCGCACCGCTCGCACCGTCCGGCGGCAGCGCCCCGCCGTCCTCGTGGTCGGGTTCGGGTTCGCCCTGCGGCCGGGCTCCGGAACGGCGTGACGATGCGGCCACGTTCACCCCCAGTGGCACCCGGCGGCGACCGGCCGCCGTACGGTCAGCACCCGCTGCCGTGCGAGCCATTCAACTGGAACGGCACGCACCAGACATCCCCTTTCGCGAAATTCGCACCGCCCGGTTTCCCGGGCCGCACCGGCTGCTTCCGCCCGCGGAGAAAACCGCTTGCCGCCGCCCCGGGGCTTTCTTAGAGTGGCGGTACACGAGAAGGGAGGTGGTCTGGAAGTGATTTCGAACCGGACGCGTGAGGTGGCTGCGGGCTAGCGGCCCGTCGTCGCGCTCCGCTTACGGCCGCCGCCCGCCTGCCACGGCACCGGGTGACGGACGAAGCCACAGAGCCACGCCGGACCAGCGCTTCCGTTGCGCAGCCGGCCAATCCACAGCAGTCACCCGACCCGCGGGCCGTCGGTACGTCCGACCGACCCCCGTCCTCACGGACGGGGAGCAGGCCCGCGGGTCGTCTGCTGTTCGGGGGCAGCTTCTTCGCCGTCCCGCGGCGCCGGGAGACCGTCCTCCCCCGCCGAACCTCCAGGACGGCCGGCCGCGGGCAGCTTCCCGCCCGCCGGCCCCCGGGCCTCTCCCGTCTGCCGCTCCGCCCGTGCGCAACCCTGCTGCGCTCCCGTGCGCAGGCGCCGGCCGCCCCGGGCTCAGGGCGCCAGCCGCGTGACCGTCCAGCCGCCGTCCGCCGAGCGCGCGTACCGGAGCCGGTCGTGGAGCCGGTTCACGCGGCCCTGCCAGAACTCCACGGTCTCCGGCCGCACCCGGTAGCCGCCCCAGTGCGGGGGCGCCGGCACCTGCTCGGCCTCCGGGTAACGCTCCGCCAGCTCCGCGTAGGCGTGCTCCAGTTCGGCCCGCGAGGTGACGGGGGTGGACTGGTCGCTGGCCCAGGCGCCGAGTTGCGAGCCGTGCGGGCGGCTGCGGAAGTAGGCCGCCGTCTCGTCGCGGCCGATCCGCACCGCCGTGCCGTTCACGATGACCTGCCGGGCCAGCGGGTGCCAGGGGAAGAGCAGCGAGACCCGCGGGTTCGCCTCGATCTCCCCGCCCTTGCGGGAGCGGTAGTTGGTGAAGAACACGAAGCCGCGCTCGTCATGTCCCTTGAGCAGGACGGTGCGTGAGCTGGGGCGGCCGGTGGCGTCGGCGGTGGAGACCACCATGGCGTTGGGTTCGTGCAGCCCGCTGACGACGGCGGCGTCGAACCAGTGCGCGAACTGCTCGTGGGGCGAGGGCGCCAGGTCCTGTTCGAGGAGGCCCTGCGCGCTGTAACGGGCGCGCATGGCCGAGGGGTCGAACGACGGCGGGGGCGAGGACGGGTCCGCGGGGTGCACGGCCCTTATCTTGCAGCACGGCGCGCGCGGAGGAGAGGGGGGTGGGTGATCTTCCGCCGGCATGTGACCAACCCGTCGGCGTCCGTTCCCCCTCCCGTCACCCCGTGGGCCCGGGGCGGCGGGCCGCCCGCCCGCACCGTTCCCGCCACTGCCGGCGACCTGCTGTGGCCCGCAGCCGGAGCGGGATATCGTGTCCCGGCCCCACGGACGTACCGGACTCGCACGCGAGTGCCCCACCGACCTCGAGGAGCCGCCTGATGCCCGACTTCGTACCCGGACTCGAAGGAGTCGTCGCGTTCGAGACGGAGATCGCCGAGCCGGACCGGGAGGGCGGCGCCCTGCGCTACCGGGGCGTCGACATCGAGGAACTCGTCGGCCAGGTCTCCTTCGGCCAGGTGTGGGGGCTGCTGGTGGACGGGGCGTTCGACCCCGGCCTGCCCCCGGCCGAGCCCTTCCCGCTGCCCGTGCACTCCGGTGACGTCCGGGTCGACGTGCAGTCGGCGCTGGCCATGCTGGCCCCGGCCTGGGGGCTGCGCCCGCTGCTGGACATCGACGCCGAGCAGGCCCGCGAGGACCTGGCGCGGGCCGCGGTCATGGCCCTGTCCTACGTCGCCCAGTCGGCGCGCGGCCAGCACCTGCCGATGGTGCCGCAGCGCGAGATCGACAAGGCGGAGACCGTGGTCGAGCGGTTCCTGCGGCGCTGGCGGGGCGAGCCTGACCCGCGCCACGTCGCGGCCGTCGACGCCTACTGGACCTCCGCGGCCGAGCACGGCCTGAACGCCTCGACCTTCACCGCCCGCGTCATCGCCTCCACCGGCGCCGACGTGGCCGCCGCCCTGTCCGGTGCGGTGGGCGCCATGTCGGGTCCGCTGCACGGCGGGGCGCCCTCCCGGGTGCTCGGCATGATCGAGGAGACCGAGCGCACCGGGGACGCCGCCGCCTACGTGCGCGGGGCCCTGGACCGCGGGGAGCGGCTGATGGGCTTCGGCCACCGCGTCTACCGGGCCGAGGACCCGCGGGCCCGCGTGCTGCGGCGCACCGCGAAGGAGCTGGGCGCCGAGCGGTTCGAGGTGGCCGAGGCGCTGGAGAAGGCCGCGCTGGAGGAGCTGCACAACCGCCGCCCGGACCGGGTGCTCGCCACCAACGTCGAGTTCTGGGCGGCGATCGTGCTGGACTTCGCGCAGGTCCCGGCGGAGATGTTCACCTCGATGTTCACCTGTGCCCGCACCGCCGGGTGGAGCGCGCACATCCTGGAGCAGAAGCGGACGGGCCGGCTGGTGCGCCCCTCGGCCCGGTACGTGGGCCCCGCCCCGCGCAGCCTCGGCGGGGAGCGTCCGGCGGGCGCCTGACCGGACGGCGGGCCCCGGCGGCTGCGGCGTCCCCCGGGCGGCGCAAGGACGGTTGTCCCGCCGTGGCGCCCGGGCAGACTCCCGCGACGGCCCGCACCGGGCGCCGCGGCGCGGGGCCCGGCCGGGGGGCGTCGAGGCACCCCTGGCGGCCCGTGCCCGCGCGGACCACCGGTGCCTGACCGACCAGGCGAAGGGACGCCGACCAGCGATGCGCGCCATCCTCCCCCTGCCGGCCGCCGCCACCGCGGCCGCCCTCGGGCTGCTGTTCTGCGGCCCCGGCGCGGCGGCCCGCGGCCAGACCCCGCCGGACGGAGCCGGCCGGCCCGCCTCGAGGCCGGCCGCCGCGTCCCCCGCCCCGGTGACCGCCCGCCGGACCGGTCCGCTCGCCCCCCTCGTCGCCACCTGCCCGCCCGGGCGACGCGTCCTGGGCGGCGGGTACGAGGTGCCCGGCCGCGACCTGGAGCAGAGCGTGGGGGCCTCCCGTCCGACGGCGGACGGGAGGGGGTGGAGCGTGACCGCGGACGCGGTCAACCCCGCGCTGCTGCGCCGGCTGGAGCTGGTCGAGCAGCAGCAGGACGCGGTGGAGGCAGCCCGCACGCCGCGAAAACGCGCCGCCGCCGAGCGGGAGTTGGCGCAGGCACGGAAGGCCGCCGACCGACTGCCGCAGCGCGCGCCGGTACGGGGGACGGTCTACGCCGTGTGCGGCTGAGGCGGCCTGCCGCCCGGGCCCGGCCCGTGGCCCCGCATCGCCCGGAGGGGGCCCGGCCGGCGCTCGGGCGCGCTGGGCGGGCTGGGCGGGCTGGTGGACCGGCTCCCGCTCGCCCACTGGACGCCCTTCGAGGCGGACGCCCTGCTGGTGGACGGGGAGGTGGTCGAGGGATCCGGCGGGCTCCGGGTCGTCCACACCGGCGGTCACACCCCCGGTCACGTCGTCCTGCTCCACGAGCCGACCCGTACCGCGCTGGTCGGTGACGCCCTCTTCCACCGCGGTGGACCGGTCTCGGGCCGCGGGCCTTGGCCGCCGTCCCGCAGGCGCGGCCGGCGGGAGTGGCACGCATCCCGGCGGAGGTCGACGCCGCCGGCCTCTCCCACGGCACCGCGATCACCGGGCCGGGCCCCGGCCTCGACGCCTTCCGGGCCTTCGTCGGCGGGCAGGGGTAGGCGCACGCAGGGCCGCGGAGCCGGGCCGTCCGCCGCCCCGGTGTGCCCGGCCGGCCGCCTCGGCGGAGCGGGACGCGTCCGGCCGTCCGGTTTTCGGCCATACCGCCGGCGGCATCCCCGGCCGAGGCAACCGTCCGCCCCGCCGCACGCGTTTGAGCATCCGGGACGGTGGCGTCGCCGCCCGGTGAGGAGGACGGCATGGCCCTGGCAAGGGGTGCCCGGGCCGTGGTGGGGGCTGTGGTCGGGGCGGTCGTCGTGGTGGCGGTCGCCCTGGTGCTGCTGGTGGCGACGGTGGCGCTGCCCACCGCGGACCGGGTCGCCGCCGTGGCGGGTGGGCTGGTGGCCTGCCTGGCGCTGCTGGGCGCCCTGTACGTCCTGCTGCGCGCCGGGCGGGCCCCCTCGGCGCGGCGCGGGAGGACGGACGGAGGCGAGGCAGGCGGGGACGGGGGCGGACGGCGCTGAACCGCGCCGGTCCCTCCGTTCCGTCCGGGCCCGCCCCGCCGGTCACGAGGGTGCGGCCGCGCCTCCCCCCACGGCCGCGGACGTCACCCGCCTCACAGGGCGTCGTCGAGGATCTCCGCGAGGTGGCGGGCCCGGCGGCCGCCGAGTTCGGCGATCTGGGTGCGGCAGGAGAACCCGTCCGCGAGCACCTCGGTCTCCTCGTCCGCCGCGCGCACGGCGGGCAGCAGCTGCTCCTCGGCGCAGGCCGCCGACACCTCGTAGTGGCCCCGCTCGAAGCCGAAGTTGCCGGCCAGGCCGCAGCAGCCGCCGCTGAGTGGGCCGGACAGCCCGGCCCGCTCGCGCAGCCGCCGCTCGGCCGCGTCACCCAGGACGGCGTGCTGGTGGCAGTGGGTCTGGCCCACCACCTTCCGGTCCACCCGCGGCGGCTGCCAGTCGGGTGCGTGGCCCTCCAGGTACTCGGCGAAGGTGAGGACCGAGTCGGCGACGGCCCGCGCCCGGGGGTCGTCGGACAGCAGCTCGGGCAGGTCGGTACGGAGACTCGCCGCGCAGCTCGGCTCCAGCAGCACCAGGGGCCGCCCCGCGGTGTCGCCCAGCGTGTCCAGGGTGCGGCGCATGACGGTGCGGGCCCGGTCGAGCTGGCCGGTGGAGACGTAGGTCAGGCCGCAGCACACCTCGCCGCGGCCGGCCCCGGGCAGCACCACCCGGCTGCCCGCGGCCTCCAGGACGCGTACGGCGGCCCGCCCCACCGAGGGCGAGAGGTGGTTGGTGAAGGTGTCCGGCCACAGCACCGCCTCGCGGGCCGGGCCGGTGGCGGACGCCCTCGTCGCGCCCTCCCGCCGGCGCCGGGCGAACCAGCGGGTGAACGGTTCGGCGGGCAGGCACGGGATGTCCCGTTCGGGGGCGATGCCGCCGAGCCGCTTGGCCAGGCCCGCCAGTGGCCGCAGCCCGGCCGCGGCGTTGACGACCGGGGCCGTGCGGGTGGCGGAGACCAGGCGAAGCCACTGCGGCAGCCGCCCCATCGCGTAGTGCGAGGCGGGCCGCAGCCGGCCCTGGTAGTGGTGGTGCAGGAACTCGGCCTTGTAGGTGGCCATGTCCACCCCGACCGGGCAGTCGCTGCGGCAGCCCTTGCAGGACAGGCAGAGGTCGAGGGCCTTGCGGACCTCCGGGGAGCGCCAGCCGTCGGTGACGACCTCGCCGGCCAGCATCTCGTGGAGCAGCCGGGCCCGGCCGCGGGTGGAGTGGCGCTCCTCGCCGGTCGCACGGAAGGAGGGGCACATCACGTCCGTGCCCGCGGTGGGCTGGCGGCACTTGGCGACGCCGACGCAGCGGCGCACGGCGGCCGAGAAGTCGCCGCCGTCGTGCGGGTAGCCGAACTCGACGTCGACGGGGCGGCGCGGCAGCACGTCGAAGCGGAGGTTCTGGTCCAGCCGGTCGGGCCGGACCAGCATGCCGGGGTTGAGGCCGCCGGCCGGGTCCCACAGGTCCTTGAAGCGGGTGAACGCGGCGACCGTCTCCGGCCCGTACATGCGCGGCAGCAGTTCGGCCCGGGCCTGGCCGTCGCCGTGCTCGCCGGAGAGCGAGCCGCCGTGCGCGACCACCAGGTCGGCGAGGTCGGTGGAGAACGCCCGGAAGCCCCGTACGCCCGCGTCGCTCATCAGGTCGAAGTCGATGCGCACGTGGATGCAGCCGTCGCCGAAGTGCCCGTAGGGCGTGCCCCGCAGCCCGTGCCGGGCCAGCAGCGCGCGGAAGTCCCGCAGGTAGGGGCCGAGCCGGGCGGGCGGTACGGCGCAGTCCTCCCAGCCGGGCCAGGCCTCCGAGCCGTCGGGCATGCGGGTGGCGGTGCCGGAGGCGTCCTCCCGCACCCGCCACAGCGTGCGCTGCCCCTCGGGGTCGGTGACCAGGAGGTGGTCGGTGGTGGCCGGTGCCGCGGTGCGGCACAGCTCCTCGGCGAGGGCCCGGGCCTCGGCCGCCGTCTCCCCGCCCATCTCGACGAAGAGCCACGCCCCGCCCCTGGGCAGTCCGCCGGCCTGCGGCACCAGGTCGGCGGCCATGCCCTCGACGGTGAGCGGGCCGAGCGGCAGCAGGGTGTGGGCGGCCTCCGCGGCGGTGGCCTCGTCGGGGTAGCCGAGGACGGCCAGGACCCGGGCCCGGGGCGCCTCGACGAGCCGGACGGTGGCCTCGGTCAGCACCCCGAGGGTGCCCTCGCTGCCGGTCAGCGCCCGGGCCAGGTCCACGCCGCGCTCGGGCAGCAGGGCGTCCAGGGCGTAGCCGGAGATGCGGCGCGGCAGCTCGGGGAAGCGGGTGCGCAGCAGGGCGAGGGTGGCGCCCTCGGCGGTGAGCGCACTGAGGCCGTCGGCGATGCGGGGCGGCAGTCCGGCGAGGGCCTCGCGGCCACGCCCGGCGCGGAAGGTCTCGCCGCCGTAGGTCAGGCCGGCCAGCTCCACGACGTTGTCGGCGGTGGTGCCCCAGGCCACCGAGTGCGAGCCGCAGGAGTTGTTGCCGATCATGCCGCCGAGGGTGCAGCGGTTGTGGGTGGAGGGGTCGGGCCCGAAGGTCAGTCCGTGGCCGGCGGCGGCGGCGCGCAGCTGGTCGCAGACGACGCCGGGCTGGACGACGGCGGTGCGGGCCGTGGCGTCGAGGTCGAGGACGGCACCCATGTGGCGGGTGAAGTCCAGGACGACCCCCGTCCCGGTGGCCTGCCCGGCGATGGAGGTGCCGGCCCCGCGGGGGACCACCGGCACCCCGTGGGCGCGGCAGACGCCGAGGACCGCCGCGACGTCCGCCGCGTCGCGGGGCGCCACCACGGCCTGCGGCACCCGTCGGTAGTTGGAGGCGTCCATGGTCATCAGGGCCCGGTCCCCCGCGGTGAAGGACACCTCGCCGCGGACCTCGCGGGCCAGTTCCCCGGCCCAGGGCGGGGGCGCCCCGCCGCCGGCCGGGCGGTCGGCGCCGCCCGCCGGCCGCCGGGTGTCCTGCGTCGTCCGGTCACCGAGGTGCTCCGTGCGTTTCGCCATGGCACCAGCGTGCCCTGTGGGGCGACCGGTTCTGAAGGCCCCGCACGCCGGTATCTGCGCGCCCCGCCCGGGCGTTCGGCGGATGCGGTCGGGCCGGTGGTCTGCCGGGCCGTGGCAGGTGTGGGACCGGCTGTCTCATTCGCTGGAACAACCGCCGTCGCGGTCACAGCGCGCACTACGCTTTCCCCGTGGCTGACATCCAGATCCCCGCTGACATCAGGCCCGCCGACGGACGTTTCGGCGCCGGCCCCTCCAAGGTGCGGACGGAGGCGCTGGACGCGCTGGCCGCCACCGGCACGTCCCTCATGGGCACCTCCCACCGCCAGGCCCCGGTCAAGAACCTCGTCGGCAAGGTCCGCGAAGGCGTCCGCGACCTGTTCCAGCTTCCCGAGGGCTACGAGGTGATCCTCGGCAACGGCGGCTCCACCGCCTTCTGGGACGTCGCCACGCACGGCCTGATCTCGGCCAAGTCGCAGCACCTCAGCTTCGGCGAGTTCTCCTCGAAGTTCGCCAAGGCCGCGAAGCTCGCGCCGTGGCTGGAGGAGCCGAGCGTCATCTCCGCCGAGCCCGGCACCCGTCCGGAGTCCCGCGCCGAGCAGGGCGTGGACGTCTACGCGCTCACCCACAACGAGACCTCCACCGGCGTCGCCGCTCCGATCCGGCGGGTGGCCGGCGCCGACGAGGACGCGCTGGTGCTGGTGGACGCGACCTCCGGCGCCGGCGGTCTGCCCGTCGACGTCAGCGAGACGGACGTCTACTACTTCGCCCCGCAGAAGTCCTTCGCCTCCGACGGCGGCCTGTGGATCGGCCTGTTCTCGCCGGCCGCACTGGAGCGGGCGGCCCGCGTCCACGCCTCGGGGCGGCACGTCCCGGAGTTCTTCTCGCTGCCGACGGCGATCGACAACTCGCTGAAGAACCAGACGTACAACACCCCGGCGCTCGCCACCCTCTTCCTGCTGGGTGAGCAGCTGGACTGGATCAACGGCCAGGGCGGCCTGGACTGGTCGGTGCGCCGCACCCACACCTCCGCGCGGACCCTCTACGGCTGGGCCGAGGAGTCCAAGCACGCCACGCCGTTCGTGGCGGACCCGGCGGACCGCTCGGCCGTCATCGGCACCATCGACTTCAGCGAGGACGTGGACGCCGCGGCCGTCGCCAAGGTGCTGCGCGCCAACGGCATCGTGGACACCGAGCCCTACCGCAAGCTGGGCCGCAACCAGCTGCGCGTCGCGATGTTCCCGGCGATCGACCCGGCGGACGTCGAGGCGCTGACGCAGTGCATCGACTACGTGATCGAGCGCCTCTGACACCTTCGCGGGCGGAGGCCGCAGGGCCGCCGCGTCGCGGGTCACCAGGCGGCGGGCCCCGGGGACGCAGTGCGTCGCCGGGGCCCGCCGCCGTCTCCCGCCGCGCCGGGCCGGGAGCGGGGCGGACTTCCGTGGTCAGGCGCCGGGTTCACATCCCGTCGGGCAGTGCCGCCTCCAGCGCCGCCAGATCCGGCTCCGGCTCCTCCGCCTGCTCCAGATCCAGTTCGAACCAGACGGTCTTGCCCGCGCTGGTGCGGTGGGCGCCCCAGCGGCTGGCCAGCAGGCTGACGATGCGCACCCCGCGGCCGCTCTCGTCGCTGGCCGCGGCCAGCCGCAGGTGCGGCAGCAGGTGGCCGCCGTCGGAGATCTCGAAGCGCAGCCGCCCCAGCCGCAGCATGCGGATGCGGATGGGCGGCGTGCCGTGCTGCACCGCGTTGGTGAGCAACTCGCTGACCAGCAGTTCGGTGGTGTCGACGAGGTCCGTCAGCCCCCAGGCGCGCAGTTGCTCGCGCACCATCCGCCGGGCCTGGCCCGCCGCCTGCGGCTCGGGGGTCAGCGGCCACTGGGCGACGGAGTCGGCGGGGAGGGTGTGGACGCGGGCGGTGAGGACGGCGACGTCGTCGTACTGCCGGCCGCGCACCATGTGGGCGGCGACCCGGTCGCACAGCTGGTCCACGTCGGCCTCGGCCACCGCCGGATCGTCTGCCAGCAGCGCGCGCAACCGGTCCAGTCCCTCGCCGAGGTCGCGGTGCGGACCGTGCAGCAGCCCGTCGGTGAAGAGCACCAGGAGGCTGCCGTCGGCGAGGTCCACCTCCCGCACGTCGAAGGGGACCCCGCCGACGCCCAGCGGGGCCGCCGGGGACACGTCCACGTACTGGGCGTCGCCCTCGGGGGTGACCACGAGGGGCGGCGGGTGTCCGGCGGAGGCGATGACGCAGTGCCCGGTCACCGGGTCGTAGACGGCGATCAGGCAGGTGGCGAGTTCCGGGCGGCCCGACTCGGTGGTCAGCCGGTCCAGGTTCCACAGCGCCTCGTCGGGCGGCAGGCCCAGGAAGAGCAGGGCCCGCAGGGAGGTGCGGAGCTGCCCCATGAGGGCCGTGGCGCCGACCCCGCGGCCCATGGCGTCGCCGACGACCATCGCCGTCTTGACGTCGGGCAGCAGGAGCACGTCGAGCCAGTCACCGCCGGCCGGGCCGTTGCTGGCGCTGCTGGCCATGTACCGGTGGGCGGGCCGCACCCCCGGCGGGGCCTGGGGCAGCTGGGGCAGCAGGTCCCGCTGGAGGGTGTGGGCGACGTTCCGCTCGTGGGTGTAGGCCCTGGCGTTGTCCACGCTGATGGCGGCGCGGGCGGCGAGTTCCGCGGCGAGGGTGAGGTCCTCCTCGTCGAAGGGTTCGCGGTCCCTCCCGCGGACCAGGGCGAGGATGCCGAGCGCGGTGGACCGGGCGTGCAGTGGCGCGAGGATCAGCGAGTGGAAGTTGCCCTCCCGCAGGACCTCCCGGCCGGCCTGCATCCGGGCGAGCGTGGTGACGTCGGCCTTGGTGAGGTCGGGGATCAGCAGGGGGCGGTTGCCGGACAGGCAGATGAGGGGCAGGGAGCCGGGGGCGTGGGGGAACAGCTCGCCCTGCTGCTGCAGGCCGCCCGCCAGACGCTCCGCGTTGGCCCCGTGGGTGCGCACCGCCGCACGGTAGACCTCCTGCGCCTCGCCCGGCCGGGGCGCGGCGGGCCGCTCGCCCTCGGTGAGGCCGGCCAGGACGTCGACGGCGGCGAGGTCCGCGAGTTCGGGGACGAAGACCTCCGCCAGCTCCCCGCAGGTGCGCACCAGGTCCAGGCTGGTGCCGATGCGCTTGCCGCTCTGGTCGATCAGGGTGAGCCGCTGCTGCGCGGCCCGGGCCTCCAGGACGGCGCGTTCGCGCGCGGTGACGTCGGTGAAGTCCACGCCGACGCCCAGCATCCGGCCGTCGGGGGCGTCGAGCCGGTACCAGTCGGTGATCCGGTGCAGGATGCGGTCGGAGCCGGTGCTCTTGCGGCTGACGGCCAGGGTCAGGCCCCGGCCGTCCTCCATGACGCTTCGTGCCGCGTTCTCCATGCGGTCGATGGCGGGCGTGTCGTAGCCGAGCCGGCGCATGAGCTTGCCGAAGGGGCGGCCGGCGGTCAGTTCCTCGGGGAACTCGGTGACCGAGCGCAGCCTCCGGTTGGCGACGATCAGGCGGAGCTGTTGGTCGAAGACGGCGGTGGAGACGCCGGAGGAGCGTTCCCCGACGGCGGCCAGCAGCGAGTCGGAGGGGGGCTGCCCGGCGTCGGACGGTGAGGCGCTCGCTGCGGCCGGGTCCACCTCGGACTGCGGGTCCGGCCCTTCCGCGGCGTCGTGGTGGCCCATGGCCCGTCCTCTCCGGCGGCCTGGGCGACCGCCCGCCCCGGGTGGCGAGACGACACCCGTCGTACGGACAGAATAGGACAAATAGCACAATCGCCGGTGGCATACAGCCCCCGCCGGTCGGCCCGGGCAGGGCAGGGCAGGGCAGGGCGCCGGCCCGCTGCCCCCGGTCCTCGGCCGCGCCAGGTCAGTGCCGGCGTCGGCGCGTCGCCCGCCGCACCCCGGCCACCAGCACCACGACCACCGCGAGGAGCAGCGCGCCGCCCCAGGCCGTGGTGTGGCCGCCGCCCAGCACCGTGTCGGCCGAACCGTCGGCGGAGCGGCCCGGTGAGCCGCCGGAACCCGCCTTCCGCGCGGAGTCCGGGAGCTGGTCCCCGCTGAGCCCGACCGGTTGCACCTCGCTGTCCTCACCCTCGGAGCCGAACATCAGCGTCCGGCCGTCGCGGGTGAAGGTCACCGACTCCCCCTGCACCTGGAGGGGGACGCCCACGCTGCCGAGGTCCTTCGGGCGGCCATCGCGCCAGCGGTACATCCGCGCGCCGAAGTAGGCGCGCAGCACCAGCCGGGTGCCGTCGGGCGAGAAGGCGCCGTCGGTGACCTCCATGTCGACGCCGTTGACCTTGTGGAAGACGTTGACGCCGCCGGTGCTCAGCTTCTCCGGGCCCTCGTAGAGCGCACCGCCCTGGTCCTTCTTGCTGGCGATGTAGACCCGCCCGGTCTTCGGCTGCACCATCAGCGCCTCGGCGTTGCGCGGCCCGTCGGCGTAGCGGACGTCGAACTGGGTGGCGGTCACCGTCTGGTCGGCGAGGCGCTTCGGCTCGGGGAAGCGGTAGATCCACACGTGGTCCCAGGCGCCGCCCAGGTTGTCGCCGATGTCGCCCACGTAGACGTCGCCGTCGGGGCCGAGGGAGATGGCCTCCACGTCGCGGGGCTTCCCGATGCCGCGCAGGGTGACGGTGGCGACGGTCCGGCCGGTGCGGGAGTCGACGGCGTAGACGTAGGGCCCGTCGTCGCTGTCGTTGTGCGTCCAGTAGACGCCGGGGTGGAGCCGGCTGGCGGCCAGGCCGCTGGACTCCTTGATCCGGGAGTCGGAGACGGTGAAGGCCTTCGGCTCGTCCGCCGACCACGCGGGGGCGGCCGAGGTCAGCAGCAGGGCCGCCGTGGCGGCGGTGGCACCCAGTAGCGCACGCATCCGCCAAGACTGCCATGGACCGGACGGGGGTCGAGCGGCGACTACCGCGGATCCCCGCCCCGGCCGCACCCGCCGACATCCTTGCCTGGAGCGCACTCGAAGGCGTTGGCTGACGCCCATGAAGTACACACAGCTGGGACGTACGGGTCTCAAGGTCAGCCGGGTCGTCCTCGGGACGATGAACTTCGGGCCGCAGACCGACGAGGCGACCTCGCACGCCATCATGGACGCCGCCCTGGACGGCGGGGTGAACTTCTTCGACACGGCCAACGTCTACGGGTGGGGCGAGTCCAAGGGCCGTACCGAGGAGATCATCGGCTCCTGGTTCGCCAAGGGCGGCGACCGCCGCGAGCGGACCGTGCTGGCCACGAAGGTGTTCGGCAACATGGCGCCGGAGGGGGCGGGCTGGCCGAACTACGACCGGCTCTCGGCCGTCAACATCCGCCGTGCCGTGGACGCCAGCCTCAAGCGCCTGCAGACCGACCACATCGACCTCTACCAGTTCCATCACGTGGACCGGAACACGCCCTGGGAGGAGATCTGGCAGGCCGTCGACGTCCTCGTCCAGCAGGGCAAGATCCTCTACGCCGGGTCCTCCAACTTCGCCGGCTGGCACCTCGCCCGGGCCAACGAGACGGCGGCCCGCCGCGGCTCCCTCGGCCTGGTCAGCGAGCAGTGCCTGTACAACCTGATGGAGCGCCGCGCCGAGATGGAGGTCATCCCGGCGGCGCAGGGCTACGGCCTCGGCGTCATCCCCTGGTCCCCGCTCCACGGCGGCCTGCTCGGCGGGGCACTGCGCAAGGAGCGGGAGGGCGGCGGCGCCCGGTCCACCAGCGGTCGGTCGGCGGACGCGCTGGGCGACGCGGAGCAGCGGGCCCGCATCCAGGCCTACGAGGACCTGCTGGACAAGCACGGCCTGGCGCCCGGTGAGGTGGCGCTGGCCTGGCTGCTGACCCGGCCGGGGGTGACGGGTCCGATCGTCGGCCCCCGTACCGCCGACCAGCTCACCTCGGCGTTCCGTGCGGCGGAGCTGGAGCTCTCGCAGGAGGTGCTGGACGCGCTGGAGGAGATCTTCCCCGGTCCCGGGCCCGCGCCGGAGGCGTTCGCCTGGTAGTCCTCCGGGGGCTCCTGCGGCGCGCGGGCCGGCCGGTGCACCGGCCGGCCCCGGGGCGCCGGGCGGGTTCTGCTGACTTTATCTTGGGGTGCTTAGGGTTGGGCGGGGGGGGCGGCCCCCCCCCCCCCCCCCCCCCCGCCGCCGGGCAGCGACTCCCGCGGTCGGGCGGGGGCGCCGCGGGGTCAGTGGACGGCGGCCGCCACGACCACGACGACCAGCAGCACGGCGAAGAGACCGGACATGATCCGGTTACGAGTCTTGGGGTCCACGGCGTCGAGCTTACGGCCTCCACCGCGGCGGGCGGCGGGGTCCCCGGCCCGGGGCGCCGGCCCGGGAGGGGCGGGCCCGCGACGCTCAGGCGGCCAGCGGCCAGCCCTTGACCCGCTCGTAGCGGGGCTGCTCCCCCGGCACCCCGGAGGCCGGCAGGTGGCTGCGGAGCAGCACCAGCTCGCCGGCCGTCCACCAGGAACCGCGCAGCCCGGCCAGGCCGTCGACGAAGGGCCGCAGGTCCACCCGGCCGCTCCGGCTCCGGGCGAGGGTCAGGTGCGGCGCGTAGGGGTGCTGCTCCGCCGCCGGCACACCGGCGCGGCGCCCGGCGGCACGGGCCGAGGAGGCCAGGGCGCGCAGGGTGACCAGGTCGCCCTCGGCACCGGCCCAGAGCACCGTGCGGCCGAAGCGGCCCGCGCCGGCGAGCCGCACCCGGTGGGCGGGGTGCCGTCCGGCGGCGCGGGCCAGCCGGGCCCCCAGGTCGGGAAGGACCTCCTCGGGCACCTCACCGAAGAAGGCCACCGTGAAGTGCCACTGCTCCCGGCCCGACCAGCGCAGCTGCCCGGACCCGGGCAGCCCGTGCACGGCGGCCACCGCGGCGGCGAGTTCCGCCACCGCCGGCGGTGGCGGCAGGACGGCGGCGAAGAGCCTCACCGCCGCCACCCCCACCGGCCGGCCCCCGCCGGACCGACGGCGGGCCCGGGGGCGGCCGCAGGCCGGGGCCGGTGGGCGGCGGGCGCCTGCCGGGCCGCCGCGGGGCGCCCGGGCCTGCCGACCGCGCCGCCCACGCCGCTCACGCCGCCGAGGTGAGGCGCTCGGCACCCTCCGCCCCGGCGCCCTGGCGGGAGACCAGGGTCAGCGCACGGTGGCCCCGGCGCAGGTCCACTTGGAGCCGCAGGCCGCCGGCGCGGGCCAGGACCAGGCCGACGCCCAGCGCGGCCAGGAGCGCGATCACACCGCCGGAGAGGAAGCCGATCCGGGCGCCGTAGGTGTCGGTGACCCACCCGACGATCGGTGCTCCCACCGGCGTGCCGCCCATGAAGACCATCATGAACAGGCTCATCACCCGCCCGCGCATCGACGGGTCGGTGGCGAGCTGGACGGTGGAGTTGGCGGTGACGTTGATCGTCAGGCCGCACATGCCGATGACCACCAGCAGCGCCGCGAACAGCCAGAAGGCGGGCGAGAGCGCGGCCACCACCTCCAGCGCCCCGAAGAGCGCGGCGGCGCCGACCAGCAGCCGCAGCCGGGACGTGGCACGCCGGGCGGCGAGCAGCGCACCGATCAGCGAACCGGCCGCCATCAGCGAGTTGAGCAGGCCGTAGGTGCCGGCCCCCGAGTGGTAGACGTGGTCGACGAAGGCGGTGAGCCAGATCGGGAAGTTGAAGCCGAAGGTGCCGATGAAGCCCACCAGGACGATGACCCAGATCAGGTCGGGCCGGCCGGCCACGTAACGCAGCCCCTCACGGAGCTGCCCCTTGCCGCGCGGGGCCCGGTCGGAGGTGTGCAGCTCGCCGGTGCGCATCAGCAGCAGGCTGGTGATGGGGGCGAGGAAGGACAGGCCGTTGAGCGCGAACGCCCAGCCGCTGCCGACGGCGGAGATGAGGACGCCGGCGACCGCGGGACCGATCAGCCGGGCCGACTGGAAGTTGGCGGAGTTCAGGCTGACGGCGTTGCGCAGGTCGTGCGGGCCGACCATCTCCACGACGAAGGCCTGGCGGGCCGGGTTGTCCAGCACGGTGATCAGGCCGAGCAGGAACGCCATGAGGTAGACGTGCCAGACCTGGACGTGTCCGGAGAGGGTGAGCACTGCCAGCGCCAGCCCGGTCAGGCCCATGGCCGACTGGGTGACCAGCAGCAGCCTGCGCTTGGCGAGGCGGTCGGTGAGCACACCGCCGTACAGGCCGAAGAGCAGCATCGGCAGGAACTGCAGCGCGGTGGTGATGCCGACGGCCGCGGAGGAGCCGGTGATGGACTGCACCAGCCAGTCCTGGGCTATTCGCTGCATCCAGGTGCCGGTGTTCGAGATGACCTGGCCGGTGGCGAAGAGCCGGTAGTTGCGGATGCGCAGCGAGCTGAACATGCTCCCCCGCGCCTCGGTCTGCCCGTGCCGTGCGGAGTCGGCCCCGGGCCGCCCGGAGCCGGGAGGGGCGGTGGCGCGTGCCCGTTCCCCGCCCTCGGCCGCGGGCGCCCCGGCGCTGCCGGCGTCCGGGTGCCCGGGGGCGGTGCCGGTGGGCGCGGCCGGGATGCCGGGGGTGCGCGGGGCGGTTGCCGGCGGCTCGTCGGGGGAGGTCTGCCCGGCCGGGGCGGTCGGCGCGGGGGTTCCGGTCCGGTCCGCGGGACGGGGGTCTGCACTCTGGAGGGGGCGCTCGGTGTTCCCGGCGGTCCGGGCGGGCTCCCGATGGGCGGAGCCGTCGCCCGGTGCGGCGGGGGTCTCGTAGGGGGAAGCTGGTGCGGGGGCGGAGTCTGCTCCGGATCCCGTACTCAAAGTGGGTTCGCCTCCTCGGCGTTCGCGGTCACTGCATCTGGGCGAGCTTCTCCAGCACGGGTGCGGCGGCGCGCAGCGCGTCCCACTCGTCCTCGTCGAGCCCGAGGGCCAGTTCCGTCAGCCAGACGTTGCGACGGCGGCGGCTCTCGTCGAGCATCGCCTCCGCCTGTTCGGTCGGGGTGACGACCTTCTGGCGGCGGTCCTCGGGGTGCGGCTCCAGCCGGACCAGTCCCTTGGCCTCCAGCATCGCCACGATGCGGGTCATCGACGGCGGCTGGACGTGCTCCTTGCGCGCCAGCTCACCGGGGGTCGCCCGCCCGCAGTGGGAGAGCGTCCCGAGGACCGACATCTCGGTCGGCGTGAGCGACTCGTCGACCCGCTGGTTCTTCAGGCGACGGGACAGGCGCATGACAGACGACCGCAGGGCACTCACCACAGCGGCGACGTCTTCCGCGTCTGCCTCCCGGGCGCGCGGCCCGGGCAGGGACAGTTCCGACATATGTTTAGCGTAGCTCATTACTCTAGCTAAGGAAACTCGCGGGTCAGGCAGGCGGGAACTCTCACCCGTACGAGTGAGAAAACAGCGGAATTCCGCCCGAGTGGCGGTGCGCGGCCGGGACGGTGTCCTCATGGGAACACGAGTGCTCAGCCTGCGTGTGGAAGGCGAGCTGCTGGAGCGCATACAGCAGCGCGCGGCCAGACGCGGAATGAGCGTCCAGGACTACGTGGTCCGGACGCTCGTCCGCGACGACTTCGACGAACGCTTCATGGCGTCGGTCGAACAGACGGAGCGGTTCTACGCCGCTCCACCCCTGTAGGGCCGGCCCCCCCGTGAGGGCCCGGCGAGCCCGCCGCCGGGGGGGCACGCCGGGGCGCCGGGAGGGCCGGACAGCGGTCGTCTACCGGACGCCCAGCACCTGCTCGATGGGGTTGAGGGCGAAGTAGACCAGGAAGCACAGCCCCACGACGTCGAGCAGCCACGGGATCTCCCGGAAGCGGCCGGTGGCGGTGCGCAGCACGATGAAGGCCAGTACCCCCAGACCGATGCCGTTGGTGATGCTGTAGGTGAACGGCATCATGATCATGGTCAGGAAGGCCGGGATGGCGACGGTGAAGTCGCTCCAGTCGATCTCCCGGATGTTCGCCGACAGGATCAGGAAGCCGACCACGATCAGGGCCGGGGTCGCCGCCTGCGAGGGCACGACCGTCGCCACCGGCGTGAGGACCAGCGCCAGCAGGAAGAGGGCGCCGGTGAGGATGTTCGCCAGTCCCGTGCGGGCACCCTCGCCGACACCCGCCGTCGACTCCACGAAGCAGGTGTTGGCAGAAGCGGAGCCGAAGCCGCCGCCCGCCACCGAGATGCCGTCGACCATGAGGATGCGGCCCATGCGCGGCAGGTTGCCGTGCTCGTCGGTCAGGCCCGCCTCCTCACCGACACCGATGATGGTGCCCATGCCGTCGAAGAAGCCCGAGAGCAGCACGGTGAAGACGAAGAGGCAGCCGGTGAGGATGCCGACCTCGTGGAATCCGCCGAACAGGCTGACGTGCCCGATCAGCCCGAAGTCCGGGGTGGCGAAGATCTTGTCGGGGACGTCCGGCACCGCCAGCCCCCAGTTGGCGTCCGGGACGTGCGCCACGGCGTTGAGGACGATGGCGAGGACGGCGGTGGCGACCATGCCGATGAGGATGGCGCCCTTCACCTTGCGCACCGTCAGCACGACCATGAGCAGCAGGCCGACGACGAACACCAGCACCGGCCAGCCCTGGAGCTGACCACCCGTGCCCAGCCCCAGCGGGACCGTGGTGTGGGCGGAGTCCGGGTTGCGGTTGACGAAACCGGCGTCGACCAGGCCGACCAGCGAGATGAACAGGCCGATGCCGATGGCGATCGCCCGCCGCAGCCCGCCGGGGATCGCGTCCATGACCCGTTGCCGCAGCCCCGAGGCGATGAGCAGCATCAGCGCCAGTCCGGCGAGGACCACCATGCCCATGGCGTCCGGCCAGCTCATCTTCGGGGCGAGCTGGAGCGAGACCACGGCGTTGATGCCCAGGCCCGCGGCGATGGCGATCGGCACGTTGCCGAGGACGCCCATCAGGAGGGTGCACAGACCGGCCATCAGGGCGGTGGCCGTGACGAGCTGGGCGTTGTCCAGGTGATGGTGGTACTTGTCCTCACCCGCACCCAGGATGATCGGGTTCAGCACGATGATGTAGGCCATCGCGAAGAACGTGGCCAGGCCGCCCCGCAGCTCACGACCGATCGTGGACCCGCGCTCGGAGATGTGGAAGAAGCGGTCGAGCGCGTTCTTGGGCGGCTGGGAACCCGGGGTCGGGGAGACGTCGACCGGCGTGGGGGCCGAGGGGGGCATGCGAGACCTCAGTGATACGGGCCTGTGGAAGGCATCGAAGGCGCCCGGAGGGCCTGGAGTACAGAGGCGATCCGATCAGTTTGGACCATCAGACGATTCAAAACAGCCAGATCACAGAACCAAAAGTATGAACAAACAAATCGTTGATCGCTATCTCCGCGCGTAGACCACTGGCCGACGGCCCGCCGCCCCGCGCCCCGGCGAAGGCGGCTCCGGCGGCGGCCCGCGCGAGGCGCCCCCGTAAGCTGGCCCCATGTGGAAGAAGTCCGAACTGCGTGACGCCCCGCCCCCGCTGGAGGGACCGGTGGTGGGCACCATCACCGGTGGCACCGTCCTCTGGTTCGTCCTCTTCCTCGGCCAGCTCCCCTTCTACGGCTGGTTCGACGATCACGGCCACACCTGGTGGGTGTGGACCTGCCTGGCCGGTGGCTGCCTGGGCCTGGTCGGCGTCTGGTACGTCCGCAGCCGGGACGCCGCGATCAAGCGGGCCGCCGCGGCGCGCACCGACGAGGCGCAGGGCACCTCCCCCTCCGCCTGACAGGGGCTCCGGAGCCACGGCCCGCCACGCCCCGGCGGCCGGCCCACCCGAACCGGACCGAGGTACCAGGCCGGTCACAAAGGCAGGGGAGGCGTCGCGTCCGCCCGGCCCGCGCCCGTACCGTCCCCTTTATGCCTTCCACATCAGGGACACTGACCACCGCCCTGCACGGCGTCCACAGCGACCTGCTGGCCCGCGGGGGCGGTGGCCACTCCGTCTTCCACCACTCCGGATACCACCACTCCGGCTACCACTCCGGCTACCACCACCACGGCAGCAGCAGCGGCGGCCTCTCCGGAGCCTGGTGGGTCATCGTGGTGCTCGGCGTGGTGATCGGCCTCGGCGTCTTCTTCTGGCGGCGCGTCCGCAGCTGAGCGGCGGCGCGGGCCGGGGGCGGGGCCGGTCGGGCCGCCCCCGGCCCCGCCCCCGGCCCGCCCCACCGGCCGCGGCTTCAGGGGTCCTTGCAAGATGAGCGTCCGACGGGGCCGCGTGGTCCGGTGCCGTGCACCGCAAGGCGCCGGAGAGGCCTCGTAGCGGAGCTACCAGGGCTTTTCGGCAACGCCGCGAGGTGCGGCGCCGGACCACGCGACCCGGGCGGGCATATGGCAGGGACCCCTCAGTCGAACCAGCGGGCCCTGGCCAGCTCCGCCCCGCGCTCGGGGTCCTCCAGCAGCGCCGCCACCTCGAAGCGGCGCGGCCACGCCCCGGCCGCCCAGGCGAGCCCCGCGGCGACCCCCTCCAGCGTCGAGGCGTGCAGCACGCCGTCCGCCGGCAGCCGCCAGTCGACCTCCACCGGCTGCCCGTCCGCCCCCGACACGAGCAGTTCGCCGTGCTCGACGTAGGTGCTCGGCGCGGTCGGCCCGAGCAGTTCGCGGACCTCTGCGGGCACCTCGTGCTCGGTGCCCTCGGAGCACACGGGCGCCGCGCACACCTCGCTCAGCCGCCTGGCCTGGAGCAGCTCCGCCAGCTCCGCGGCCCGGGCCGGCGTCACCGGGAGCAGCGGCAGCCCGGCGGCCAGCGGCAGCAGGTCGGGGGCGTCGGCGACCACGGCCTCGGCCGCGTCCACCACCCGCACCACGCCGTCGACGACGGCCCGCACCTCCTCGGGCAACGTCACCTCCTCGGGGTCGAGCCCGGCCAGCTCCCGGTGGACGGCGTGCAGCTGCGCGGCGCCGACCTCGTTGCCGGGGTCGGCGAGCCGGGTGAGGAGTTCGGCGGCTCCGCCCGGCTCGTCCAGCAGGGCGGCCAGCGTGGTGCGCACCCCCAGCGCCCGCAGCACCTGCGGGTCGACGGCCCCGGCGTCCGCCGCCTCGTAGAGCCCGGCCAGCAGCGGATCACCGCCGGCGGCCCGCAGCCCGGCCGGCCGCCGCCCGTCCAGCACCGGGTGGCCGCGCAGCCACCACGCGGTGTAGGGGCGGACGAGTTCGGAGGTGCCGTCGGGCAGCAGCACCCGCACCGGCTGGGTGAGGGCGTCGCGCAGCGGAGGACGGGAGAGCAGGGTCAGTGCCAGCGGCCAGGCGTCGTCGTCCACGAGGTCGAGATCGCGGACGGCCAGCACCTCGGTCGCCACCGGCGGGACGGCGGACTCGGGCAGCTGGTCCAGCAGGTCCTCGCACCACACGTCGACGGAGTCCAGCACCCCCACGTCGTCCGGCTCGGCCCAGTCGCCGTCGCGGGGCTCCAGTTCGTCCGGATCCAGCACCACGTCCGTCGCCCGCACCAGCGCGAAGTCGGCCAGTACGCCCACCGCGGTCAGCGGGGCCTCGCCCCAGCGTGTCGCGACCTCCTGGTCGACCCGGGCCAGCTCGCCCTCGCGGATGACGCGCTCGAAGTCGCTCCCGGGGAGGACCAGCTCACCGGCGGGTGCCCACTCGCCGTCCTCGTCGGGCAGGGCCAGCGCGGCCAGCCACGGCTCGTCGCCGGGGCCCAGGCCGGCGTCCCGCACCAGGGCCAGCACCGTCTCGAACAGCGGCTCGCGCTCCCCGTCGGCGTCCGCCGGCTCGAAACCGGCGTCCAACGGGTCAAAACCGTCCTCCTCCTCGTCCAGGGAGTGGGCGACGGCTGCGCGCACCTGCGGCGTGGTGAGCACCGCCCGGGGCGTCGCGGGCAGCGCGCCGAGCCGCTCCAGCAGCGGGTGGACGGCGTCGGGGTGGGCGACCTTCAGGCCCAGGCGGGCCAGCGCGCCGTGCCGGTCGGCGTCACCGGGGCCCGGCAGCAGCACCTGACGCGGCCCGATCGTGGTGCGCGGCAGGCCCTCACGGCCGGCCGCGGCGCCGCCCGCCAGCGGGACGGGCAGGCCGCCGAGCCGGTCGGGGTCGGTGCCGGCCAGCGCGTCGTAGAGGCGGTACCACCACTGCGGGGGACGTTCGGCGCCCGCGAGCCGGTCGATCACCTCGCCGAGCGGGACCCGCACCACGCCCAGCGCGCGCAGTTCGGGGCGGCGCTCCAGCCCCGCGGGGAGCAGACCGGGGAGGAGTTCGGCCAGGACCGCGACGGTGTCCTGCCCCGCCCCCTCGACCACCTCGGCGTCCAGCGGGCGCAGGACGTAGGGCTCCTCGTCCTCCTCGGGGAGGGCGGCACCGGGCAGGAAGCGGACCCGCGGGGCGCGTTCGAGGACCAGCCGGCGGATCTCGGCGTCGATCACGCCGCCCGGGCCCAGCGGTCCGGGCACCAGGTCCAGCACGCCGGTCGACACCGGTCGCCACTCCCGCAGCAGCGTCAGGTAGCACTCGGCGGCCCGCTCGGTCAGGTACGCGGTGAGCGGGCCGGGTGCGGCGTGGCGGCGGGTGGGTTCCAGCGGGAAGGAGGCGATGAGGAGCGCGGGCAGGCCCATCGGCTCGTCGGTCGGCGTGGGCGCGTGCACCACCTTCCGGGTGGCGGGCGCGGCCGGTGCGCCCGCGTCGTCCACCGGCACCGCCCAGGTCACCGACCAGGCGGGCCGCAGCCGCTCCTCCAGCGGCCGGTCGGCGAGCAGCGCCGCGTCGAGGGTGCCGGCGGCCTCGGCCACCCGCCACCGGGTACGGCTCCCGGCGCTGTCGTCGACCACGACGTAGGGGCCGTCCAGCCCGCGGCGCAGGGTGCGGGTCCCCTCCTCGGTCTCCACGACCACCTCCGACATCCCCGGCAGCGTCAGCAGCAGGGCGTCGTCGATGCCGGCGAGGAGGTGGCGGGCCAGGTCCAGTGCCGCGCCGTCACGCAGCGGCAGGACGACGGAGGTGTCGTAGCCCTCGGGCGCGGCACCCTCCGCCGGCAGCGGGAGCCGCAGCAGCGGGACGTGGCCGTCGCGGCGGCGGACCTCGGCGGCCAGCTCCGGGCTGCCGGCGACCCGCTCCTCGGTGAGCGCGCGGGCCTCGGCCAGCGACCAGCGCACCCCGCCGCCGTGGCCGACCACGGCCGGTTCGTCGCTGACCGCCAGCACCGCGGCGAAGCCCACACCGAACCGTCCGACCGTGCCGGCCGCCTCGTCCCGCTTGGCCGACGCGCGCAGCGTGGAGAGGGACTCCACACCGGCGGCGTCCAGCGGCGCACCGGTGTTGGAGGCGACCAGGACGGCCGGTTCCTCGCCCTCCGCGGGCGTCAGCGTCAGCCGCAGCCGGCCCGGGACACCGGCGCGGGCCGCCGCGTCCGAGGCGTTCTGGGCCAGTTCCACCACGAGGCGGTCCCGGTAGCCGCCGAGCGCGAGGTCCTCCTCCGCGTTGGCGTCCTCCCGGAACCTGGCCGCCGAAGCGCCCCACGCGTCCAGCACGCCGCGCCGCAGCCGCGCGGTACCCCACGGATCCGCCATCATGCTCCGCCTCTCGTCCGACTCACCCGTCCCGCCACCGGCGGATCACGCGCCATTCTTGCGTCCCGGCGCACGGCCACCCGCCGAGGGGCCCGCGGGACGGCCGGGCACCGGCCCCCGGCTGCCCGGCAGGGCCGGAGCCGGGGGCCTTGTCGCACCGAGCGGGCCGCGGGGGTGACGGGGGCTCAGCGCCACCGGCTGCCGATGACCGCGGCCATGACGGTGAGTCCGGCGCAGACCACCGCGGCGACGCAGAACACCTGCTCCTGCCAGCCGAGCTGGATCAGCGGCGCCGCCACCCCCACCGCCGCGGCGCTGGAGAGGATGCCCGAGGTCGCGAAGAGGGAGGCGGTCGTCGCCCGGATCTCCGCCGGCAGCAGCTGCGGCACCCAGGTCTGGAGCGTGGTGTGCAGGTAGCTCCAGGCCGCCCCCAGCAGCACCGAGGAGACGAGGAAGGTCGGCAGGTGCAGCCGGACCGCTCCCACCAGGGCGGCGGCGATGCCCAGGTGGCCGCCGACCAGCAGCAGCCCGCGGGCCGAGGTGGAGCGCGCCTGACGCCGCACCAGCACCGCCCCGACGAGGATGCTCAGCCCGTAGGCGGCCATCACCGGCGCCACCGCACGGTCCAGCCCCCGGGCCGAGAGGGCGGGCGCCAGCAGCGAGGGCAGGCCGATCATCACCGCGCCCTCGGCGCAGCCCAGCGCCAGCACCGCCCAGAAGCCGGGCGCCCGCACCAGCGGCGTCTCGCCGAGCCCGGGCCGCGGCCGGTCGCCCCGCCGCCTGGCGTGCGAGGGCCCGGCCTGCCGCCCCCGGCGCCGCGTCGGCCGGAGCCCGCGGGCCGGGGGGCCGTGGTGCGTGGCCCCCGGCCCCTGACGGGTGTTCGCAGTCCGTGCCTGGGGCCCGGTACTGGTGCCCGGGTGGGCCGCCGCGGCGCGGGACGGCGCGCCCGTGCGGGCGTGGGTGGGGGTCCGGGCGGCGGTGCGGGCGTGGGCGGGGCCGCTGCGGACGGTGGTGACCCGGGGCGGCGGGGCGGCGCCCCGCACCGCGGCGCTCTCGGCGGGGTGGGCCGGCCGGGGACGGGCGTGGGCGGGCGCGCGGCTTGCGGGCCGGGCCGGCCGCAGCCGCGCCGGGATGCGGACCCGGACGCGTCCGAGCAGCCTGCGCCGCCGGCCGGCAGCGTGGGCCCGGCCCGCCCCCGGTCGGCGCCGGACCGGGGAGTGCAGGTCGGGCAGGCCGCGGGCGTGGCGCGCCGCCAGCACCGTCAGCACCGCGACCATCGCGAACGCCGCCCGCCACTTGTCCCAGGCCGCCGCGGCACCTGCCAGCAGGGGGGTGAGGACGGCGCTGACCGAGGTGGCCGCCAGCAGTATCGCGAACCCCCGCTGCCGGGTGGCCGAGGAAGTGGCGGCCTGGAGGTAGGCGGAGATGGACGGGGTGACGGCCGCGAACCCGGCCCCGGCGAACGCGCGCGAGAGCAGCCACGGCGTCGTCCCGGGCGCGACCGCCGACCCGGCCCCCGCAGCCGCGGCGAGCAGCAGCCCGCCGGCCAGCACCCGGCGCGGCCCGTGACGGTCCACCAGCCGCCCCCACACCGGCAGCGCCAGCCCGTAGCCGAGGGTGTAGATGCTCACCGAGTACGTGACGGTGGCGAGGTCGGTGTGGAGGGAGTAGGCGATGGCCGGCAGTATCGGCGCCGCCACGTGGTAGTCCACGTTCTCCACCGCGGCCACCCACCGCAACCGCCCCACCGCGGTCGCCGACCGTGCGTCCGCCGCGGCAGCTTCGGCGCGGGCCTCGGCCTCGGCGTCGGCCTGGGCCGGGACCGGGACGCCGGAGGCCGGTGGGGCCTCCACGGCCGGTGGGTCCTCCGCGACCGGTGGGTCCTCCGCGACCGGTGGGGCCTCCGCGGCCGGCGGGGCGTTCGGCGGGGCCTCGGCGTCGGGTTGGGCCTCGGCGTCGGGTGGGCCCTGGGCGTCGGGTGGGCCCTGGGCGTCGGGTGGGCCCTGGGCGTCGGGTGGGCCCTGGGGGGCCGGCAGACCTCCGGTGCCGGACAGGCTCTCGGCGTCGGGCGGGCTTTCGGCCTCGCGCGGGGCGGGGGCGCGAGGCGGCAGGCCGGTGGTGGGCCGGGGGCCGGTCGCGGACGGGGACCCGGCGGCGGACGCGGTGGGCGCCTCGGGGACGACCGGGGCGCCGGGCCCTGCCGGAGCGGGGTCCCGCCCGGCGGACGGCGGCGCGGCCGGCGGTGCCGGGGAGGGAGGCGGTGCGGGGGAGGGCGGCGCGGCCACCGCGGGGCCCGGCTCCCGGCCGGTCGCTGCTGGCCCGGGGGCGGCTGCCGCAGCTTCCGGGTCCGTTGCCGCAGCCTCCGGGGCGCTCGCGGCTGCCTTCCGGGCGGTTGGCGTCGGCTCGGGGCCCCGGGCGGTCGGTGTCGAGGTGGGGCGCGGGGTGGCCGGCGGGACCGGCCGGGCGGGCGGTGGGCCCGGGGCCTGCCCGGGCACCTGCCGGGTCGGTGGGAGGGGGCGCGGGTGCTGCTGCGCACTGTCGACTGCCGGAGCCGGTGCGGGTGACCGGCCCGTGCCGGCGTCCGCCGCGACCGACGGCGACCGGTCCGTGGGGGCGTCCGCCGCGGCGGTGCCCGGGCCGGGCCGGGCCGCCGGGCCCCGGGCGTCCGCAGCGTGCCCGCCGGATCCCGGTCGGACGACCTCGCCAGGCCCGGAGGCCGGGCGGGAGTGCCCGGACGGAGACGGAGACGGCCCGGACAGAGCCGGCCCGGACGGAGACGGCCCGGACGGAGACGGCCCGGGCCCGGTGGTCACGGGCTCGGGCCGCCTGGGCTCAGGTGGCCTGTGACCGGGGGGCCCGGCCCCCGGCGCTGCGGGGAGGGAGGCCCCGGCCGGCGGTGCTCCCCGGCCGGTCTCGACCGCGGAGGGCCCGGCACCTGAGCGGCGGGCGTCTGAAGGCACGTGACCGGCCAGGGCTTCGGGCGCCGGGGCGGGCCCGAACCCGGGGCCGGCTCCGGACCCCGTCTCGTCCAGCCGGTCGGGCGTGCCGGCCCCGGGCGCGGTCCCGGCGGTCGGCTCCGGCGCGCCGCCGGGCGGGCAGGCGGCGACCGGTCCGGTGCCGTGGGTGGTCGGCGCCTCGGCCGGTGGGGGCGGCGTCTCTCCCGCCGGGAGCCCGTCGGTGCCGCCGGGAAGGGCGGGGGAATCCGTTCGCGCCTCCGGCAGCCCTGGGTGGGGGGCGTGTTCGGACCCGTCCGCCGGCCGGCGTGACGCGGCGGTGTCCCCGGGCGGCCTCACGAGACTCTCACTTCGGACACGTCCACTGCTTCCCCATCCGTCCGTTCACGTGTATCGGGAAGACGTGAGGCGGCCCCGACGGGGCTTGTGGGCCCCGCACCCGCCGTCCGGCCGCTCGTGGGGAACGGCCGTACGACGTGAACCGGTCACGGGCCACGTCACCGGAACGGTTCATTCCAGCGCGAGACCTGCGGGGTCCAACGAGCGGTGGCGGTCCGGTGTCACGAACCACCACCCCAACGGGGTGGAAAAGCGCCGTACCGTGCGACTGGTCTACGAGAGCGGAACATCCGCCGCATTTCCACCGGGAGCCGGAAGCAGTCGCCGGCCTGACGCCCCGTACCGGAGCCGAACACACCGGCCGAACACACCCGCCGGACGGAGCCTGCTGACACGGTCACCGCAACACAGCGCCCCGGCCCCGTCATCGGCGCCCGTCACCCGGCCGGCCCCGGGGCCCCGCGCGGACCCCCTCCGCGCCCCCGCCGGACGGACGCCGCCACCGGGACCCAGGGCCTTTCTTCCGGATCTTGCCGGGCTCGCAACTCCCCCGGCCTCCGGCCGGGAGGTGCCCCCGGGCACCTCCGGACAGGCGGGACTTTGAAGACTCCGCCTAGCTGTGGCCCAGTTCCTCCGCCGGGCCGGAGTCCTCCACGGAGCCCGACCCGGGTTCCGGGCGGAGCCGCAGCGGGTCCACCACGGTCTCGTCGACCACCGGGTCGGCGGGCCTCGGCGGCTTGGGCATCACCGCCGCCTCGGAGTGGCCGCCGCAGCCGTAGCCCAGTGCGACCACGTGGCCGTCGGCGGGCGAGAACTCGTTGGCGCACACCCCGAAGGCCTGCCGCAGCGAACCGGCCAGCGGCATCAGGAAGCCGCAGGACTCACAGGAGGCGGGGGCCGCCTGCGCCATGGGCGTCTTCGGGCCGTACGCCTCCTCCCAGCGCGCGGCGGCGTCCAGCAGGCCCTCGCGCGAGAGCACGCGGCGCCGCCCGACACCGATCTCCAGCGCCACCTCCGCGACCTCGCCGCGCCGGGGACCACCGGCGGCCGGCGATCCCGGCTCGACGTCGGCGTCCTCGGCCGCGGCCAGGCTCTGGAACTCCTCGGAGAGGACGGAATTGGGCGGCGGGAAGTCCTCGGCGCTGTAGCCCGGCTCCAGACGCGGATCGTCCGCGTCCGTGGGCAGCAGGTCGCCGGGCCCCATGTCGCCGGGGCGCAGCCGCTCGCTCCAGGGCACCCACTCGGGCGCGAGGACCGCGTCGGGCCCGGGCAGCAGCACCGTCTCGTCGAGCGTGACCCGCTTGGCCCGCGCCGCACGGGTGACCGTCACCGCCCAGCGCCAGCCGCGGTAACCGACCTCCAGGCATTCGAACAGGTGCGTGACGACGCGGTCCCCGTCCGCGACGGCTCCGGCGTACTCGCCGACCGTGCCCGGGAGCGCGGCCTCCTCGGCCGCGGTGCGGGCAAGGTCGACCGCCTCGGCGCACAGGCGGTCAGGGGTACGGCTTCGCATCGCAGCACTCACAAGAATCGATTCTCTCTTCCACGCCGTCGCACGGGTGCGCCGGCCGGACCTCCTGTGTCCAGACGACCGGCGGGGGGCAGAGCGGAGCGGACCTGGGGACCGCTTCGACGTCCTGCGCCCGGTGTACCGGCCAAACCGATCAAACCCGATCAGACTGACCGGCCGGTCTGTGCCGAGCACATCTCCTACGACCATTCTGCGGGATCGCGGCGAGGCGCGCGGCCGACGGGCGACCGCCGGTGGCGCGCTGTACACGCTACCCCTTCAACCATGGACGACCCCTCGGCGGGAGTGACGTTTTGACATCGACATGCGCCCGCCCGCCCCGCACCGCGTGACCGGCGTGTCGTGGCCGCGGCGTGCGGATGACCCGAATCCGCCATGTGCCGGGCGAGTTGGGGCAGTATGACCAGGACGGGAGCCTCCCCGGGCGCGGCGGCCCCCGAGACCACCGCGCGGCCACCGGAGCCGGCGCCGTCCGGCGCGGGGCCGCGCCGGGGCCGTTCACGCGGGTGGCCACCGCAGTCGGGGAGGTGCCGGTCACAGGCAGGAGCAGCATCCGACGACACCGAGGGTCGAAGCTTTCCATGGCATCGAGGGTGACGAAGGGTTTCGGCGGCGAGGACGCCGGGCGTGACCGGGCGCGGCGCGCGGGCCGCCTCGCCGGCCGGCCGTTCGCGGCGGTCGGGCGCGGGCTGCGCCGGGCCACGCACGCCGAGGGGGCGGGCGAGAGCGGCCTGGGCAAGCTCATCGAGCTGCACGCGGTGAACTCCGCCGGCGACATGCTGATCACCGTGGCGCTGGCCTCCACCATCTTCTTCTCCGTCCCCACCGACCAGGCGCGCGGCCGGGTGGCCCTGTACCTGGCGGTGACGCTCGCCCCGTTCGCCGTCCTCGCGCCGGTGGTCGGGCCGCTGCTGGACCGCGTCCCGCACGGCCGGCGGGCCGCCATGGCGGTGGCGATGGCGGCCCGCGCCGTCCTGGCCGTCACCATGGCGGGCGCGGTGACCGGCGGCGGGCTCCAGCTCTACCCGGAGGCCCTCGCCGTCCTGGTGGCCTCGAAGGCGTACGGGGTGGTGCGGTCGGCCGTCGTACCGCGGCTGCTCCCCCACCGCTTCCCCCTGGTCCGCGCCAACTCCCGCATCACCCTGGCGGGGCTGCTCGCCACCGGAGCGGCCGCCCCGCTGGGGGCCGGGCTCCACCTGGTGGGGCCGGCGTGGCCCCTTTACGGGGCGTGCGTGGTGTTCGCCCTGGGGACGGTCCTCTCGCTCACCCTGCCGCACGGCGTGGACTCGGCGAGGGGCGAGCTCCCCGCCCGGCTGACCGCGGGCCCCGGGGCGCCGGCCCCGCCGCACTCCCCCGCCGGCCGCGCGGCCCGCCGCCGGGACGCCTCATCCCGCCGCCCCGGGCTCCGTTCGGTGGGCCCCGCGGTGCTGCGCGCCCTGGAGGCCAACGCGTCGCTGCGCGCCTTCTCCGGGCTGCTCACCTTCTTCCTCGCCTTCCTCCTGCGCCAGCACCCCTTCGAGGGGCTCGGCCCGGAGGTGTCGCTCGGCGTGGTGGCGGTGGCGGCCGGCGCGGGCAACGCCGCGGGCACCGCCGTCGGCGCCTGGCTGCGGGCCCGCTCCCCCGAGGCGATCGTCACCTCGATGCTGGTGACCGCGCTGCTGGCGGCGGTGGCCGCGGCCCTCCTGCAGGGCGTCGCGGCGACGGTGGTGCTCACGCTCGTCGCCGGCGCGGCCGGTTTCTGCCAGGCCCTGGCCAAGCTCTCGCTGGACGCCCTCATCCAGCGGGACGTCCCCGAGCAGGTACGGACCTCGGCCTTCGCCCGTTCCGAGACGGTGGTGCAGCTCTCCTGGGTGGTGGGCGGCGCGATCGGCATCTGCCTGCCCCTGTCGGGGGCGCTCGGCATGGCGGTGGCAGCCGCGGTGGTGGCCCTGGGCGCCGTCGTCGCGGGCCCGGGACCGCGGTGGCGGGGGCGGGCCCGCCGTGGTGCGCCGGCGGCCGGGCCCGCGGCCACCCGGCCGGGTGACGCCGGTGCCGCGGACACACCGTGCTCCACCACGGTGGGCCTCGCACACCCTCCTCCACCGGCGGGGGGCGCTCCCTCGCAGGGGGAACCCAGGCGCTAGCCTTCCCCGCATGGACGAAGCCCTGCGGCCCAGCCGCACCACCCCCCGCCGCTCTGCCTGGAGCAGGGGCCGCCGCGCCGGAGCTGCCCTCGGCGCCGTGTCGTTGGGCCTGGTGGCCCTCTCCTCGTGTTCCCAGCCGACCCCGCTCGCCACGGTGACCGTCGGCAGCGGGACGGTCACCGCCGAGGCCTCGTGCTACCAGGACGGCAAGTCCCTCGGCGAGTTCAGCGGGCAGAACAAGGAGAACATCGCCAAGTTCAGCACCTGCCTGAACGCCAAGCCCAAGAAGACCATCACCGTCCACCCCGGTGAGAAGGTGCGCCTCGGCGTGGAGCCGGAGACCGCCGACCAGGGGTGGTTCGCAGCGGTCAACGGCAACCAGCAGCTCAGCTCGGTGAGCAAGCAGACCTACGCGTCCTTCGACGGCGAGCAGCTCTTCTACAGCCAGCAGGGTGGCGGCCCGTCCGACTCGGCGACGGTGTCGATCATCTCCTCGAAGGGCTCCGCCTTCACCGGCGTGTGGAACGTCAAGCTCAAGCGCGCGGACTCCTGAGCGCCGGCTTGACTTCCGTGACGCAGGTCCTCGTCGTGACCGCGGTGCCCGCCGAACGGGACGCCGTGGTCGCGGCGTTCACCGCCGGCGCCGCGAGGGAACACCTCCTCCCGGGCGGCCTCGCCGTCCACCGCTGCACCGGCCCCGGTGAGCTCGTGGTGGACGTGGTCGCCGCCGGGGTGGGCCCCGCAGCCGCCGCCGCGGGCACCGCCACCGCGCTGACCGCAGCGGCGCTCCGGGCGGCCCCGGCCGACGCCGCCCGCCCCTACGACCTGGTGGTCTCGGCGGGCATCGGGGGCGGCTTCACCGGCGCGGACGCTGCCGGCGGGCCCGCGGCCGGCGCCCCGGCCGGCGCCCCCGTCGGTTCCGCCGTCGTCGCGGACGCCATCGTCGCCGCGGACCTCGGGGCGCAGACCCCCGACGGCTTCCTCTCCGTGACGCAGCTCGGGTTCGGCCGCGACGTCCACCTGCCGCCGCCGGACCTCGTGGCGGCGCTCACCGCCGCCAGCGGCGCCCGGGCCGGGGCGGTGCTCACCGGCTCGACGGTGACCGGCAGTGCCGCACGCGCCGCCGAACTCGCCGCCCGCCACCCGCAGGCGCTGGCCGAGGCCATGGAGGGCTTCGGAGTCGCGGAGGCCGCCGCCGCGTACGGGCTGCCGGTCGCCGAGATCCGCACCGTCTCCAACCCGGTCGGGCCGCGCGACCGTGCCGCCTGGCGGATCGGGGACGCCCTCGCCGCGCTCACCCACACCTTCACCGCCCTGCCCAGGGCCCTCACCACCTGGAGGACGCCATGAGCGACGCCCCGTCCCAGTCCGCCCCCTCCGCGGAGCGGCTGCGCATCTCCTTCTCGCCCTGCCCCAACGACACCTTCGTCTTCCACGCCCTGGCGCACGGCCTGGTGCCGGGCGCGCCGGCGCTGGACGTGGACTTCGCGGACATCGACATCACCAACGGCATGGCCGAGCGCGGCGAGGGCGACGTCCTGAAGATCTCCTACGCCGAGCTGCCCTGGGTGCTGTCGGACTACGCACTGCTGCCGTGCGGCGGCGCGCTGGGGCGCGGCTGCGGCCCGCTGGTCCTCACCCGGGAGCCCGGCGACGCGGCGGCGCTGGCCGGCGCGACGGTGGCGGTGCCCAGCGAGCGCTCGACGGCCTACCTGCTGTTCCGGCTCTGGGCAGCGGACCAGGTTCCGGGCGGCGTCGGCGAGGTCAAGGTGCTGCCGTTCGACGAGATCATGCCGGCGGTGCGGGACGGTCTGGTGGACGCCGGGCTCGTCATCCACGAGGCCCGCTTCACCTACCAGAACTACGGCCTGCACAAGCTGGCCGACATGGGCGAGCACTGGGAGGCCACGACGGGGCTGCCCATCCCGCTCGGCGCCATCATCGCCAGGCGGTCGCTGGGCACCGAGCGGCTCCACGCGCTGAGCGAGGCGATCCGCACCTCGGTCCGCATGGCCTGGGACGACCCGGCCGCCTCGCGCGAGTACGTCATGGCGCACGCGCAGGAGATGGACCCGGCCGTCGCCGACCAGCACATCGGCCTGTACGTCAACGAGTTCACCGCCGACCTCGGCGAGGACGGTTACGCCGCCGTCCGCGGTCTGCTGACCCGCGCGGCCCAGGAGGGCCTGGTGCCACAGCTGCCGGCGGACGCCTTCGAGCTGTGAGCTGCGGCCGGCCGGGCCGGCCCCGAGGGGCGGCCCGGCCGGCGCGGGGCTCAGACGTCGAGCTGGTCGGCGACCGCGCGCAGCAGGCCGGCGACCTTCTTGCCGCTGGCGCGCTCGGGGTAGCGGCCCCGCTCCAGCTGCTGCGAGACGCTCTCCAGCAGCGTCGTGAGGTCCTGCACGATGCCGGCGAGTTCGTCGGGTTTGCGGCGTTGCGCCGCGGCCAGCGAGGGGGTCGGGTCCAGGATCGTCACCGAGAGCGCCTGGTCACCGCGTTGACCGGCGACGACGCCGAACTCGACACGCTGACCGGGCTTGAGTGCGTCCACGCCGGCGGGTAGGACCGACGAGTGCACGAAGACGTCGTCACCGTCGTCGCGGGAGAGGAAACCGAAGCCCTTCTCGCTGTTGAACCACTTGACCTTGCCGGTCGGCATCTGCCCTCGTCCTCGTGTCGTCGTCGTTGTCTGCGGGAAGCGGTCCCGGGGCCGGTGGGCCCGGGCGCCGCACGGCCACGGCCCCGCCGGGTCACCCGCGGTGACCGGCGGTGTCGCTCACGGTGGTGCGAGCGGCCCCCCGCACCGCCGTGAGTGGGGCCAAACCCCTCCGAACAGCAGTGCAGCGGGTCACGGGACCCGCCGCGACCAAGGTTAGTGGCCGCCCGGGCCGTGACAAGACGGCCCGGGAGCCACCGGCCGTCGCGGGCCCCTTCTGCTGCCGGATCTACCCTGGTCGGGTGACTGACAACCCTGCTCCGCGCGCCACCGCCCGCACCCGCCCCGGCCTCGCCCCCGGTGACCTGCTGGTACGGGCCGGCGCGATCGTGTTCCTGCTGGGCGCCGCCGCGACCCTCGCGACGATGACGCCGCTGTTCACCGGCTCCGACCCGCTGCCCTCGGTCTTCTACTGGCTCTGCATGCTGATGGGTCTGGGCTTCCTGCTCGCCGCCGCCGGCGTCCTGCGTTCGGTCGCCGCGCAGCGGCGCCGGGCGAGGGCGGACAGCGCGGCCTGATCGGCGGACCGGCCTCCCGGGACGCCCCGGCGGTCACCGCGGGCTGCTGCGCGGCAGTCGTCCGGTTGACGTGGGCCGCCCGGGTGCGGCCCTGCTCAACCGGCGGCGACGACCCCGGCGCGGTGCTGCTCCAGCCAGGCCGGGAACTCCGTCAGGTCGGTGAGCACCACAGCGGCGCCGGCCTCGCGCAGCGTGCCGGCGTCGCACGGGCCCGTCGCCACGGCGACCGCGCACGCGCCGGCGGTGTGCGCGCCGCGCACGTCCCCGGTGTGGTCGCCGACGTACACGCTCGCGCCGTGCTCGCCCAGCGCCACCGCCTTCTGCTCGGCCCAGAGCCCGCCGACGACGAGGTCGGCCGCCAGGTCCAGGTGGTCGAGGTGGAGCCTGGCGTTCGGCTCGTGCTTCGCGGTGACGACGAGGGCGCGGCCGCCCAGTCGCTGCACCGCGGCGATCGCCTCCCGCGCGCCGGGCATGGCGAGCGAGGGCCCCACGGCGTACTCCGGGTACAGCGAGCGGTACAGGTCACCGACCTCGGCGATCTGCTCCGCCGGGAACCACCGGCGCAGTTCCTCCTCCAGCGGCGGCCCGAGCCGGGTGACCGCGGCGTCGGCGTCGACGTGGGTGCCGGTGACGGCCGAGAGCGCCTGGTAGGCGGCCCGGATGCCGGGGCGGGAGTCGATCAGGGTCATGTCGAGGTCGAAGCCGACGGTGAAGGCGGGAGCAGGCATGGGCCCATTCTCGCAACCGGCTGCGCACCCCGGGCCCGGCGGGTGCGTCAGCGGGGCCGGCGCCGGACGCACCAGAGCAGGTACAGGGCGGAGGCCACCGCAGCGACCCGCACCGCACCGGGCAGCCCGGCCAGCAGTTCCCGGCCCACCGCGCCCTCGGCGACGGGCTCGCCCCACCGCCCGGCGACGCGTCCCCACAGCCACACCACCAGGCCGGCGGCGACCGTTCCCGGCACTCCCAGGGCGGCGGACTTCGCCTGCGCGGGGGTGAGCCGGCGGGAGGTGTAGGCGAGGAACCAGCCCGCGAGCAGCGCCCACCAGGAGCCGATCACCGCGCCCACCACCAGCAGTGCCACCGCGAGGAGCACCAGCGGGCCCAGCGACGTCCAGCCCGCCCGGCCCTCCGGCTTGCCGCGCAGGCCCCGGCCCAGGCGGCGCAGCAGGCCGCCGCGGGACGGCGGGGCGGGCTGTCCGCCCGCCCCGGCGGCAGCGTCCCCGGCGTCCGGGGCGGGCGGTGCCGCCTTGTCGGGCGACGGACCGTCCGGGACCGTCTCCGGGGCCCGCGGCGGAACGCCGGTGCGCATGGCGTCGATCTCGATGCCGCCGACGAAGCCCGGGACGGTCTCGGCCGCGCCGAACGGCCGGGGCTCGGTCTGCCACCAGTCGGGACCCTCCCCGCCGCGGTCCGCGCCGAGCTCGTCGACGCCCGCCAGGTGGGGCGGTGCTGCGGTCCGCGGCGGCGGAACGGGCCGCTGCGCCGCGCCGCCGGCGGGACGCGCGGCGCGGCGGGGCCCGGAGAGCCACAGCGGGCCGCGCCGGGCGGCGGGCCGCTCCCGCTCCCCCGCCCCGTCCCGGCCGGGCCCTGCACCTCGGCCGGGCTCCGCCGCACGGTCGGGGTGCCCGCCGTGCCCGGGCCGGTCCTGCTCGGCGTTCCCCTGCCCGCCCGCGTCTCCTACCGCCTCCTCCGGTGCCGCCTCGGGGTCAAGTCCGCGCTCGGGCCGGCTCGGGCCGGCCGGGCGCCGCAGCAGCCGCGGGAGGCGCCCCTGCGGCGCGTCCGGCGCTTGGGGGCGTTCCGGCCCGGACGACGGACCGGCGGCCCGGGGCGCGGGGCCGGCCGGGACCGGGCCGGCGGGCGGGGTGGGGCGGGAGGGCAGGGCGCCGGCGACCACGGTGTCCGGGGCGCCCAGCCGCCGCAGTATCCGCCGCACCGCCGCCGGGTCGTCCGTCCGGCCGGGGCCGCCCGAGCGTGCGGCGTCCACGTCGGCCCGCAGCCGTGCGACGAGCTGTGCCCGGTCCCTGGACGTCAGGCCCGCCTGCGCCGCCAGGTCGGCCACCCTGCTCAGGTAGTCGAAGACGAGTTGGTCGCTCTCGATGCCCACCCTTGACCGTCCCGTGTGAGAGAAGGCGTCCGCTTGCCACCGGCACGGTACCCGGTGGCGGGGCCGGAGGCGGGCGGCCGCGCGCCCCACCCGCGGCCCGGGAAGGGGGTGCGGCGGCCCCGGACATGCCGCGGGGCCCGCCTCCCGTCCTCGACGGACGGCAGGCGGGCCCCGGAAGCGGCGTTCCGCCACCGGTCGCGGGGGCCGGTGGGTGACGGGGTCAGCGGTTGGGGGCGACCGTCACCTCTACGCGCTGGAACTCCTTGAGGTCGCTGTAGCCCGTGGTCGCCATGGCCCGGCGCAGCGCCCCGAAGAAGTTCATCGAGCCGTCGGGGGTGTGGGACGGGCCGAGCAGGATCTCCTCGGTGGTGCCGACCGCGCCGAGGTCCATGCGCTTGCCGCGCGGCACGTCCTCGTGGACGGCCTCCATGCCCCAGTGGTGGCCGCGGCCCGGCGCGTCGGTGGCGCGGGCCAGCGGGGAGCCCATCATGACGGCGTCGGCGCCGCAGGCCACGGCCTTGGGCAGGTCGCCGGACCAGCCCACGCCGCCGTCGGCGATGACGTGCACGTACCGGCCGCCGGACTCGTCGAGGTAGTCGCGGCGGGCCGCGGCCACGTCGGCGACGGCGGTGGCCATCGGCACCTGGATGCCCAGGACGTTGCGGGTGGTGTGGGCCGCGCCGCCGCCGAAGCCGACCAGGACGCCCGCGGCGCCGGTGCGCATCAGGTGCAGGGCCGCGGTGTAGGTGGCGCAGCCGCCGACGATGACGGGGACGTCCAGCTCGTAGATGAACTGCTTGAGGTTGAGCGGCTCAGCGGCCGAGGAGACGTGCTCGGCGGAGACGGTGGTGCCGCGGATGACGAAGATGTCGACGCCCGCGTCCACCACGGCCTTGGAGAACTGGGCGGTGCGCTGCGGCGAGAGGGCCGCGGCGGTCACGACGCCGGAGTCGCGGACCTCCTTGATGCGCTGCCCGATCAGCTCCTCCTTGATCGGGGCGGCGTAGATCTCCTGGAGGCGCCGGGTGGCGGTGGCGCCGTCCAGCTCGGCGATCTCCGCGAGCAGCGGCTCGGGGTCCTCGTAGCGCGTCCACAGGCCCTCCAGGTTGAGGACGCCGAGGCCGCCGAGTTCACCGATGCGGATCGCGGTCTCGGGCGAGACGACCGAATCCATGGGGGCGGCGAGGAAGGGCAGCTCGAAGCGGTAGGCGTCGATCTGCCAGGCGATCGAGACCTCCTTCGGGTCCCGGGTGCGCCGACTCGGTACGACGGCGATGTCGTCGAAGGCGTACGCCCTCCGGCCGCGCTTGCCGCGCCCGATCTCGATCTCAGTCACTTGTGGGCCTTTCCCTCTACGTCTGCCCGACCAGTATCCCCGACGTGTCCCACGCGTCGTCGAGGCCCGCCACCCAGGAGGGTGCGGGCCTCGACGGCGACCGGGACGCGGCCGGCCGGAGCGGTGTGGTTACCGGGTCAGCGGCGGCTGTAGTTCGGGGCCTCGCTGACCATCTGCACGTCGTGCGGGTGGGACTCCTTCAGACCGGCGGCGGTGATCCGCACGAAGCGGCCCTTCTCCTTCAGCTCGGCGATGTCCGCGGAGCCGACGTAGCCCATGGAGGCGCGCAGGCCGCCGACGAGCTGGTGGGCGACCGAGGCCAGCGGGCCGCGGTAGGGCACCTGCCCCTCGATGCCCTCGGGCACCAGCTTGTCCTCGGAGAGGACGTTGTCCTGGAAGTAGCGGTCCTTGGAGTAGGAGCGGCCCTGGCCACGGGACTGCATGGCGCCGAGCGATCCCATACCGCGGTAGGACTTGTACTGCTTGCCGTTGATGAAGACCATCTCGCCGGGCGACTCCTCGCAGCCGGCCAGCAGCGAGCCGAGCATGACGGAGTCGGCGCCCGCGGCGATGGCCTTGGCGATGTCGCCGGAGTACTGCAGGCCGCCGTCGCCGATGAGCGGCACACCGGCCGCGCCGCACGCCTGGGCGGCCTCGTAGATGGCGGTGACCTGGGGCACGCCGATGCCGGCGACGACCCGGGTGGTGCAGATGGAGCCGGGGCCGACGCCCACCTTGACGCCGTCGGCGCCGGCGTCGATGAGGGCCTGGGCGCCGTCCCGGGTGGCGACGTTGCCGCCGATGACGTCGACGGTCACGTTCGACTTGACCTTGGAGATCATGTCGAGGATTCCGCGGCTGTGGCCGTGCGCGCTGTCGACCACGAGGAAGTCGGCGCCCGCCTCGACCAGCGCCTGCGCCCGGTCGAAGGCCTCGTCACCCACGCCGACGGCCGCACCGACGACCAGCCGGCCCTCGGCGTCCTTGGCGGCGTTGGGGTACTTCTCGGCCTTGACGAAGTCCTTGACGGTGATGAGGCCCTTGAGGACGCCCGCGTCGTCCACCAGCGGCAGCTTCTCGATCTTGTGGCGGCGCAGTAGGCCCACCGCGTCCTCGCCGGAGATGCCGACCTTGCCGGTGACCAGCGGCATCGGCGTCATGACCTCGCGTACCTGGCGACCGCGGTCCATCTCGAAGGCCATGTCGCGGTTGGTGACGATGCCCAGCAGCTTGCCGGCCGGGTCGGTGACGGGCACGCCGCTGATGCGGAACTTGGCGCACAGGGCGTCGGCCTCGGCGAGGGTGGCCTCGGGGCGGACGGTGATCGGGTCGGTCACCATGCCGGACTCGGACCGCTTGACCAGGTCGACCTGGTTGGCCTGGTCCTCGATCGAGGAGTTGCGGTGCAGCACGCCCGCGCCGCCCTGGCGGGCCATGGCGATGGCCATGCGCGCCTCGGTGACCTTGTCCATCGCGGCGGAGAGCAGCGGGAGGTTCACCCGTACGTTGCGCGAGACCCGGGTGGAGGTGTCCACCCGGTTCGGCAGCACCTCCGAGGCGCCCGGGAGCAGCAGCACATCGTCGTAAGTCAGCCCGAGCATCGCGAATTTCGCGGGCATACCGTCGACGTCGTCCCTCATGACACTTCCCCAATGCTCTTGCCTCGGCGCGGACACCCATGCTAACGGGCTCAAGGAGCCTCGGATTCCAGCATGCCTGAGGGACTCGTCACTCGGAAAAGCCCGCCGCGTGAAGCGGCGCAGGTCACTGGCCGGCGAGGGCGCGCAGCCTGCTCAGGGCCCGGTGCTGGGCGACCCGGACCGCCCCGGGGGACATCCCGAGCATCTGTCCGGTCTCCTCGGCGGTCAGTCCGACCGCGACCCGCAGCAGCACCAGCTCGCGCTGGTGCTCCGGCAGGTTCGCCAGCAGGTTCCTGGCCCACTCCGCGTCGCTGCTGAGCAGGGCGCGCTCCTCGGGGCCGAGGGAGTCGTCGGGCTGCTCGGGCATCTCGTCGGAGGGGACGGCGGTGGAGCCCGGTCCGCGCATCGCGGCGCGCTGCAGGTCGGCGACCTTGTGTGCGGCGATGGCGAAGACGAACGCCTCGAAGGGCTTGCCGGTGTCGCGGTAGCGCGGCAGGGCGCAGAGCACCGCCACGCAGACCTCCTGGGCGAGGTCCTCCACGAAGTGGCGGGCGTCACCGGGGAGCCGGGAGAGCCGGGTGCGGCAGTACCGCAGCGCCAGCGGGTGCACATGAGCCAGCAGGTCGTGCGTGGCCTGACGGTCCCCCTCGACGGCGTGGGTGACGAGGTCACCGATCTCCCGCGTACCGTCATCCCGCATCGGTCCATGGTGCCCGGGTTCCGGACGATCCATGGCATCGCCCCCGCTGTTGTGCGTCGAACCGTTACGCGCCAATGCCCCAGTAGCCACGTCCCGCGCCTCCCCCTTCCGGGTTGCACCCATGACGGTCGAGGTGGCCCGCTCGGAGCTGCACGCGGCAGCACGCGGCTGCCGGGCGGGTCTGTCCGTCATGAGGTCTCTTCTGGCCGAGTGAGAAGCCCCGGCCGGCGCCGGGGTGGAGTCACACCTCAAGCATGCGGCATCGCGCGAACTTTCGGGACGGGGCGTTCGTGGAGCCGTCTTGGGGCCAGGTATGCCCGGAAATGTTTGTTACATGGCGTGGGCACGGCCAGACGGGCGCGGCGGGTGCGCACCCCTGGCGCACCCCGCCCTCCGTCACCCCCGCCGGTGCGTGCCGCCCGGCCGCTCACGACACCGGCACGCACCCCCACCGGCGCGCGGTCAGCGCACCAGACCCCAGCGGAAGCCGAGCGCCACGGCGTGGGCGCGGTCGGAGGCGCCGAGCTTCTTGAAGAGCCGGCGGGCGTGGGTCTTGACCGTGTCCTCCGAGAGGAACAGCTCCCGGCCGATCTCGGCGTTGGACCTGCCGTGGGACATGCCCTCCAGGACCTGGATCTCGCGGGCCGTGAGGGTGGGCGCGGCCCCCATCTCGGCCGACCGCAGCCTGCGGGGGGCGAGCCGCCACGTGGGGTCGGCCAGCGCCTGGGTCACGGTGGCCCGCAGCTCGGCGCGCGAGGCGTCCTTGTGCAGGTAGCCGCGGGCCCCGGCGGCCACCGCGAGGGCGACGCCGTCGAGGTCCTCGGCAACCGTGAGCATGATGATCCGGGCGCCGGGGTCGGCGGAGAGAAGCCGCCGGACCGTCTCGACGCCGCCGAGTCCGGGCATCCTGACGTCCATCAGGATGAGGTCGGAACGGTCGGCGCCCCAGCGGCGCAGTACCTCCTCGCCGTTGGCCGCAGTGGTCACGCGCTCGACACCGGGAACGGTCGCAACCGCCCGGCGCAGCGCCTCTCGGGCAAGCGGGGAGTCGTCGCAGACGAGGACGGATGTCATGACCGCCCTCCGCAGCTGATGCGCGTCACCTTGAGCCTCCAGGCTGGTACGTATCGTCACCTGAGCGATTGACGGCCCCGGACGTCTGCCCGAGGCTTCCCGGCCAACCGCCTCCGCACTCTCAACGACGGTCACCCGAAAGAGTTACGGCCCCTCAGGGCACTTTCGGCACCCTACGTGACGGGGTGGTCACACAGAAGAGAGCGAGCCCCGATCCTCCTGCGTCGCAACCGCTCAGGGGCAACTTTGCCCTATTTGGTGCGGATTCTTCCCTTTTGATGTCTTAGCTGCCTAGTTTCGGCTAAGAGGTAGAAGAGTCATATTTACATCTGCTTCTACCGCAGATGTGACGAGTCGGCCGAGCGGCGGACCGGTCCAGCGGGCTTCGCGCTCATCACGCTTCGTGAGGGGAACACCAATGGCAGACTTCTCCCGCCTTCCGGGCCCGAACGCCGACCTCTGGGACTGGCAGCTGCTCGCCGCCTGCCGCGGTGTGGACAGCTCGCTGTTCTTCCACCCCGAGGGCGAGCGGGGCGCGGCGCGCAGCGCGCGGGAGACCTCGGCCAAGGAGGTCTGCATGCGCTGCCCGGTGCGGGCGGAGTGCGCCGCGCACGCCCTCGCGGTCCGCGAGCCCTACGGGGTGTGGGGCGGCCTGACCGAGGACGAGCGTGAGGAGTTGATGGGCCGCGCCCGGCACCGCCTGGTGCCCGCGCACGGCGGCGCGGACGGGGAACGTGACGAGGAGCCCGCCGGCTGAGCCGGGCAGGACCCGCTCCCTGCCCACCAGCGGCGGACCGTCCTCCGCGCCGGCGGCACAGCCCCTCCCGCCGCGTCCCGCAGGGCGCGCTCAGCCGGGGGCGCGTCCAGCCGGGAGGGCGGGTTCAGCCGGCCACGCCGGAGCCGGCGCTGCCGACCCTTTCCTTCATCGTCCCGGCCGCCCGGGCCGCCGCGGCGTCGGCGTCGCCGCTCTCCGCCAGCCGCCGGATCATGGCGGCCACCGACGGCACGTGAGCCAGGTCCGGCAGCGTGAGCGCCACCACCTCCCGCTCCACTGCCGGTGCGAGTTCCACCACCGCCACGTCGGGCGAGCGCACCGAGCGCAACGTCAGCTCCGGAAGGGCGGCCACGCCCAGGCCGGCCCCGACCAGGCCCACCACCGCCGGGTAGTCGTCGGTGGCGAAGTCGATGCGGGGGGTGAAACCGGAGCGTTCGCAGACCTCGACCAGGTGCAGCCGGCACCGCGGACAGCCCGCGATCCACGGCTCCTCGGCCAGGTCGGCGAACTCCACCCGCCCCGCGTCCGCCAGCCGGTGTGCGCGCGGCACCAGCGCCACCAGCCGGTCGGCCAGGACCGGGCGGACCACCAGGTCGTCCCACTCGGCGGCGGCTGCCGGGTCGGCGCCGCGCACCCGCGGGTAGCGGAAGGCCAGGGCGATCTCGCAGTCCCCGGCGCGCAGCATCTCCACCGAGCGCGGCGGCTCGGCCTCCACCAGTGAGACGCCGACGTCCGGGTGCGCGGACCGCATCGCCGCGAGGGCCCCGGGGACGAGGGCGGAGCTGCCGGAGGGGAAGGAGACCAGGCGGACCCGCCCGGCCCGGAGTCCGGCGATGGCCGCGACCTCCTCCTGGGCCGCGGTGAGCCCCGCGAGGATGCCCGCGGCGTGGCGTACCAGCGCCTGCCCCGCCTGGGTCAGACGCATCTCGCGCCCGGTCCGGATCAGCAGGGGCGTCCCCGCGGACTGTTCCAGGGCTTTCATCTGCTGGCTGACGGCGGGCTGTGTGCAGCCCAGGTCGCGGGCGGCGGCCGAGAAGGAACCGGTGCGGTCCACGGCACGCAGCACCCGGAGATGACGTGCTTCGATCACCACTCCAGCATAAGCGCCACTTGGGAGCGGATCGAAATACGGCCGAGCCCCTTTGGGCGTGGTGTCAGTGACGGCGCCCACGAACCGGGGCGGCGCGCACCTCTCCGCGGGCGGCCCGGGTCGCCTTCCGCGGCCGTTCGTCCCTGCCTGCCGCCCGGGGAGCGCCACGGCGTACCGGTCGCGGGAGCCGCGCCGTGGCCGGGGGCCGCAGCGGCCGGCCGGTCCACTGCGCCGGGTCCGGTGTCGGTCCCGTGTCGAGCGTGTGCGCGTCACCGCCTCCCGTCGGGGTCCGGCCCCACCCGGCGGATAGCGTTTGCGCCATGACGACAGCACTGATCACGGGAGCCACGGCGGGGATCGGCGCCGCGTTCGCACGCCGCCTGGCCGGCGACGGGCACAACATCGTCCTGGTGGCGCGGGACGAGGGCCGGCTGCGCGACCAGGCGGCCGAACTCCACGACGCGCACGGCGTGGAGGTCGAGGTCATCTCCGCGGACCTCGCGACGGACGAGGGCATCGCGGCCGTCGAGGAGCGTCTCGCCGAGCGCCGGCACCCGGTCGACCTGCTCGTCAACAACGCCGGCTTCGGCAACAAGGGCGAGTTCCTCCAGGTCGCGCTGGAGGACGAGTTGCGGATGCTGAAGGTGCACTGCGAGGCGGTGCTGCGGCTGACCTCGGCCGCGGTGCGGGGCATGCGGGACCGGGGGCGCGGCGGGGTGGTGAACGTGGCGTCCGTGGCGGCGTTCGTACCGCGAGGCACCTACGGCGCCAGCAAGGCGTGGGTGGTGCAGTTCACCCAGGGCGTCGCGCACGACCTGGCGGGCAGCGGGGTGCGGTTGATGGCGCTGTGCCCGGGCTTCGTCCGCACCGAGTTCCACCAGCGTGCCGGGATGGGTACGGACAACATCCCGGGCTGGATGTGGCTGGACGCCGGCAAGCTGGTCGAAGCGGCCATGAAGGACCTGGCCCGCGGCCGTACCGTCTCGATCCCCGACCCGCGCTACAAGGCGCTGATGGGGGTGGCGAAGCTGGCCCCGCGTGGCCTGCTGGGCGGCGCCACCTCGCGGACGGGCCGCAAGTACGGGCCGAAGTAGGCGCGCGGCACTGGGCGGGTGCACCAGCGGCTGAGGCGGCTGGTGCCGGCGCCGGGGCTCGGGGTCGGGGCGTCGGTGGCGTCCCGGCCTGCGGGAAGGGGCGACGGGAGGCGGAGGGGGTGGCCGCGGGCCGCTGGTGGTGCTGTCGCGCCGCCCGCCCGCACCGACGATCGTCTGGTGTGCGAACGATCGACTCGTTGTGACGTTCGATCACGCTGGTCTAGGCTCTGCCGCCAGCCGGCCGCCGCGGCGTGAGCCGCCGGCCACCACATCGGCCCGCGCCACCGCGACGAGGCGGGTCGCCGCCCGAGGGGACGCACTGTGCGCGAGAGTGCTCTGCAACGTCACGACCGACTCCTGACGCTGGTGCGCGAACGCGGCACCGCCCGCGTCGCCGACCTGGCCGACCAGCTCGGCGTCTCCCCCGTCACGGTGCGCCGCGACGTCGAGTCGCTCGCCGGCAGGGGCCTGCTGGACCGGGCGCACGGCTCGGTCTCCTGGCCGCGCGCGGAACGGCCGGCCGACCGCGAGGGCCCGGTCATCGGCCTGCTCGCCCCCTCGGCCACCTACTACTTCGCCGAGGTCATCCGCGGTGCGCACGAGGCGGCGGCCCGCGCGGGCGCCCGGCTGGTGCTGCGGATATCGGACTACCGCCCCTCCCAGGACCGTTCCCGCACCGAGGGGCTGCTGGACTCCGGGGCGCAGGGCCTGCTGATCGCGCCCACCTGGCGCGGCCCGGAGGACCAGGCGGAGCACGGGGCGTGGCTGGCCGCGCTGCCTGTGCCGTGCGTGCTGCTGGAGCGGCAGGCGGCGCCCGGCACCGCGCTGTCCGGTCTGGACCGGGTGTGCAGCGACCACGGCCACGGCGTCCTGCTGGCGCTGCGGCACCTGGTGGAGCAGGGGCACCGGGCCCCGCTGCTGGTGGCCCGGGGCGACTCGCCGACGGCGCTGGCGGTGCGCGCCGGGTACGAACTGGCGCTCGGCGCACTGGGGTTGCGCAGGCCGCACCCGGTGATCGACTCGGTGCCCGCGGACCGCGACCCGGCCGGTTTCGAGCGTGCGGTGCGGGCCCTGCAGGCCGCGGTGGCCTCCGGCGAGGCCACCGCGGCACTGATCCACAACGACGTGGACGCGATCCAGATGGTGCAGCGGCTGGGCGAGTTGGGCGTCCGGGTGCCGCAGGACCTCGCGGTGGTGGCCTACGACGACGAGGTGGCGGCACTGGCCGACACCCCGCTGACGGCGGTGGCGCCCCCCAAGCGGGAGGTGGGTCGGCAGGCGACCCGGCTGCTGGTGGAGCGGCTGGCCGAGAGCCTGGCGGCCGAGCAGGGGGAGACGGCGGAGACGGGTCAGGCCCTCGCCCCCGGCGCCCGCCGCCACGTGGAGTTGCTGCCGCGACTGAGGGTGCGGGCCTCCTGCGGAGCGCCTGCGTCGAAGACAGTCTGAACCGCCGGCGGGGCCCCGCACGGGGCCCGTCGAGCCGACTCACGTCGACTCCCTGTTCTTTTTTCGATCAATCAATCTTTCGCTCTTGACTTCGCTCACGGCTGGCCCAAGTATCTCGGCCATCACCCGTCCGGCAGCCCTCGCCGCACGGCCCGCCCCTTCGCCGTTCTTCCGGGGCGGGCCGTCCGTCGTGACGCCTCGGCGCGCCCGTACCCGTCAGGAGCCCCACCATGAAGAGCAGTTGGAGCCGAGCCGCGGTGGCCGTGGCCGGCATCGCCGTGTCCCTGAGCCTGGTGACGGCGTGCGGCGGTGAGGGGGGAGCGGACGCCGCCGGTGACGGCGGGCCCGTGACGCTCACCTACTGGGGCTGGACGAAGGGCACCCGGGAGACCGTCGAGAAGTACAACGCGACCCACAAGGACGTCCACGTCCGGTACGAGGAGATCCCCTCGGGCACGGCGGGCGGGTACGCGAAGATCGCCAACGCCGTGAAGGCGGGCAACGCGCCGGACCTGGTCAGCGTGGAGTACCCGCAGCTCCCCGAGTTCGTCAGCCAGGGCTACCTGAAGGACATCACCGGGAAGGTTCCCGCCGAGGTCAGCCGCAAGTTCCTCTCCCAGGCCGTGCAGCTGACCACCCTCGGCGGGCGGAACTGGGCGGTTCCCTTCGACGCCTCCCCGCAGACGTACTACTACCGCAAGGACTTCTTCACCCGTCACCACATAGCGGTGCCGCGGACCTGGGCGCAGTTCGAGAAGGCCGCCGCACAGGTGCGCAAGGCCGACTCCTCGGCCCGCATCGCCACCTTCTTCCCCGACGACCCCACCACCTTCCAGGCCATGGTGTGGCAGGCCGGCGGCCGGTGGTTCACCACCCACGGCGACACCTGGAGGATCGACACCACCGACGCCGCGACGAAGAAGGTCGCCGGCTACTGGCAGCACCTGCTGGACGAGGACCTCGTCAGCGACCAGGTCTCCTTCAGCCCGCAGTGGACCAGCTCCCTGAAGAACGGCCACACCGTCGGCTACCTCGGTGCCGCCTGGGGAGCGGGCGTCCTGCAGTCCACCGTCCCCGACGAGAAGGGCAAGTGGGCGGCGGCGCCCATGCCCAGCTGGGACGGCAAGGCGGCCAGCGGCATGCTCGGCGGCTCGACCTGGGCCGTGACCAGGGACAGCCACCACGTGGACGCCGCGGTCAGGTTCGCGACCTGGATGTCCACCTCCAAGGACGCCATCACCGCCCGCCTCGCCTCCGGGACCTCCAGCGCCTACCCCGTCGACTCCGACCTGCGCCCCGTCGCCGAGAAGCAGTTCGACGGCTCCTTCTACGGCAAGCAGGACCTCTACGCCCTCTTCGACCGCGCCGCGGACTCCATCGGGAAGGGCTGGACCTGGGGCCCGGCGGGCGGTACCACCCGCGACGCCCTCAAGGACGCCTTCGGCAAGGCCGCCGACGGTGACCTGACCCTCACCCAGGCCGTGGCGGAGGGCAGCGCGGCGACCGTGAAGGAACTGAGGAAGCGCGGCCTGAAGGTCAGCGGCAGGTGAGCGCGCTCGGCAGAACGGCCCGCAGCCGGGCCCCGCGCCGCGGTGCCGCCCGCGGCCGGGCCGTGACCGTGCTCCTCACCCCGTTCTTCGTGCTCTTCACCGCGGTGATGGTGGTCCCCGTCTGCTACGCGGTCTACCTCAGCCTGTTCACCGAGAAGCAGTCGGGGCTGGGCTTCGGCGGAACCACCACCGTCTTCAGCGGCCTGGGCAACTACGCCACCGCGCTGGGCGACGCGGCCTTCCGCGAGGGCTTCCTGGTCCTCCTCGGCTACTGCCTCCTGTACATCCCCCTTCTCCTGGTCGGCGCGCTGGCGCTCGCCCTGCTGCTGGACTCTGCGCTGGCCCGGGCCCGGCGCCTGTTCCAGCTGGCGTTCTTCCTGCCGCACGCGGTGCCCGGCATCATCGCCGCACTGATCTGGGTGTACCTGTACACGCCGCAGCTCAGCCCGGTGGTGCAGGCCATGCACGCCGGCGGCCTCGGCTTCGACTTCCTCTCCCCGTCCGGCGCGCTGCCCTCCGTGGTCAACATCGCGCTGTGGGAGTGGCTGGGCTACAACGTCGTCATCTTCTACGCGGCGCTCCAGGCGGTGGACCGCTCGGTCCTGGAGGCGGCCACCGTCGACGGCGCCGGCGCCTGGCGCACCGCCACCGCGGTAAAGATCCCGCTGATCCGGGCCTCGGTGGTGATGGTCGCCCTGTTCACCGTGATCGGCTCGCTCCAGCTCTTCACCGAACCGCTCATCCTCGCCATGGGTTCGGGATCGGCCGTCACTTCCTCCTGGACACCCAACATGTACGCCTACTCCGCGGCGTTCTCCCGCAACGACTACGGTCTGGCCGCCGCCGCATCGGTGCTCCTCGCCCTCACCGCTGCGCTCCTGTCGTACCTGGTGACCCGGCTGACCGGGCGGAACGGGCGGGACGGCCGCCGGCGCGGGCGACGCCACCGCCAGGCCCCGCCGCCGGCCCCGGGCACCGGCTCCCCGTCGGGCCGCGCGGCAGCCCCCGCGCCCGCCCCCGTCCCGGCCCGGACCGGGGCGGTCCCGCCGGGCCCCCTCCCCCGGAAGGACGGCGGCCGATGACCGTCACCACGCAGGCGCCCTCACCCTCCGCCACCACCGGGCGCACCTCCGCCGTCCGCGCGGCCGGCCCACCGCGGCAGCGACGCTGGCTGTCCCGCACCGCCGTCAACGCCGCCCTGCTCCTCGCCGCCGTCTACACCCTCCTCCCCCTCCTGTGGCTGGTCACCGCCGCCACCAAGGACACCGGCGACCTGCTCGGCGGCGGCCCGCTCTCCTTCGCCCACTTCCACCTGGGCGAGAACCTCTCGCAGCTGGCGCACTACCAGGACGGCATCTACTTCCGCTGGTACGGCAACAGCCTGCTGTACGCGGGGGTGGGCGCGGCGCTGTGCTCGCTGGTCTGCGTGGCTGCGGGCTACGCCTTCGACAAGTACGAGTTCCCCGGCCGGGAGCGGTTGTTCGGCGTCGTCCTGCTGGGCGTGCTCGTCCCCACCACCGCGCTCGCCCTGCCCATGTACCTGCTCGCCAGCCGCGTGGGCCTGGTCAACACCTACTGGTCGGTGCTGCTGCCGGCGCTGGTCAACCCCTTCGGCGTCTACCTCGCCCGGGTCTTCTGCGCCGGCTACGTGCCCGACGAGGCGCTGGAGGCCGCGCGTATCGACGGGGCGGGGGAACTGCGCACCTTCTGGACGATCGGCCTGCGCATGGTCATGCCCGGCTTCGTGACCGTCTTCCTCTTCCAGTTCACCGCGATCTGGAACAACTTCTTCCTCCCCCTGGTGATGCTCTCGAACCAGAAGCTCTTCCCGGTGAGCCTCGGCCTGTACGCGTGGAACACCAACACCCACGCGGAGACGTCCTTCTACCCCCTGGTGATCACCGGCTCCCTCCTGGCCGTGCTCCCGCTGGTCGTCGCCTTCGTGGTCCTGCAACGGCACTGGAAGGCCGGACTGACCGCGGGCAGCGTCAAGTAGCCGCCGCGCGCCCACCCCGCGACGCCCCGACCCGACAGTGCCCACTTAAGGACCACCGGTGACCACCATGCCACCCACCACTGACAACCGCCCCGCCCTGCTCCTGGCGATGGGCCCCGGCATCGCCGACCGGCTCCTCCACCCCCGCCACCACGCCCGCCTCACCGCCCTGACCCGCACCGACCCGCACCTGGTCGGCCACGACCTGGCCGATCCCCCGCCCGGGGTGGCGGCGGCTCTCGCCGAGGCGGAGATCCTGCTGACCTGCTGGGGCGCGACCCCGCTCACCGAGGAGGTGCTGGCTGCGGCCCCCCGGCTGCGCGCGGTGGTGCACGCGGCGGGTTCCGTCAAGCACCACCTCACACCCGCCTGCTGGGAGCGCGGCATCGCGGTCAGTTCGGCCGCCGCCGCCAACGCCCTGCCCGTGGCGGAGTACACCCTCGCCGCCGTCCTGTTCGCCGGCAAGCGCGTCCTGCACTCCGCCCGGCGCTACCGGGTGCTGCGTCAGGACCACGACTGGCTCCGGGAACTGGACGGCGCCGGCAACTACCGCCGAACCGTGGGCATCGTCGGCGCCTCGCGGGTCGGCCGCCGGGTCCTGGAACTGCTGCGCCCCTTCGACTGGACGGTCCTGCTCCACGACCCCTACCTGGAGGAGGCCGAGGCCCGCGCCCTCGGCGCCCACCTCACCCCGCTGGAGGCCCTCTGCGCCCGCAGCGACGTGGTCTCCGTCCACGCCCCGCAGCTTCCCACCACCCGCCACCTGATCGGCGCCCGGGAGCTGGCGGCCATGCCGGACGGCGCCACCCTCGTCAACACCTCCCGCGGTTCGCTGGTGGACGAGGCGGCGCTGCTGGCGGAGCTGACCTCGGGCCGGCTGAGCGCCGTCCTGGACGTCACCGATCCGGAACTGCCGCCCCGGGACTCGCCGTTGTACGACCTGCCCAACGTCCTGCTCACCCCGCACGTGGCCGGCTCCCACGGCACCGAGCTGTACCGTATGGCCGACCACGCGCTGGACGAGGTCGAACGGCTCGTGCACGGTGAGCCGTTCGCCGAACCGGTCCACGCCGCCGACCTGACCCGACTCGCGTGAGCCCACCATGACCTCCGTAGCGCCCCTGCCCATCCCCACCCCCCGCCTGCGCCTGCTGCCGCTGCGCGTGGCCGACGCCACCGAGATGGCCGGCGTGCTCGGCGACCAGGCGCTCCATGCGTACACGGGCGGCGCCCCCGAGGACCCGGCCGTCCTGCGGGCCCGGTACGAGCGGTGGGTGGCGGGTTCCCCCGACCCTGCGGTGACCTGGTGCAACTGGGTCGTCCACCTCCGGTCGGAGCGGTGCCTGGTGGGGACGGTGCAGGCCACCGTCGAAGAGGTCGCCGGTCACCGGCGGGCCGAGGTGGCGTGGGTGGTGGGGAGCCGATGGCAGCGCCGGGGCATCGCCACCGAGGCGGCCGGCCATCTGGTGCACTGGCTGGTGGAACGGTCGGTGCACGAGGTGGTCGCCCACATCCACCCCGACCACCGGGCCTCCGCAGCCGTGGCGGCGGCAGCCGGCCTGGTCCCGACCGACCACCGGCAGGACGGCGAGGTCAGGTGGGCGCTCCCCACCCCGCGCCGGAGCAGCGGCCCGGCCCCGACGACGGACTGCTGACACCTCTGACACTGCTGGCAGGAGGGATGCATGGCAACCACCACCGCACCGCCCCGCTCCGGCGCCCACGGACGGCAGCACCCCCACCGGGCCGCGGCAGCCCCCCGCGAGGAGGAGCGCCGGACGGCCCGGGCGGGGAGTGACGGGTGAGCGGCGCGGCGGGGGACGCCCGGCGGCCCGGTGAGACGGCGTTCGACGTGGAGCTGCACCGCACCGGCGTCACCCTCCACGTGCCCGCCGACCGGACCCTGCTCTCCGTCGTCGAGGAGGTCCTGCCGGAGGTGGCCTACTCCTGCGCCCGCGGCTACTGCGGCACCTGCGAGACGGCCGTGCTGGCCGGGACGCCGGACCACCGCGACCACCGGCCCGGGCCCCACGAGGTGGACGGCAGGCCCACGATGATGATCTGCGTGGGGCGTTCGCGCTCACCGCTGCTGGTGCTGGACCTGTGAGGCTGCCGGCCCTGGAGCGGTGAGCCGGTTCGGGTACCCGGGCCTCCGCAGCCCGCCACCCGGCCCTGCCCGCAGCCCGTCTCCACCGGGCCCTGTCCGTTCCGTTTACACCTCCCCGGTGCGTCGCTATGGTGCCCCTTGGGAGCGCTCCCACCTCCATGGATGACATGCATATGCCAAACGGTCGGGTTCGCTGCGTCACCGCCCCACGGTCGTGAGTGGCGATCCGCCGCAGACTCGCCCGCCCCGGACCGCCGGAAGGTGAACCCTCGTGCGCAGAAGAAGGAAACTGTCCTTAGCCACGGCCCTGGCCACGCTGCTGGCCGCGGTCGGCCTGGTACTCGTCGGCCCCTCCCCCGCGCAGGCCCACGGCGTGGCGATGATGCCGGGCTCCCGCACCTACCTGTGCTACCTCGACGCCCAGACCAGTACCGGGGGCCTGAACCCCACCAACCCGGCGTGCGCGGACGCGCTGGCGAAGAGCGGTTCCGGGGCGCTGTACAACTGGTTCGCAGTGCTCGACTCCAACGCCGGTGGCCGGGGCCAGGGTTACGTGCCCGACGGCACGCTGTGCAGCGCCGGCGACAAGTCGCCCTACGACTTCTCGGCCTACAACGCCGCCCGTGCCGACTGGCCCCGCACCCACCTGACCTCAGGCAGGACCATCGAGGTCGACTACAGCAACTGGGCCGCGCACCCGGGCGACTTCCGGGTGTACGTCACCAAGCAGGGCTGGTCGCCGACCACCCCGCTGGCCTGGGCCGACCTGGACCTCGTCCAGACGGTGACCAACCCTCCGCAGCAGGGTTCGGCGGGCCAGAACGGCGGCCACTACTACTGGAACCTCGACCTCCCCTCGGGCCGGTCGGGTGACGCGATGATCTTCATCCAGTGGGTCCGCTCGGACAGCCAGGAGAACTTCTTCTCCTGCTCCGACGTGGCCTTCGACGGCGGCAACGGCGAGGTCACCGGGGTGCACGACACCACCGGCACCGCCCCGGGGGGCGGCTCCGGCGGTGACGACCCGGGCGACCCGGCGGCCTCCTGTATGGCCCTCTACACCGTCACCAACGAGTGGAACGGGGGCTTCCAGGCCGAGGTGGAGGTCATGAACCACGGCACCGAGCCGCTCAACGGCTGGACGGTGAACTGGAAGCCGAGCACCGGCACCAGCCTCGACGCGGTGTGGAACGGCTCCCTCACGAAGAACGCCTCGGACGGGACGGTGACGGTGCGCAACGCGGACCAGAACCGGACCGTGCCACCGGACGGAGAGGTCACCTTCGGCTTCACCGCCCAGTCCGGCGGCGACAACTACCCGGCGGGCTCGATGAGTTGCACCAGCCCGTGACGAGCAGCCGTCCCTCCGTCCCGGCGGGCGGAGGGGCGGCGCCCCCCAGCTGGGCAGTGTCTTCACAGTCCCACCTGTCCGCACTTCGGGCGAACGACGCCACTGTGAAGGCACTGCGCAGGGCGCGGCGTTCGGCTCATCCTCCGTGGCGGCGGGCGGCGCGCAGCGCCTCCGAGACGTCCCGCGTCCCGGTCGCCACGCACAGGGTGTAGGTGACGTCGTCCATGCGCTGCTCCGCGTCGCCGCTCTCCGGCCGGCCGGCTCGCAACGACTCGTACTCCTCGATCAGTTCGCGCAGCAGCGCGGGATGTGCCATCACCATGGGTGGCTTCCTCTCAGGGTCGGGGGCGTCGGGCTACCGGGCCGTCCCCGCCCGCCGCGCCGGTGGTCGACCACGACGGTCGCGGACGCGGGCGGCGCCGGCTGCGGGCGCGTCAGCGCGACAGGGCCTCGACCAGGTCGCCGACCTGCGGGTCGGGCAGGGCACGGGCCACGTCGGCCTGCGCCACCATGCCGACCAGGCGGTGGCCGTCGATGACGGGCAGCCGGCGGACCTGGTGCTCGGTCATGGTGTGCATGATCTCGTCGGCGTCGTCGTCCGCCCCGATGGTGACGACCTCGCCCTGCGCCAGGGTGCCCGCCCTCTCCTCGGCGGGGTCCCGGTCCTCGCCGAGCACCTTCACGACGATGTCGCGGTCGGTCACCATGCCCTTGAGCCGGTCGTCGTTGCCGCAGATCGGCAGGGCTCCGACGCCCAGCTCGGCCATCATGTGGGCGGCGACCGAGAGGGACTGGTCCTCTCCCACGCAGTCGGCCTGGGGAGTCATGATCTCGCGCGCGGTGGTCATGTTCGAGCGCTCCGTACTTCGGGTGCGGGGGCACGCCTGAGGGCGGCCCCGTATGACCCGTCCCGGGTACCTGGGGGGCACGGCCTGAAACGTGCGCAACACACGAGGCCCGGGCCCCCGCGACGGGGGTCCGGGCCTCGTGCCGCACTCGGCGGCTGCTGCGCGCCGCGTCCGCTCGGCCAGGTGGGCTTCGGGGACGCGGCGTGGACTCCTCAGTGAGTCCTCAGCGGTCCCTAGTGGGAGTGGCCGTGACCGTGACCGGCCTCGGCGGCCTCCTCCTCTTCCTTCTTCTCGACGACCAGGGTCTCGGTCGTGAGCAGCAGGGAGGCGATGGAGGCGGCGTTCTCCAGGGCGGAGCGGGTGACCTTGACCGGGTCGATGACGCCGGCCTTGACCAGGTCGCCGTACTCGCCGGTGGCGGCGTTGTAGCCGTTGCCCTTCTCCAGCTCGGCGACCTTGGAGGTGATGACGTAGCCCTCCAGGCCGGCGTTCTCGGCGATCCAGCGCAGCGGCTCGACGGCGGCGCGGCGGACGACGGCGACACCGGTGGCCTCGTCGCCCTCCTTGCCGAGGTTGTCCTCCAGGACCTTCACGGCGTGGACGAGCGCGGAGCCACCACCGGAGACGATGCCCTCCTCGACCGCGGCGCGGGTCGCGGAGATGGCGTCCTCCAGACGGTGCTTCTTCTCCTTGAGCTCGACCTCGGTGGCCGCGCCGACGCGGATGACGCACACGCCGCCGGCGAGCTTGGCCAGGCGCTCCTGGAGCTTCTCGCGGTCCCAGTCGGAGTCGGTGTTCTCGATCTCCGCCTTGATCTGGGCGACGCGGCCCTGCACGTCCTCGGACTTGCCGCCACCGTCGACGATGGTGGTGTCGTCCTTGGTGACGGTCACGCGGCGGGCGGTGCCCAGCACGTCCAGACCGGCCTGGTCGAGCTTGAGGCCGACCTCCTCGGCGATGACGGTGGCGCCGGTGAGCGTCGCCATGTCGCCGAGCATCGCCTTGCGGCGGTCGCCGAAGCCGGGGGCCTTCACCGCGACGGCGTTGAAGGTGCCGCGGAGCTTGTTGACCACGAGGGTGGAGAGCGCCTCGCCCTCGACGTCCTCGGCGATGATCAGCAGCGGCTTGGAGGAGCCGGCCTGGATGACCTTCTCCAGCAGCGGCAGCAGGTCCTGGATGGAGGAGATCTTGCCCTGGTGGATCAGGATGTACGGGTCGTCGAGGACGGCCTCCATACGCTCCTGGTCGGTGACCATGTAGGGCGAGAGGTAGCCCTTGTCGAAGGCCATGCCCTCGGTGAAGTCCAGCTCCAGACCGAAGGTGTTGGACTCCTCGACGGTGATGACGCCGTCCTTGCCGACCTTGTCCATCGCCTCGGCGATGAGCTCGCCGACCTGCTTGTCCTGGGCGGACAGGGCGGCGACGGCGGCGATGTCGGACTTCTCGTCGATCGGGCGGGCCGTGGCGAGCAGGTCCTCGGAGACGGCCTTGACGGCGGCGTCGATGCCCTTCTTCAGGGCGGCCGGGGAGGCGCCGGCGGCGACGTTGCGCAGACCCTCACGGACCAGGGCCTGGGCCAGCACCGTGGCGGTGGTGGTGCCGTCACCCGCGATGTCGTTGGTCTTGGTCGCCACCTCCTTGACGAGCTGGGCGCCGAGGTTCTCGTAGGGGTCCTCGACCTCGACCTCACGGGCGATGGTGACGCCGTCGTTGGTGATGGTGGGGGCGCCGAACTTCTTGTCGATGACGACGTTGCGGCCCTTGGGGCCGATCGTCACCTTGACCGTGTCGGCAAGCTTGTTGACGCCGCGTTCGAGGGCGCGACGGGCGTCCTCGTCGAACTTCAGGATCTTCGCCATGAGATGTCTGTCCTTAGTCGTCTCTTCAAAGAGCTGCGCCCCGGACGCCCGGTGGTTCAGACACGGGGAGAGCCGGGGCGCAGATCAGCAAAAGCGGGGGTGAAGTGCTTACTTCTCGACGATCGCGAGGACGTCGCGAGCCGAGAGGACGAGGTACTCCTCGCCGCTGTACTTCACCTCGGTGCCGCCGTACTTGCTGTAGAGCACGACGTCGCCGACGGATACGTCGAGCGGAAGACGGTTGCCGTCCTCGAAGCGGCCCGGGCCGACGGCCAGGACGACGCCCTCCTGGGGCTTCTCCTTGGCAGTGTCCGGGATGACCAGGCCGGAAGCAGTGGTCTGCTCGGCGTCGAGCGGCTGGACCACGATGCGGTCCTCGAGCGGCTTGATGGCAACCTTGGTGCTGGCGGTCGTCACGATCCGACCTCCCCCTTCGGAGAGCTCACGGGGTTGACTGTCTGAGGTGGCGACCAGGTCGATCCGTCGTCGCGGGTGCCGGACCTGCCCGTCGCTGTGTTTGGCACTCCGTTGTGGAGAGTGCCAGTGGTGAGACTATGACGGGGTTAGCACTCGGTCAAGCTGACTGCTAAAGGTGGCGTGGCTCGCACCGTCCCGGGCGCCGTGCGCGCCGGCCCCCGCCCCCGTCACGGCTTGCGGCCCGTGGCCGTTGCGGGCCTGCGGGGTCAGTCCACGCCCAGGGGCAGGCGGCGGCGCTGTGCGGTGTCGCTGACCCGGATCAGCAGCGCGACCATCAGCCAGTTGGCGACGAGCGAGGAGCCGCCCTTGGCGAGGAAGGGCAGGGCCTTGCCGGTGAGCGGGATGAGTCCCGTCACGCCGCCGGTGACCACGAAGACCTGGAGGACGAGGGCGCCGGCCACCCCGGTGGCGAGCAGCTTGCCGAACGGGTCCCGGGTGATCAGGGCGGTCCGCAGCCCGCGTTCGGCGAGCAGGACGTAGAGCATCAGGACGACCGTCGTCCCGGCCAGGCCCAGCTCCTCCCCGACGGTGGTGAGGATGAAGTCCGACCGCCCGGCGAACTCGATGAGTTCGGGGTGCCCCTGCCCCAGCCCGGTGCCCGTCAGGCCGCCGCTGCCGAAGCTGAAGAGGGCGTGGGCGAGCTGGTCGGAGTTGAGGGCGGCGGGGCGGCGCTCGGCCGGCAGGAAGATCTCCATCGGGTGCAGCCAGGCCACCACCCGCCCTTTGACGTGCGGTTCCAGGGAGCCGACGGCGGTGGCGCCCACGGAGGCCAGGAACAGACCGCACACCACCCAGCTCGTCCGTTCCGTGGCCACGTACAGCATGATCACGAAGAGGCCGAAGAAGATCAGCGAGGTCCCCAGGTCCCGTTCGACGATCAGTACGAGCAGGGAGACCACCCACACCGCGACGATCGGCCCGAGCTGCCGGCCGGGGGGCAGCCGCATCCCCAGCACCCGCCTCCCCTCAAGCGCCAGCGCGTTGCGGTGCTGGGTGAGGTACCCGGCGAAGAAGACCGCGATCATGATCTTGACGAACTCGCCGGGCTGCACGGTGCCCAGCGGCCCCAGGTGGATCCAGCGCCGCGCGCCGAGGGTGTCGGCCGGGGAGAAGGCGGGCGCCGCCAGCAGGACCAGGGCGATGGCCATCGTCACGTACAGGTAGCGCTGGAGGCGGCGGTAGTCCCGCAGCACCACCAGCAGCACCACCGCCGCCACCGCCCCGACCCCGGACCACAGGAGCTGCTCGGGCGCCACCGCCGGCGAGTGGTAGGCCGCGGCGTAGGCCACGTCCAGCCGGCGCAGCAGGACGAGGCCGAGTCCGGTGAGCAGGACGGCGCACGGCAGGATCACCGGGTCGGCCCGCGGCGCGAGCCGGCGCACGGCGACGTGCGGCCCGTAGGCGAGCACGGCCACCGCCGCCGCGAACCAGGGCAGGTCGGCCGGGAGCCGGCCGTGCAGCGACAAGCCCGCATACGCGTCACCGAAGACGGTGAGCAGCAGGGCCAGGGCCAGCAGCCACGCCTCGCGGCGACGACGATCGGGGCTGCGGGTGAACGCGTCCCAGGTGAGCGTCTGTTCCACGGCGTCGACCTCGACCCGGCGGGCCCGTCGTGGCACGCCGATCGTCACGCGCTTCACGGTCCTCCCCCCGGGTCGGCCCCCCATCTTGCCGCACGGCCCGACACCGGCCCGACCTGTGGGTCAAGACGCGGTGACCGGTCGAACAGTTGCCGGGCCGCTGCGGGCTTGTTCCGGGCGCGCGGCGAGCGGGGACCGCCGGTTGCGAGAATGGGACGGTGAACGACCCAGCCCCCGGCGACGCCGCCGACCCCGCCCCCTCCCCGCCGGCCGCCTTCGAGGCACTGCTGGGCGAGGAGGGCCAGGCGCTGCTGGAGCGCCTGCGCGACCACGACCCGGCCGACGACCTCGCCGTGGCCACCCGGCTGCGCCGCACCCACCCGCCGGCGCTGGTGTCGGCCGCGCTGGGCCAGGCCGGGCTGCGGCGGCGGGCCGCGGCGAAGTTCGGGGCCGACGCCGGGCGCATGTACTTCACCCCGCACGGCGTGGAGCAGTCCACCCGCCGCACCGTCGCCACCCACCGCGCCAGGCGCCTGGCAGGCCTGGGCGTGACCTCGGTGGCGGACCTGTGCTGCGGCGTGGGCGGGGACGCGCTGGCCCTGGCCCGCGCCGGGGTGCGGGTGCTGGCGGTCGACCGGGACCCGCTGACCTGCGCGGTGGTCCGCGCCAACGCCGCGGCGCTGGGCCTGGCCGACCTGGTGGAGGTGCGGGAGGCCGACGTGACGCAGGTGGACGTCTCCGGCTGGGACGCGGTCTTCGTCGACCCGGCGCGGCGGGGTGGTTCCGGGCGGCGGATCTTCGACCCGGAGGCCTACTCGCCGCCGCTGTCCTGGGCGGTGGAGGCGGCCGGACGCGCCCGGTACGCCGCCCTCAAGATCGCGCCGGGGGTGCCGCACGAGGCGCTCCCGCCCGGGGCCGAGGCCGAGTGGATCTCCGACGGGGGCGACGTGAAGGAGGCCGTCCTCTGGTTCGGCACCGAGCCGGGCGTGCGGCGGGCCACGCTGCTGCCCGGCGGGGACAGCCTCGTCGGCGCCGGGCTGCCCGACCCCGAGCCGGGCCCGGTCGGCCGCTTCCTCTACGAGCCGGACGGCGCGGTGATCCGCGCCCACCTCGTCGCGGACGTCGCCGCACAGGTCCAGGGGCGCCTGCTCGACCCGACGATCGCCTACGTCACCGCTGACGAACTGCGGCCGACCCGCTACGCCACCGCCTACGAGATCACCGACGTGCTGCCGTTCCACGTCAAACGCCTGCGGGCGCTGCTGCGGGAGCGCGGGGTGGGCGTGGCCGTCATCAAGAAGCGGGGCTCCGCCGTGGAACCGGAGGAACTGCGCCGTCGGCTGAAGCTGAGCGGCCCGCACACCTGCACGGTGTTCCTGACGCGGGTGGCGGGGGCGCCGACGATGCTGCTGGGGCACCCGGCGGGGACCGGCGGGGGCGGACCGGCGGGGGACTGAAGCCGCCGGGGCGGGGAGCCGGTCGGAGGGTCAGGGCTCCGGCGGGGGCTCCCCGAGGAAGTCCGCGACGAGCGCGCGGGCGTACGCCTCGTCCGTACCGGGGATCGAGAAGACCACCCGGAAGTAGAGCGGCGCGACGATCCGGTCCAGGACCTGCTCCAGGGCCGGGGGTGCGTCGCCGCGTTCCCGCGCCGACTCCAGGACCGGGCGGAAACGCTCACTGACCCTGCGCAGGCACTCCCGCAGTCCGTCGTGCCGCTCGTCGACGTCGGGCGCCACCTCGGCGCGGAAGAAGGCGATGCCCCCGGGCCGGGAGAGCTCCGCCAGCGTCCAGACCGCCTGGTTCTCCAGGTCGGCGCGCAGATCGCCGGCGAGCGGGGGCGCGCCGGCCTCGCCGCGGTGCTCGGCGACGTCGGCCAGGAGCGCGGCGAGCGTGCCCCAGCGCCGGTAGAGGGTGCTGGGGTTGACCCCCGCACGCTGGGCCACGGCGGGGAGGGTCACCTGGTCGGCGCCGCGCTCGCCCACCAGCGCGACCACGGCGCTGTGCACGGCGGCGCGGACGCGGGTGCTGCGGCCGCCGGGGCGCCTCGTCGACACGTCAGCGTTCACCCCTCCACCCTAAAGCAAAGATTTGCGCGTTAGTAGCCGAGGTGCTTAGAGTCCGCCACTAACGCACAGATCATTGCTTTAGCTCTGGGAAGGGAACCCCCGTGTCCATCGACGAAACCCCCCTCGACCTCGGACGCCGCTTCCACCAGGCCCTCGTCTCAGCCGACTGGGACGGCATCCGGGCCCTGCTGCACGACGACGCCACCTGGACCCTGCCCGGCGACAACACCGTCTCCGGCACGGCCGAGGGCGCCGACGCGGTGGTGGAGCGCGCTCAGCTGATCGCCTCGTACGGGCTCGACTTCGAGCTGCTGCACACCCTGGTCAGCAGGGAGAACATGGCGCTCTCGCTGCACAACACCGCACGCCGTCAGGACGCCGTGCTGGACGAGCACCTGGCCACGGTCTGCCGGCTCCGCGACGGAAAGATCGCGAGTATCGAGACCTATCTCTCCGACGTGCCCGGGATGAACGCCTTCTTCGTCTGACGTCCCCTGGTCCGGGCCGGCCTCCGACCGGCCCCGCTCCCCTTCCGGGACGGTGCGCACGGGTACACCGGCGAGACCGACCGCCGCGCACCGGCCCCTCCCGGGCCCGCTCCCGGCCCCGCTGCCCGTCAGTCCGTGTCGTACAGGTTCCGGCGGCTCAGCTCGTGCACGTGGTCGTGGGTGTGGCCGTGCCCGTGGGAGTGGTCGTGGCCGTGGCCGGGGTGGTCGTGGGAGTCGCGGCCGTCCTGGGCGTGGCCGAGGCCGTCGTGGGGGCGGCCGTCGCCGGGGCCGTAGCCGTGGGTGTCGTCCCGGCCCGGCGCGTGGTGGCCGCGGGTGCCGGGCACGTGCGGGTCGGTGACGGGCAGCGAGGAGTCGGCGGGCAGGTCCCAGTCCGAGGGGTGACGGTTGCGGGCGACCATCTCGGCGCCGAGTGCCGCGACCATCGCCCCGTTGTCGGTGCACAGCTTCGGACGCGGCACCCGCAGGGTGATGCCGGCGTCCTCGCACCGCCGCTCGGCCATGGCCCGCAGCCGGGAGTTGGCCGCCACACCGCCGCCGATCATGAGGTGGTCCACGCCGTGGTCGCGGCAGGCCCGCACCGCCTTGCGGGTCAGCACGTCGACGACGGCCTCCTGGAAGGACGCGGAGACGTCGGCCACCGGCACCTCCTCGCCCGCCGCCCGCTTGGCCTCGATCCACCGCGCCACCGCGGTCTTCAGGCCGGAGAAGGAGAAGTCGTAGGCGGGGTCGCGGGGGCCGGTCAGGCCGCGCGGGAAGGCGATGGCCGCCGGGTCGCCCTCGCGGGCCAGGCGGTCGATGACGGGGCCGCCGGGGAAGCCCAGGTGCAGGACGCGGGCGACCTTGTCGAAGGCCTCGCCCGCCGCGTCGTCGATGGTCGAGCCCAGCGGCCGGACGTCGGAGGTGATGTCGGGGGCGAGCAGCAGGGAGGAGTGGCCGCCGCTGACGAGCAGCGCCATCGTCGGCTCCGGCAGCGCCCCGTGTTCGAGCTGGTCGACGCAGATGTGCGAGGCCAGGTGGTTGACGCCGTAGAGGGGCTTGCCGAGGGCGTAGGCGTACGCCTTCGCGGCGGAGACGCCGACCAGCAGCGCGCCGGCCAGGCCCGGTCCGGCGGTCACCGCGATGCCGTCGAGGTCCTGCGGCGCGACACCGGCCTCCTTCAGGGCGCGCTCGATGGTGGGGACCATCGCCTCCAGGTGCGCGCGCGAGGCCACCTCCGGCACGACGCCGCCGAACCGGGCGTGTTCGTCGACGCTGGAGGCGATGGCGTCGGCGAGCAGGGTGTGGCCGCGGACGATGCCGACGCCGGTCTCGTCGCAGGAGGTCTCGATGCCCAGGACCAGGGGCTCGTCGCGGAGGTCAGCCATGGGAGGGGTTTCCTTGTGCGGGGGTGGGGGTGGCGGTCGGGAGGGGGCCGGAGGAGGCGTCGGACGGGGGTGGCGCCTCGCCTTTGGTGTCCAGGCGCATGACGAGGGCGTCGATGTTGCCGGGCTGGTAGTAGCCGCGGCGGAACCCGATGGGCTCGAAACCGTGGCGTTCGTAGAGCCGCTGGGCACGGTCGTTGTCCACGCGGACCTCCAGCAGCACCTCGTGGCACTCGAAGGAGGTGGCGTCGGAGAGCAGCGTGGCGAGCAGCCGGCTGCCGAGGCCGGTCCCCCACTGGTCGCGGGCGGTGGCGATGGTCTGGACGTCGCCGGTGCCACAGGCGGCGGCGAGCCCGGCGTAGCCGACGATCCGGCCCTCCGTCTCGGCGACGTGGTAGCGGCGGGTGGCGCCCTCACCGCGGGCATGGGCCAGTTCGGACCAGAACATCCCCGGCGACCAGGCGTCCTCCGGGAACAGCGCCCGCTCCAGCTCCAGCACCGGCGGCAGGTCCCACCAGCGCATCTCGCGGAGCCGGGGGGTGCCCGCCGCGGCTGCCCGGGCGGCCGTCGCACCGGTCCCGCTCACCCGGGAGCGCGGCACTCCCTCCCCGTCCGCCCCTGTGGCATCCGGCGTCACTTGGGGGTGACCACCTTGTAGTTGGCGGGCACCTTGGCGTCGGGCCGGCGCAGGTAGACCGGGCGGGCGGGGACGAACTCGCCGCCGTCCGCCGCCCGGGCCACGGCCAGCTCGGCGAGGGCCGCGGCCGAGACGTGCTCGGGCAGCCCGGTGCGCAGCCCGGGGAACGCGTCCGGGTACAGGTGCGCGCCGGCGCCTGCGGCGGGGAGGCCGGCGACCTCCTCGGCGATGTCGGCGGGCCGGTCGACGCGGACCTCGCCGTCGCGGGTGCGGGCGTCGGCGTAGCGGGCCCAGAACACCTCCTTGCGGCGGGCGTCGGTCGCCACGACGAAGGGCTCGTCCAGGCCGGTGGCCCAGGCCAGGGCGTCCAGCGTGCTCACCCCGCGGACGGGGACGGTGAGGGCGGCGGCGAGGGTCGTGGCGGTGACCAGCCCCACCCGCAGGCCGGTGTAGGGGCCGGGGCCCACGCCGACGACGATCTCGGTGAGGTCGGCGGGGCGCGCACCCGCCTCGCGCAGCACCCGGTCGACGGAGGGCAGCAGCAGCTCGCCGTGGCGGCGGGCGTCCACCTCGTGGGACTCGGCGACGACGTGGTCCCCGTCGTGCAGGGCGACGGTGACGGCAGGGGTGGCGGTGTCTAGGGCTAGCAGGAGCACCCCCCAAGCCTAAGGCTCGGCGGGAGGTGTCGGACCGGGTGCTACCGTCGCTGCCGAAAGCCCGGTCGGATCGGCAGTCGCCCGGCAGCGCGACCGGGCGCGGCGGAGCGGACCCGCCGCACGCCGGACGGGCCCGGCCCTCCCGCGGGGGCGGCCCGGGGCGAGACCACGGACCGGCGCACCGCGCAGGAACGCGACCGGCACAGACGGGAAAGGGTGGCGCGGCAATGGGCGCACGCAGCAGCGGGGTCGTGACCGCTCTCACCGCGGCGGCCGTGGCGACGGTGGGCGTGCTCGCCTACCAGGCCTCGGCGAGCGCCCCCGCACACCCGGTGCCGGTCCGCGGCAAGGCCATCGCCTCCCCCTCGCCCTCCGCGGCCCACCACCACAGCGAGAACAAGCCGCGGCGCCCGCGCACCCCGGCGGTGCCGGCCCACTCCGGCACCGGCGAGCGCGTCGTCTACGACCTCGGCGCCCGGCGGGTGTGGCTGGTCGGGGCCGACGGCGGCACGGCACGCACCTACGAGGTGACGCCCAGCACCGTGGACCCGGTGCCCGGCTCGTACACGGTGACCTCCCGCACCGAGCAGACCGCGGGCTCCGACGGGGTCCCGATCGAGCACGTGGTGGTCTTCGCCTCGGTGGGCGGCGTGACGGTCGGGTTCAGCGCGGCCGTCGACGGTTCGACGCCCTCGCCCGATCCGGCCAGGAAGACGGGCGGCATCCGGGAGTCGCGGGCGGACGGCGCGGCGCTGTGGAAGTTCGCCGCGCAGGGCACCAAGGTCCTCGTCCTCCAGTAGGAGGTCCGTGCGGCCCGCCGGTCGGCGTCCCGCCCGCGGATCGGACCGCCGGGTGACGTCGGACCGCCGGGTGACGTCGGACCGCCGGGTGACGTCGGACCGCCGGGTGACGGGGACGTGCCGGGGCCGGCACGCGGCCCGTCCGGCGGGACCTCCGCCTCTCGCGGGTCAGGCCGCGTCGCGGTGCCGGTCCTCACGGTGCCGGGCGGCGTCCTCGGCGACCACCCGGGGGGCGGAGCGGTCGGCCTCGTCCTGGGCGGGTGCCGGGGGCGGGGTGGAGACCGCGTCGGCTGCCGCGCAGGAGGCCAGCAGCGCGTCCATGGTCGGTCGGGGTTCGGTCGTGCCTGGGGTGACCACCGGCACCTGGTCGGCGCGCGGGGCCGCCGCTGCGGGCTGGTGGGCCGAGCTGGCCGACATGACGCCTCCCGGGCGTTGAGTGCGGTGTGGCGGATCCACCGCACCGCGGAACTTAGGTTGACCTAACCAGTCCCCTGGCTCCCATGTGACCACGGGCGGGGGTCCTCGTGCAACATCTTGCCGACGTAGCGTCGGAAAAACCCGCGCGCGGCGTCCGCGGAGGCGCACGAGGTGGCGGGCCGCGCCCGCCGGGGCAGCCCGTACGATGGGTGGACATGAGCACCGACCTCACCGTCCGGTCCGCAAGCGCCATGCGTGACCTGGGCCGCCGGCTCGCGGAACTGCTCCGCCCCGGCGACCTCGTCCTCCTCAGCGGCGAGCTGGGCGCCGGCAAGACGACGCTCACCCGCGGTCTCGGCGAAGGGCTGGGCGTGCGGGGTGCCGTCACCTCCCCCACCTTCGTCATGGCGCACGTCCACCCCTCGCTGCACGGCGGCCCGGCGCTGGTCCACGTCGACGCCTACCGCCTGGGCGGGCTGGAGGAGATGGACGACCTCGACCTGGACGTCTCGCTGCCGGACTCGGTGATCGTCGTGGAGTGGGGCGAGGGCAAGGTCGAGGAGCTCTCCGAGGACCGGCTGCACGTGGCCATCCACCGCGCCACCGGCGCCGACCCGCTGGCGCCCGGGCAGCCCGGCGAGGGGCCGGGCGCGGCGGACGAGGAGCCCGAGGACCCCCGCCGCGTCGTGCTGACCCCGCTGGGAGCGCGCTGGGAGAACGCCGACCTGGCCTCCCTCACCGCCGTCACCACCTGACGGGCCGGGCCGCCGGCACCACTGTCGCGTCCGACGGGCGCCCGCGCCGGGGCTCGTCCTGCCGCTCGCGCCCGGGCCTGCGCTCCGGGTGCCTCAGCTCTCGGCGGTCCGTGTCCGCCAGTACCGGGTGGCGTCCTGCACCAGCCCGGTCAGGACGGGGTCGAGGAGGTCGGGACGCTCCAGCATCACCAGGTGGCCGGCGCCCGGCACCTGGTGCAGTGCGGCGGCCGGAAGCTGGTCGGCGACGGTCTGCGCGTGGTCGGGCGGGGTGACCAGGTCCCGGTCACCGGCCACGACGACGGCGGGCACTCCCTCGAAGGCGGCGAGCGCGGCCACCTTGTCGTGCGCGGCGAAGGCGGGGTAGAACGCGGCCACCACGTCAATGGGGGTCGCCTCGATCATCCGCTCGGCGAACCGGGCCACCCCCGGGTCGACGGCCTCGGGGGTCCCGAAGGAGTAGCGCCGCACCAGAGCGGCCAGCAGGTCGGCGCCCACGCGCCTGCCGCGTTCCACCAGGCCCGGCTGGGAGCCGAGCGCCTTGAGCACCCCGGGGGCGAGGCGGTGGAAGGCCTTGACGCCGGCGGTCGGCAGCCCGAAGGCCACCTCGCTCAGCCGGCCGGCCGAGGTCCCCACCAGCGCCACCCCGGCGACCCGCTCGGCCACCAGGTCGGGGAAGCGGTCGGCGAGCGCCATGATCGTCATGCCGCCCATGGAGTGGCCGACCAGCACGACCGGTCCCTGCTCCACCGTCGCGTCGAGCACCGCCCGCAGGTCGCCGCCGAGCAGGTCGATGGTGACCGGTCGGGTGGCGCGGGCCCGGCCCGAGCGGCCGTGACCGCGCTGGTCCCAGTGGACGGTGCGGAACGCGCCGCGCAGCGCCGCCCGCTGGAAGTGCCAGGAGTCCTGGTTCAGGCAGTAGCCGTGGCAGAAGACGACCGTGGGGCGGGTCCCGGCGCCGTCCTCGGCCGGGTCCGCCTCGTCCACCTCGTAGTACAGCTCGGTGCCGTCCTCGGCGACCGCCAGGCCCGGCACGCCGCGCAGGGTCCCGAAGGGGCCGGCGGCGTCCAGGGCGAGCTGCGCCCGGCGGCGCAGGCCCCGTCCGACGTTGAGGCGTTCCACCGCCACCCCGGCGGCAGCGCCGGCTGCCGCGACACCGACGGTGAGGCCGGCGACCCCCACATGGCGTCCGGCCCGCGCCCAGCCGCCGGCGCCGCGCGCCACCCGGCCGGCAGCCGCCGCGGCCCCGCTCCCGTCCCCGCCGCCGGTCACCGGCGGCCCCTCCCGCCCCCGGCGCTCACCGTCCGCACCCTCGCCACCTGCTGCCGCCGCACGTCAGGAACGTCCGGGCGCCGCGTCCCCGCCGCCGGCGGGTGCCTCACCGGTGGCCGGGTCCGCGGAGTCCTGGCCGGTGGCGGCGGTTGGGGAGCCCGCGCCGGTGGCCGGGTCCGCGGAGTCGATGTGGACGCGCGGTACCCGGCCGCTGATCCGGGTGACGACCTCGTAGCCGATGGTGCCGGCGGCGCGGGCCCAGTCCTCGGCGGTCGGCTCGCCCTCGTCGCCCGGGCCGAAGAGCACGGCCCGGTCGCCCTCGCGGGCGGTGTCGCCGCCCAGGTCGACGACGAACTGGTCCATGGCGACCCGTCCGGCGATGGTCCGCCACTTTCCCGCCACCCGCACCGGGCCGCAGGCCGAGGCGTGCCGCGGCACCCCGTCCGCGTAGCCGAGGGGGACCAGCGCCACGGTGGTGGGGCCGGGGGTGAGGTAGGTGTGCCCGTAGGAGATGCCGTGCCCGCCGGGCAGGTGTTTGACGGAGGCGAGCGAGGCCTCCAGCGTCATCGCCGGCCGCAGCCCGAAGTCCGCCGCCTGCCCGACCTCGGGGCTCGGCGAGATGCCGTAAAGGCCGATGCCGGCGCGCACCAGGTCGAAGTGGGTGTCGGGCCGGGTCAGGAGGGCCGCGGTGTTGGCGTGGTGGCGGACCTCGGGACGCAGCCCCGCGTCCTCGGCACGGGCGCAGGCCTGCCGGAACACCGAGGTCTGCGCGTCGATCGACGGGTGGCCCGGCTCGTCGGCGCAGGCGTAGTGGGACCACAGGCCGGCCACGACGACGTCCCCGGCGACCTCCGCCTCCCGCGCGGCCCGGACCAGCTCGGGCCAGTCCTGCGGGGCGCAGCCGCTGCGCCCCAGCCCGGTGTCGATCTTGAGGTGGACGCGGGCCGGGCGCCCTGCCGCGCGGGCCCCCGCCACCACCTCGCGCAGGGCCCACAGTGCGCTGACGGAGACGTCGATGTCGGCCGCCACCGCCTCCTGCCAGGGGCCGCCGGGCGTCCACAGCCAGCTCAGCAGGCGGCCGGTGTCCCCCGCGGCACGGAGCGCGAGCGCCTCCTCGGGCAGCGCGGTGCCCAGCCAGGGGGCCCCGGCGCGACGGGCGGCACGGGCACAGGGCACGGCGCCGTGGCCGTACGCGTCGGCCTTGACCACCGCCATCAGCGCGGCGCCGGGCGCGCGGTCCGCCAGCGCCCGCACGTTCGCCCGCACGGCCGCGAGGTCGACGACCGCGCGTGCCCGCTTCCCTGTCTCGCTCATGGGGCCAGTGTCTCAGGCGGGCCGCGCCTCCCGCCCTCGGCGCACGTGGCGGGTGGCCCGGGCACCGCGCTCCCGCGCCCGGGCCCACCCCGGCGGGCACTGCCGCCGGGACGGGCGCGGCGCCGGATCAGTCCAGCGGGCAGACGGCCGAGACCGCCTGGAGGTTGTGGATGCCGCTGCTCAGCTTCTCACCGCCGACCATCGCGGCCACCACGTCGGGGTGCAGGGGCCTGCCGGTGCTCCCGCCGGCGCTCTTGCCGGCCACCTCCTCGGCCTGCTGCCGGAAGTCGGCGGCCTGGGCCCGCAGCACGGACCTCACCTTGTCCTCGTCCGCCGCGCCGGCCGCCTCGTCCATGCCGGTCGCCATCTGCCGGTAGGTGGTGGCGAGTTCCGGGTAGGTCCGCGGCTTGCCTGTGCTCAGCGCCTGGTTGGCGGAGAGCGCCTGCTCGCAGCCGGCAGGCGTGCTGTCCGAGGTGACCGCCACCACCACGCCCGCGGTGGCGGCCGCGGCCACCGAGACCGCCGCCACCGTCATGCCGGCCTTCGTGGTGACGGCGGAGACGAACTTGCCGACCACTGCGGAGACCTTGCCGCCGGAGGCGATCGCGGCGGGGGCGACGGGTGAGGCGAGGAGCACCAGTGCCGCGGCGACGACGGTCCGGTCCCCCTCCAGCAGCTTGCGGGTCTGCTCCTCGGCGCGGAGGTAGTGCGCGTGCTCCCTGCGCAGGCCGCCGCGGAGTGCGGCGGTACGGCCCAGCGCGTAGAGCTCGGCCACGGTGCGCAGCGCTCCCGCGGCCAGCGCCACGGGCAGCACCGTCCGTACGAAGTGCGAGGCCACGGCCCACTCGCGGTCGGCGTTCAGCGCCCGGGTGAGGGCGGTCAGCAGGCCGGGGTCCACGGGCGGGTCCACCTCTGCGGCGGCCACGGCGGCCATCACCCCCTCGGCCGCGGTCACCGCCGGTGCCGCGGGCCACTCCAGTCCGCGCACCGCCTGCGCCGCGTCCTGGGTGATCCGGTACGCCTCGCCCTCCAGGGTGACCAGGCGGCGGTCCAGGAGTTCGGGGCCCGCTGCCGCGTCGGCCGGGCACCCCGTGACGGGTGCGAACCAGTGGGCGGTCACCGGGACGCCGAAGGTCGCCAGGGCGACGAGGACCCGGCGGGCCGGCTCGCCCAGGGCCAGGGCCAGCGTCTGCGCCTGGCGCTCCGGGCTCAGCCCGGCCGGGTCCACCGGTGGTGGCTGGTCGTGCGGCTCCCTGGTGACGCGCGCCCGCCACTGGTCCATGCCCTTGATGAACTCGGCGTACTGGCGCAGGCGTTGCGGCCTGCCCCCGGACTCCCGGTAGGCGTGGTCGAACTGGAGGTTGCGCAGGCCCACCGGCCCCGGGTCCAGGCCGAGCTCGGCGCTCAGGAGCGCCACCGCGGCGTGCCGGCCCAGCGGCTGGACGTGGTGGGCGCCGGCGGTGTCGGGGAGCGTGAGATGGGGTGAGGTGAACAGGAAGGTGCAGCCGGCGAAGGTCTCCGTGAGCCGGTTCAGGTCGGCCCGGTCCAACGCGGTGTCGAGGAGGGTGACGTGCACGTCCCGTACCCCGGCGACGGCCGCCCGCAGGTCCGCCTCGTCGACCCGCAGGAACGTCCGGCCGAAGAACGCCGTCGCCAGGCGCCGGTAGACCGAGTCGAGTGTCCCGGGCTCGGACTCCTGCTGCCGCAGCACGTGTCCCCGCCGGCCCTGCGCCGCCAGGCGGTGGTGGACGGCCTCGGCCACGGCGCTGCGGCCCACCCCCGCCCTGCCGTACAGCTGTGCGTGCCCACCCGCCGCCACCCGCGCGGCCACCTCGGCCACCAGCTCGTCCCGGCCGAACAGCCGGAGGGCGGGCGCGGTGGGCAGCAGCGGGGCCTCGTGCAGCGGCAGTTCGCGGAGGTTGTCGACCTGCTGCGGCCCCTGGGAGGTGAAGACCAGGTTGACGGAGTGGGGGCCGGTGCTGACGACACCGTGGTTGTCCCCGTGGACGACGACTTCCGGCCCGGCCCCGCTCAGCGGGTCGGGGGCGGGGGCGCTCACCTCTGCCTCCGGTTGTCGACGGTGTTGGTGGCACCGGCGCCGGTGGAGACGATGCCGCTCACGTCACCGCCGACCCTCACACCGCCGGACGCGGCGGCCGGTGCGGGCAGCAGGCCCGCCAGTTCGGCGGCCAGCTCCGGGCAGGCGTGCAGGGCCTGCCGCACACGCAGGCGCAGCGCGGCCACGGCGTCCTGGTCACCCTCGGCGGCGGCGAGGTCGGTCACGGCCCGCTCCAGTGCCGCGGGGTCGGGGCCGCGGCGCAGCAGGCGGTGCAGCAGCCGCTGACCGAGCCGGACCGTGGCACCCGCGGCCTCGGTCTCCGCGCGCGTCAGTACGGCCGTGCCGTAGGCGCTGACCGCCGCCCCCACCGCGGGCACGACCTGGCCCACCAGCATGTCGACATCCGGCATTCGCTTCCTCCGTGTCCCCCGGGCGGACCCCCTGGTCCGCGACTGCGAGAAGCGCCTGCGGCGGATGCGCCCGGCGCCTGCCGTGCCCGTCCGCCGCCGCCACGCTCCCAGTCTGGGGCACCACGCCAGAGAACTGGAGGGGTTTTCTAAAAAATTGCTCCAGAACGCCTTGCTCCTCGTCCACCCGCGCCGCGATCATGAAAGGCCGCCGCCACCGGACCGAGGACGTACGCCAGATGAGCCCGAAGCAGCAGCGTGGCGAGGCCACCGTCGAGCAGGTCCTGGCGGCCGCGTTCCGGGTGTACGCCGACGCCGGCGAGCAGGGCCTGACCGTCAGCGCCCTCACCACGGCCAGCGGCGTCAGCCCCGGCAGCATCTACCACCACTTCGGCAACCTCGACGGCGTCCTGACGGCCCTCACCCTCCGCTGGCTGAACAGGCTGCTGGGCGGCCTGGTCGCGGCACTGTCCGGGGCCGGCACCGCCCGGGACGGTGTCCGGGCGGTGGTCACGGCCTACCTCGACTTCGTCCGGGACCACCCGGACGCGGCCCGGCTCCTGCACTCCGCCACCGCCGACCGCTTCGGAATGGCCCACGCCCGGCAGGTGCGCGACTCCCAGGAGGCCAGGCTGTCCCCGATGGCCGCCTGGATCACCGACCGGGTGGCGGCGGGCGAACTGGCCCCGCTCGGCACACCGCTGCTGGAGAGCCTCGTGCTGGGCCCGGTCGTCGCCGTCGCCCGGCGGGCGCTCGCGGTCGGCGACGTCGACCTCGCGGAGGCCACCCGCACGCTGCCGGACCGCATCTGGCGGGCGATCAGCCCCTGACCGCCGCGGCCGTGGCAGCACCACGGCCACCGGGCCGGGCCCCGCCCCGCCGGGCTCGTCCGGGGGACATCCGGCCTGTCCGCAACGGCCCGGCGGGCCGCGGCGTCTAGGTTCGGGAGTCCACACACGAGCAGGGGGTACGAGGTGCACGCGTTCCTTGCGGCCCAGGAGCACGCCGGCGGCCTGTCCGGCTTCGCCGTCACACTCGTCAACCACCTCGCCGAGGCGTTCGGCGGGCCGGGCGCCGGACTGGCCAACATGGTCGACAGCGTGGTGCCGTTCATCCCCAGCGAGGTGATCCTGCCGCTCGCCGGCGTCTCGGCCGGGCAGGGCCACATGTCGCTGGTGGCCGCCGTGGTCTGGACGACCGTCGGATCGGTGGCGGGCGCACTCGTGCTGTACCTGGTCGGCATGGTGCTCGGCCGCGAGCGGACCCGGGCGGTGCTCTCCCGGGTCCCGCTGCTGAAGGCGGAGGAAATCGACCGGAGCGAGGCGTGGTTCGCCCGCCACGGCGGCAAGGCGGTCTTCTTCGGACGGATGCTGCCGGTCTTCCGCGCCCTGATCTCCGTCCCGGCGGGCATCGAGCGGATGCCGGTGACCCGCTTCGTCCTCTACACGGCGGGCGGCAGCCTGGTGTGGAACACGGTGCTGGTCTACGCCGGGTACAAGCTCGGCCAGCACTGGGAGGTCGCCGAGCGGTACGCGAGCGCGTTCACCACGGCCGTCGGCGTGCTCGTGCTCCTCGCCGTCCTGTGGTTCGTGGTCACCCGGCTGGTCCGCCGCCGCCGGGCAGCCGGCCCGGAGGGCGGGGAGGCCGGTCCCGGCGACGCGGACCCGGCGTCCGCGGGCGCGGCGGGCGAGGGCTCCCGGCAACACTGACCGGCCGCCGGCAGCCCACCGGTCAGCCGGTCACGACGCCGCTCCACACGTCGGCCCACGCCTCGGGCAGGGCCGCCGCGACGTCGGTGGCGACCACCGGGGCGTGGACCCCGGGCCGGCGCCGGGCGGCACGGCGGGCCGCGAGGCCGTGCAGATAGGCCGCGACGGACCCGGCGTCCAGCGGCGCGAGCCCGGTGGCCAGCAGGGACCCCGCGAGGCCGGAGAGGACGTCGCCGCTGCCCGCGGTCGCGAGCCAGCCCGTGCCCGTGGGGTTGACGCGCACCACGGCCGCCCCGCCCGTCCCCGAAGCCCCGGCGCGGCCGTCCGCCACCAGCGTCGTCGAGCCCTTGAGCAGCGCCACCGCGCCGAAGCGGCCGGCCAGTTCCCGCACCGCGGCCAGCCGTCCCCCCTCGACCTCCTCCCGCGAGGAGCCGAGCAGCACCGCCGCCTCACCGGCGTGCGGGGTCAGCAGCACCGGGGCCGGCCGGCGGCGCACCGCACCGGCGTCCAGCAGCCGCAGCCCGTCGGCGTCCACCAGTACCGGCACCTCGGAGGCGAGGACGTCCGCCATGAACGCCTCGTTGTCGGGGTTGTCGCCGATGCCCGGCCCGATCGCCCACGCCTGCACCCGCCCCGCCTTCGACGGCGGGCCCGCGTGCACCAGCGTCTCGGGGAAGCGGGAGAGCACCGCGTCCGCGCCGGGCCCCACGTACCGCACGGCGCCGGCCCCGCCCCGCACCGCCCCGGAGACCGCCAGCACGGCGGCGCCCGGGTAGCGGGCCGAACCGGCCACCACGCCGATCACGCCCCGGCGGTACTTGTCGGACTCGGCGGAGGGGCGCGGCAGCACCGCCCCCACGTCGGCGTGCTGGAGCGCCTGGACCCGCAGCGCGCCCTCGTCCGCGTGCCCGCGCGGCGGCAGCCGCAGCCCGATGTCCACCAGCCGCAGCGCCCCGGCGTGCTCGCGGGCCGGGTCGACGAGCAGCCCCGGCTTGTAGGCGCCGAAGGTCACCGTGAGGTCGGCGCGCACCGCCTCGCCCTCGACCCGTCCGGTGTCGGCGTCCACCCCGCTGGGCAGGTCCACCGCCACCACCCGGCCGCCCCCGGCGGCCGCCGCCGTGGCCAGCCGCGCCGCCTCGGGCCGCAGGCCGCCCCGGCCGCCGATGCCCACGATGCCGTCCACCACCAGGTCGGCGCGGGCGATGTCGGCCTCGGCGTCGGCGCTGACCCGGCCGCCGGCCGCGACCAGCGCCGCCAGCCCTTCCCCGTGGGCGCGGTCCGGCCGCAGCAGCACGGCCCGCACCCCGGCGCCCCGCCGGGCCAGCCGCGCCCCGGCGTACAGGGCGTCACCGCCGTTGTCCCCGCTGCCGACCAGCAGCACGACCCGGCTCCCGTAGACCCTGCCCAGCAGTTGCGCGCAGGCCGTGGCCAGGCCGGCCGCGGCCCGCTGCATCAGGGTGCCCTCGGGCAGCTCGGCCATCAGCTCCCGCTCGGCCGCCCGTACCGTCTCGACGTCGTACGCAGTCCTCATGTCCGCCCGTCTTTCCGCGCGGCCCGGCGCGCATCCGTCCACCAGGGCGCCTTCTCGTCGGCTCCTGCCGGGTGGGCCCTCACCCCTCGGCCACCACCATCGCCGAGGCGACGCCGGCGTCGTGACTGAGCGACACGTGCCAGGAGCGCACCCCCAGTTCGGCGGCGCGCGCGGCGACCGTGCCCAGGACCCGCAGCCGGGGCCGGCCGCTGTCCTCGCTCCACACCTCCACGTCCGTCCACCGCAGCCCCGCCGGGGCCCCCAGCGCCTTGGCCACGGCCTCCTTCGCGGCGAACCGGGCGGCCAGCGAGGCCGGTCCGCGCCGCTCCCCGCCGGGCAGGTACAGCTCCCGGTCGACGAAGAGCCGCTGGGCCAGGTGGGGGGTGCGTTCCAGGGACGCCGCGAAGCGGTCGATCTCCGCGACGTCGATTCCGACACCGATGATCACTCGACGGTCACCGACTTGGCGAGGTTGCGGGGCTGGTCGACCTCGTTGCCGCGGGCGGTGGCCAGCTCGCAGGCGAAGACCTGCAAGGGCACCGTCGCCACCAGCGGCTGGAGGAGCGGCGGGGTGCGGGGCAGACGCACCAGCTCGTCGGCGTAGGGCACCACCGACTCGTCGCCCTCCTCGGCCAGGACGATGGTGCGGGCGCCGCGGGCCCGCACCTCCTGGATGCCGGAGACGACCTTGTCGTGCAGCACCGACCGCTCCTGCGGCGAGGGCACGACCACCACCACCGGGACGTCCTCCTCCACCAACGCGATCGGGCCGTGCTTGAGCTCCCCGGCCGCGAACCCCTCGGCGTGCATGTACGCCAGCTCCTTCAGTTTCAGCGCCCCCTCCAGCGCGACGGGGAACCCCACGTGGCGCCCGAGGAAGAGCACGGTCTCGGCGTCGGCGAGACTGCGGGCCAGCCTGCGCACCGGCTCCATCGTGGCGAGCACCTGCTCCACCCGGTCGCCCATGCCGGCCAGCTCCCGCACCACGCCCCTGATCTCCGAGGCGTCCCTGGTCCCCCGCACCTGGCCAAGGTAGAGGGCCACGAGGTAGCAGGCCACCAACTGGGTGAGGAAGGCCTTCGTCGAGGCCACCGCGACCTCCGGCCCGGCGTGCGTGTACAGCACGGCGTCGGCCTCGCGCGGCAGGGTCGAGCCGTTGGTGTTGCAGACGGCGACGGTCCGCGCGCCCATCTCGCGGGCGTGGCGCAACGCCATGAGGGTGTCCATCGTCTCGCCGGACTGGGAGATGGCGACGACCAGGGTGCGGCGGTCCAGGATGGGGTCGCGGTAGCGGAACTCGCTGGCCTGCTCCACCTCGCAGGGCAGCCGGGCCCAGTGCTCGATGGCGTACTTGGCGATGAGACCGGCGTGGTGGGCGGTCCCGCAGGCGACGACGACCACCTTGTCGACCTCGCGCAGCTCCGCGTCGGTCAGGCGCAGCTCGTCCAGGGTCAGCAGGCCGCCCTCGCCGACGCGGCCCAGCAGGGTGTCGGCGACCGCCTTGGGCTGTTCGGCGATCTCCTTGAGCATGAAGTGGTCGTAGCCGCCCTTCTCGGCCGCCGAGGCGTCCCAGTCGACGTGGTACGGGCGGCCCTCGGCGGGCGCGCCGTCGAAGCCGGTGATGCGGACCCCGTCCCGGCGCACCTCCACCACCTGGTCCTGGCCGAGTTCGACGGCCTCCCGGGTGTGGGCGATGAAGGCCGACACGTCCGAGGCGAGGAAGGCCTCACCCTGGCCGAGCCCCACCACCAGCGGCGAGTTGCGGCGCGCCCCGACCACCACGTCGGGTGCGTCGGCGTGCACCGCCACCAGGGTGAACGCACCTTCCAGCCGCAGGCACACCTGGCGCATCGCCTCGCTCAGGTCACCGGTCGCCGAGTGGGCCTCGGCCAGCAGGTGCGCGACGACCTCGCTGTCGGTGTCGGAGGCCAGCCGGTGGCCGCGCCCGGCCAGCTCGGCGCGGAGGGCGGCGAAGTTCTCGATGATGCCGTTGTGGACGACTGCGACCCGGCCGGTGTCGTCCAGGTGGGGGTGGGCGTTGGCGTCGTCGGGGCGGCCGTGCGTGGCCCAGCGGGTGTGGCCGATCCCGGTGGTGCCGGTCGGCAGCGGCCGCTCGGCCAGCGCCTTGTCGAGGTTGGCCAGTTTGCCCGCGCGCTTGGCGGCGGCCAGCCCGCCGTCGGCCTGGACGGCCACGCCGGCGGAGTCGTAGCCCCGGTACTCCAGTCGTCCCAGGCCGGCCAGGACGACGTCGAGGGCGTTGCGGTCGCCCACGTATCCCACGATCCCGCACATGTGCATCCCTTCGCGGCCGCGTCGAGGTCGGCCTCGCCAGGTCGGGTGGCAGGCCGGAGGGCGTCGGTGGGCGCCGAGGACTCGCGAAGCCGCACCCGGACCGGGGCGCACCCGGCACCGGCGGCCGGCACGGGCACCCCGCCCGGCCCGGTCCGGGGCAGCCGCCCTCGGGCCTCCGACCGGTCCGGCACGACGTGGCTACATCGTCGCAGAGGAGCGGTCGGCCCACCTGTCGGGACGGGCGGGCCCCGCTCCGGCGGGCGGCCTCCCGCCGGAGCGGGGCAGGCCACTGCCGGCCCCGGGGCGCCCCCTGCCGGCGGTGGGCGGCGCCCTGGCCGGCGCCGGACCGTCTCCCCCCGCCGGCGCGGGGGCGGCCTCCCGCCCGCCCGTCGGCATGCGGGCCCCCGCTCCGGCGGGCCGCGCACCGGGGCCTGACCGCACGAACCCCGCGGACGGCGCTCGCGCGGGGAGGGCCCCGGTTCAGCCGTCCAGGCGGCCGATCAGCTCCTGCACCGTGTCGGTGTACTCCTGCTCCTCGCACCGGGGGCGGCTGCCCCACCGGTAGAGGTCGATGAGGTCCGAGGGGACCTCCGGCAGGTCCAGGTCGGGGTGGTCCTCCACCAGGGTGTCGTAGGCCGCGTACCGCTGGTCGGCGTACGCCGTCCGCGCCGCACCGGTCCGTCCGGCCACTGCTCGTCCCCTACCGCTCATTCGCCATCCCATCCCCGGCCCCCCAGGTCACTCGTGGTGCACGCGACGTTCACCGTTCCTCCGCGGCGTGCCCCCGAAGGGACGGTAGTGCGCAGAACCGCGGTGGGTACAGGGAGTTCTCGCTGCCGGCACCCCTCGCGGTTCCCGGTTCCGTGATTTCCGGCCGACTTCGCCGGGTGACACACGTCACCTCCGCGGCGCCGTCGCATCCCCGAGCAGGGCCCGGAGGCGACGGACCCGGCCATTCCGGTACCACGACCGGCACTGCGTGCCACCCCGCCGTCGTCACGGGACTCCTCCCGCGCACAATGGGGCCGTGCCTCCACCTACCTCCGCCCTCTCCTCCGACGGCCTCCCGCGCGGGGGCGCCGCGCCGCGCCGCCCCCGCGGCGAGACCTCGCCGTACGTCGACCTCACCCGGGAACAGTGGAGTGCGCTGCGGGAGAAGACACCGCTGCCCCTGACGGCCGAGGAGGTCCGGCGCCTGCGGGGCCTCGGCGACGTCACGGACCTCGACGAGGTGCGCGAGGTCTACCTGCCGCTCTCGCGCCTCCTCAACCTGTACGTACGGGCCAGCGGCAACCTGCGCGGCGCCCTGAACACCTTCCTGGGCGACGCGGCCGGCAACGGCCCGCAGACCGGGACGCCCTTCGTCATAGGGGTCGCCGGCTCGGTGGCGGTGGGGAAGTCCACCACCGCCCGGCTGCTGCGCGAGCTCCTGGCACGGTGGCCCGAGCACCCGCGGGTGGAGCTGGTGACCACTGACGGCTTCCTCTACCCCAACGCCGAGATCCAGCGCCGCGGCGTCCGCAAGGGCTTCCCCGAGTCCTACGACCGGCGGGCGCTGACCCGGTTCGTCTCCGACGTGAAGTCCGGCAAGGACGTGGTGACCGCGCCGGTCTACTCCCACCTGATCTACGACATCGTGCCCGGTGAGCGGCAGACGGTGCACCGGCCCGACATCCTCATCGTCGAGGGCCTCAACGTCCTCCAGCCGGCGCTGCCCGGCAAGGACGGCCGCACCCGGCTGGGGCTGGCGGACTTCTTCGACTTCTCGGTCTACGTGGACGCGCGCACCGAGGACATCGAGCAGTGGTACCTCGGCCGGTTCCGCAAGCTGCGCGAGACGGCCTTCCAGAACCCGTTCTCCTACTTCCGCCGCTACACGCAGGTCTCGGAGGAGGAGGCGCTGGACTACGCGCGGGGCATCTGGCGCACCATCAACCGGCCCAACCTGGAGGAGAACGTCGCCCCCACCCGCCCCCGCGCCACCCTGGTGCTGCGCAAGGGGCCCGACCACAAGGTGCAGCGGCTCTCCCTGCGCAAGCTGTAGGGCCACCCGGGGCACCTCCCTGCGGGCCCGGCATGATGTGGGACCCGGGCCGGACGAGGCCGCGACCGTCCGGGCCGCCCGCCGACGGACTGGCGGGCCATCCGCCGTCGAGAGGGACCCCGTGCTGCACCTGCGTCTGATCGTGCCGTCCGACCGGACCGAGGAGGTCGTCGGCCTGCTGCAGGGGACGGTGGGCACCACCCACCTGGTGGTGTACGCCGGTGCCGCCCGCGACCCCGAGGGTGACGTGGTCACCTGCGACGTCGCCCGGGAGGCCGGTGACGAGGTCCTCGGCGCGCTGCGCGCCAGGGGCCTGGACGAGTCCGGCGCCGTCTCGGTGACCTCGGTGGACCTGACGCTCTCCCGGCACGCGGACCGCGCCGAGGAGGCGGCGCCGGGCGAGGGGGCGGACGCGGTGCTGTGGGAGTCGCTGGTGGAGGCGACCCACGAGGAGTCCACGCTCTCCCTGACCTATCTCGCCTTCCTCAGCCTGGCCACCATGATCGCCGCGTGCGGTGTCATCCTGGACAACGCCGTCCTCATCGTCGGCGCCATGGCCGTCGGGCCGGAGTTCGGGCCGCTGGCGGGCATCAGCACCGCCCTGGTCCGCCGGGCCCCGCGGTTGGCGGTGCGCTCCCTGGTGGCCCTGGTCGTCGGGTTCGCAGTGGCGATGGTCCTCACGGCCGGGTTCAGCTACCTGATGGACGCCGCCGGCCTCTTCCACGAGTCGATGCTGAAGGCGCACCGGCCCAACACCGACTTCGTCTGGCAGCCGGACCGCTTCTCCCTCGTCGTCGCCGTCCTCGCCGGGATCGCCGGGATCCTGTCGCTGACCTCCTCGAAGTCGGGCGCGCTGGTGGGCGTGGCGATCTCGGTGACGACCGTCCCGGCCGCCGCCAACGCCGCGGTCGCCTTCGTCTACGGCGACTACGCGCAGGCGGTGGGCTCCAGCGAGCAGCTCCTGGTGAACCTCCTGGGCATCCTCCTCGCCGGCGTGCTCACCCTGCTGGCCCAGAAGGCGTTCTGGAGCGGGCAGCGCCGGCGGCTGCGCACCGCCGGCCGGGCCCTTCCCCAGGTGCGCGGGAGGGGCTGACCGGCGTCGCGCACCGCAACGCCCCGCCCGGGCCTCAGGCCGCGGCGCCGTTCCGGGCCCGCAGCAGGCCCTCCAGCCGTGCCACGTCCCGCGGGTAGGTCCGGTACAGGGCGGTGCAGTACAGGCCGTTGGCGACCATGAGCAGGCCGGGGAGGCAGAGCATCACGGTCTTCAGGCCCAGGCTCGCCTCGAAGAAGCCCGCGCAGAGGTTGAAGAGGACGAAGGCGAGCGCCTCGCAGACGGAGAGCATCAGCGCGAAGGCCGCACCGCGCAGCTCGGGCGGGACGACGGCCGTCACGATCGTCCGGTTCACGCCGGGGTTGACGCCCTGCATGCACCCCATCAGGGCCCAGAAGAGGGCGAACACCGCGATGCCGTGCCAGTCGGCCTGGGTGCCCAGGAGCGCGAAGAGGGCGAACCCGAACTGGGCGCCCTGGAGGACCGCGACCCGGCCCGAGCGGGGCCTGCGGGCGTGGAGGGCGTCGGTGACCAGCCCGCCCGCGATCGTGCCCACCAGGTAGCCCACACCGTACGGCAGCGTGACGAGGGAGGCGACGGCGGTGGTGAACCCGTGGGTCCGCACCAGGAACAGCACCCCGAAGGTCGCCACCAGGAGGTGACCGGCGACCAGTCGCTGGCCCAGCATCAGCGCGAAGGTCGGGATGCGCACCAGGCCGGCGACCTTCCCCCAGGTCAGGACGGTGGTGGCGGCGTCCGGGGTGGCCGGCCCGCCGGCGGTCCGGGGCTCGCTGGCGCCGACCCCTGGGTCCTGGAAGCCGGCGACCAGTCCGGCGGCGACGACGAGGTCGATCGCGCCGGCTGCGAAGAAGCCCAGGCGCCACCCGTCGGGGAGGCGGGAGAGCTGTCCGATGAGAGGGCCCAGGACGGCCCCGAGGAGGGAGATCGCCCCCCAGGTGTAGCCGTTGGCCCGGCCCCTGGTGCGCTCGTCGAAGAGGTCGGCGGTGACCTCGCTGACGATCGGCAGGCCCGCGGCGACGAACACCGCCGCCAGCCCCCACAGCAGCAGGAGCTGGGTGTAGTCCTGCGCCAGCCCGGTGGCGGCGGTGGCCACCGCGACGCAGGTGGTGGAGAGGGTCAGCGCGGCCTTCCGGCCGATGCGCCGGGCGACCCACACCCACACCGGGCCGACCACCACGCCGATCGCCTTGCTGACCGAGACCAGCACCCCCACCGCGCTGCCGGGCAGCGCGAGGGCGGTGATGATGACGGGCGAGAGCGTGCTGAGTACCGAGCCCTCGTTGTTGTCCGCCCACAACGGCGCGGCGACGGCGGCCAGTTTCCGCCAGCGGTGCGGGACGACGGGGGGCCGGGCGGGCCCGTCCCCCACCGGCTGCGGCGTGGTGACGGTCTTCCCTGCGGGCGGTGAGGCGCTCACGGGTCTTCCCCTCTTCGAGCACGCGGCGGGCGGGCCCGGGCCGGCACCGTGATCCGCCGGCCGGGGCACGTCCGCCTCACCCCGACGTCGGCGGGGCGTGGCTGACGGATGGCAGCGGGACGGGCGGACCGCCGCGGCGCGGACCCTTCCGGCCACCGCCGCGACCGGCGGCCGCACGTCACCACGCGACCGCCGCACCGCCGACCCCTATAACACTGAGCACCTAGGTGCTTAGTGTTATAGGTCGCTGCGAGAAAACCCGTCAAGGGGTGGGCGGGAACCGGACATCCGCCCGCAACAGACGCCCCCCGGGCAGGAGGAGCGTCAGCCCTGCGCGGTGGGCCGGACGACGATGTCCCCCACGTCGACGTTGTCCGGCTGCTCGACGGCGAAGGCGATGGCGCGCGCGATCGCCTCCGGCGGGATGCCGATGTCCCCCTGGGTCACGCCGGCCCGGGCCCGCATCTCCGGCGACATGGACTCCGGGAACTCCGTGCGGGTGACACCCGGCGAGACGACCGTCACCCGCAGGCTGTCCCCGGCCTCCTGACGCAGCCCCTCGGACAGGGTGCGCACGGCGTTCTTGGTGGCGGCGTACACGGACTGGAGCGGGACGATACGGAGTCCGGCCGTGGAGACGGTGTTGACGAAGTGTCCGCAGCCCTGCTCCCGGAAGACCGGCAGAGCGGCGGCGATCCCGTACAGGACGCCCTTGAAGTTGACGTCGACCATCCGCTCCCAGTCCTCGACCCGGAGGTCGTCCAGCGGGGAGATCGGGGCGATGCCGGCATTGCTGACCAGGACGTCGAGCTTGCCGAACCGGCTGCGGGCCAGTTCGACGAGGCCCGCAACATCCTCACGGACCGTGACATCGGTGGACGCCCATGCCGCCTCGCCGCCGGCCGCCTCGACGCGGGCGGCCACGGCCTGAAGCCGCTCGGCGCGCCGCCCACCGAGGACCACCCGGGCGCCGCGTTCGGCGAGGAGCAGGGCGGTCGCCTCGCCGATGCCGCTGCCGGCGCCCGTGATCGCCACGACCTTGCCTTCGATTCCCGACATGATCAGTCAGCCCTTCCAGGAGGAATGCGGGCAGGCCAGGCCATGCCCTAAAGTTAAGTGGAGGCGCCACCACTTAATCGAGACTAACTGGGCGCGCCTCCACTTAGCAAACGGAGAAGGACCGGAGAGCGATGGCCAAGGACGCACCACGCCCGCTGCGGGCGGACGCGCAACGGAACAGGGAGAAGATCCTCGCCGCCGCGGTGCGCGTGTTCACCGAGGACGGCCTGGACGCGCACCTGGAGCGTGTCGCCCGCGAGGCGGGCGTGGGCACCGCGACGCTCTACCGCAACTTCCCCACCCGGGAGGCCCTGGTCGAGGCGGCCTACCGCAACGAGGTGGCCCAGCTCTGCGAGGTCGTCCCCGCGCTCCTGGCGGCACACCCGCCGTACGAGGCGCTGCGCGCCTGGACCCGCCTCTTCATGGACTACGCCACCGCCAAGATGGGCATGATCGACGCCCTGCGCGCCCTCTCCGCCTCCGGCGGCAACCCCCACGCCCACAGCCGGGACATGATCGAGGCCGCCGTCACCACACTGATGGAGGCCTGCGGTGCCGCCGGGCAGATCCGGTCCGACATCGGCCCGGCCGACATGTTCGCGGCCCTCGCCGGCATCGCCCTCACCTCGGCCAGGCCCGAACAGCGCGAGCAGGCCGAGCGCCTCCTCGACCTCGTCCTGGACGGCCTGAGAGCCGACCCGGCACCGCCCTCCGGCAGTTGACGGCACACCAGGCGCTGCCCGCACACGACGAAGGGGCCGGCCCCGTGGCCGACCCCTTCGCACCCCTCATGCCCTACCGCGGGCGGGCGGTCATCCCAGCGCGGACTTCACCGCGTCCGCCAGCCGCCCCGCGACCGAGCGCGCCTGCTCGATGTCGGCGGCCTCCACCATGACCCGGACCAGCGGCTCGGTGCCGGACGGGCGGAGCAGCACCCGGCCGGTGGCGCCGAGTTCGGCCTCCGCCTCGCTCACCGCGGAGTTGAGCTCCTGGGAGGTGGCGACCCGCGACCTGTCCACGTCGGGGACGTTGACCAGCACCTGCGGCAGGCGCTCCATCACCCCGGCGAGCTCGGCCAGCGGACGGCCGGTGGCGGCCACCCGGGCCGCGAGCAGGAGACCGGTCAGGGTGCCGTCGCCGGTGGTGGCGTGGTCCAGCGCGATGACGTGACCGGACTGCTCACCGCCCAGCGCGTACCCCTGGGCCTTCATCTCCTCCAGCACGTAGCGGTCGCCGACGGCGGTACGGACCAGCTCGATGCCCTCGCGCTCCATGGCGAGCGTGAAGCCGAGGTTGCTCATGACGGTGGCGACGACGGTGTCCTTGCGGAGGGTGCCCGCCTCCCGCATGGCCACGGCCAGCACGGCCAGGATCTGGTCGCCGTCGATCTCCTCGCCCGCGGCGTCGACCGCCAGGCACCGGTCGGCGTCACCGTCGTGGGCGATGCCCAGGTCGGCACCGGCCTCGACGACGGTGGCGCGCAGCCGCTCCAGGTGTGTGGAGCCGACACCGTCGTTGATGTTGAGGCCGTCCGGCTCGGCGCCGATCGTGGTGACCACGTGGGCGCCGGCGCGGGCGAACGCCTCCGGGGAGACCCGGGCGGCCGAGCCGTGGGCGCCGTCGATGACGACCTTCAGCCCGTCCAGCCGGTTCGGCAGCACGCCGACCAGGTGGGCCACGTAGTTGTCGAACCCCTGGTCGTAGTCGGTGACCCGGCCGACCCCGGCACCGGTGGGGCGCTCCCAGGGGGCGCCGGTGGAGTGGCCGCGGTAGAGCTCCTCGATGCGGTCCTCCAGCTCGTCGGCGAGCTTGTGGCCGCCGCGGGCGAAGAACTTGATGCCGTTGTCGGGCATCGGGTTGTGGCTGGCGGAGAGCATCACGCCGAGGTCCGCGCCGAGCGAGCCGGTGAGGTACGCGACGGCGGGCGTCGGCAGCACCCCGACCCGCAGCACGTCCACACCCGCACTGGCCAGGCCGGCCGTGACGGCGGCCTCCAGGAACTCGCCCGAGGCCCGCGGGTCCCTGCCGACCACGGCCACCGGCCGGTGCCCCTCGAAGCTGCCCGCCTCGGCCAGCACGTGCGCCGCCGCGACCGACAGGCCGAGCGCGAGCTCCGCCGTCAGGTCCGCGTTGGCGACACCGCGTACACCGTCCGTGCCGAAGAGTCGTGCCACTGCTGTCCTCCGATGTTTTTGGCCTGGACCCGCGTACGCGTCTCACCCCCGACGCGGGTACGCCTACGGGGATACACGCACGGGGGTGCCCCGTGCGAATTGCGTGTACGAAATGAGCGTAAACGCGCGGGTCCCGAAGTGCGGAACGCCCCGGGGGCACGCGTCGTGCCGCCGGGGCGTTCCGAGGGAGCCACCTGCGAGGTGGCGCCGGATCAGCGCTTGCTGTACTGCGGGGCCTTACGGGCCTTCTTCAGACCCGACTTCTTACGCTCGACCGCACGGTCGTCGCGCTTGAGGAAGCCGGCCTTCTTCAGCGGGCCGCGGTTGTTCTCGACGTCCGCCTCGTTCAGCGCACGGGCCACGCCCAGGCGCAGCGCACCGGCCTGGCCGGAGATGCCGCCACCGGCGATGCGGGCCACGACGTCGTAGCGGTTGTCCAGCTCGAGCACCTTGAAGGGCTCGTTGACTTCCTGCTGGTGCACCTTGTTGGGGAAGTAACCCTCAAGGGTGCGACCGTTGATCTTCCACTGGCCGGTGCCGGGGACGATGCGCACGCGGGCGATCGCGTTCTTGCGGCGGCCCAGGCCGGCGGCCGGCTGCGGGTCACCGAAACGGGAGGCGAGCGACTCGGAGGTGTACTCCGACTCCACGTTCTCCGACTCGGTGGTGTACTGCTCGACCTCGTCGAGCGGGGTCTCGGCGGTGGTCTCAGCCACGATGCTCCTCAGTTCCTCTTCGTCTTAGGGGGTGGCCGGACTTACTGCGCGACCTGGGTGATCTCGAACGGGACCGGCTGCTGAGCAGCGTGGGGGTGCTCGGCACCCCGGTAGACCTTCAGCTTGGAGAGCATCTGGCGGCCGAGGGTGTTCTTGGGGAGCATGCCCTTGACGGCCTTCTCGATGGCCTTCTCGGGGTTGTTCTCCAGCAGGTCGCTGTAGCGGACGGACCGCAGACCACCCGGGAAGCCGGAGTGGCGGTAGGCCATCTTCTGCTCGCGCTTGTTGCCGGACAGGTGCACCTTGTCGGCGTTCACGATGATGACGAAGTCACCGGTGTCGACGTGAGGCGCATACACCGGCTTGTGCTTACCCCGCAGCAGGGAAGCGGCCTGGGAGGCCAGACGGCCCAGGACAACGTCCTGCGCGTCGATGATGAGCCACTGGCGCTGGACATCGCCGGGCTTGGGGCTGAACGTACGCACGGTCGTAGCCTTTGCTTCTTCAGTAGTGGGGTCTCCCCGAGCCCGCGAGGGCTCCGGAGGACGGGTCCTGTACTAGGCCACGGGGACATCACTCAGCACTGGAGAGAACCGGGCGACGCAACCCGGTCGTTCTGCCGCTGGGATCGGTCCCGTGGACCGGCGCAAGGCCCCCTCACGTGAGATAGAGCAAGCCCATACGCATAACGAACCAGCAGAGTACCGGGCGCCACCCAGGCGGGTCAAAACGCCTCCGGGACCACCCCGGGGACCGTCCCCGGAACCGGCTCCGCGGCGCCCTCTGCCGTCCTCCGCCCGCCCGCCTCGCGCTCCCCCGTTGCGAGGGCGTCCCGGTCGGCGGGGGGCTCGGCACCGCGCGCCGCAGCCGCCTCCCCGCCGCGGCCGTCCACTGCCGCAGCTGCGGCCGGCACCGCCGCCGCCTCCCGGGCGGGCTGCTGCCCGCCACCGCCGGCCACCGCGTCCCGCACCTCGGGGCCCGCCGGGCGCGGCACCCCGGCCGCCCGCCGCCGGCCGCGCGGCCTGCGGGCCCGGCGCGCCCGCAGGCCGGTAGTGGCCGCCACGACCGCCAGCACGGCGATGGTGGAGGCGTCCTTGAAGGCGCGCCGCTTGCCGTTCTCCAGGTAGGGCCAGGTCAGCCCGGGGATCTGCGGCAGCAGCGCCACCCAGAACCAGACGGTCCGCGGCGCCGTCCCCGGCAGCACCACCGAGGCCAGCAGCAGCGGCGTCACCACCATCAGGTAGTGGTCGAAGGAGGGCCGGGAGACGAGGAAGGTGGAGAGCATCAGCGCCAGCGCGGTCTCCGCGACCCGCAGCGGCCCCTCGTCCGCCCTGCGCCACCGCAGCCAGGCGCACACCAGCCCGGTCCCCGCGGCCAGCACCCCCACCCCGTAGGCCACCGGGCCCGGCGCGCCGAGACGGGAGAGCACCATGCCGAGCGAGGCGTCGAAGGGCTTGGCGAAGTTGTCCTGGCCGTGCAGGAGGAAGGGCAGCGTCTTGGTGACGAAGAGCCCCGGGGCCGGCATCAGCGCGACGGCGACTGCGCTGGCCGTCATCGGCACCCCGACCGCCACCGCCAGCGCCCGCCACCGCCGCGCGAAGACCAGCAGCAGCACCATGGGCGCGAGCATCGGCTTGATGGCGAGCGCCAGGCCGATCACCGCGCCCGCCGCCACCCAGCGGGAACGCAGCGCCAGCAGCACCGAGAGGGGGAAGGCCACCACGGCCGCCAGCGTCCAGTTGCCGATGATCGCCAGGTTCTTGAACGGGGCGAAGAAGGCGAAGCCGACCACGCCCAGTGCCGCCAGTCTGCTGCGGGCGGACACCCCGAAGACCCGGAGGCTGATCACCCAGCCGGCGAGGGTGAGCACCACGGCGACCACCGGCACCATCGCCCACCGCAGCCCGTGGGGCAGCAACGCCTCCGGCACGGCCACCAGCACCGCGCTCGGCAGGTACAGGAACCGCTTATCGGCATAGGGGGCGCCGCCGTCCAGCAGGGTGCGGGCGGCGCGGACGATGATCTCGTTGTCCATGCCCACGTGCCGGTCGACGCGCAGCACCTCCAGGGCGGTGACGAGCATCAGGCCGAACGCCGCGGCCCACAGCGGCCAGGACGCGCCCGCGAGCAGCCACCGGGTGGCCGGCACCCCGAGCCCGCCACGACGGGGGGCGGCGCCGCGCCCCGCCGGGCAGCCCGCCCCGTCGGTGGCGGCGGCGGGCGCCGGCACGGGCGCCCCTCCCCCGCCGCCCGCCGCGCGCACCCTGGCGCGGGCCCGCACGAGACCCGTGAAGCCTGAGAGACCCGTGGCACCCGACCTGCCCATCAGGCCCCGAATGACTGTTTTGTCGGTGATCATACGGTCACGTTAGAAGTGCACCGAGTGCCGGATTCTTCTCGACACGGGCATACGCCCGGCCGGCGGTCACCTCCACGCGGGCGCGCCCACCCGGATGGCCCCCGTCGGCCCGTACCGCGGCACCGCACGCTTCCCGGCGCGCGCCCGCGTGCCCGGACCCGGCGGGAAGGGTCCGGGCGCCCGTCGGTGCGGCCTACCGGGCCCGCTCCACCCGCCTCTCGTCCCACACCGGCTCCGGCGTCTCCTTGACGCGGCCGTCGGCGCCGAAAACCAGGTAGCGGTCGAAGGAGCGGGCGAACCACCGGTCGTGCGTGACGGCCAGCACCGTGCCGTCGAACCGCTCCAGCCCCTCCTGCAGCGCCTCGGCGCTCTCCAGGTCGAGGTTGTCCGTCGGCTCGTCGAGCAGCAGCGCCGTGGCACCGCCCAGCTCCAGCAGCAGGATCTGGAAGCGGGCCTGCTGACCGCCGGAGAGCCGCTCGAAGCGCTGCTCGGCCCGTTCCTGGAGCTCGTAGCGGCGCAGCGCGCTCATGGCCCGGCCCCGGTCGTGGGCGTGCTCGGTCCACAGGATGTCCAGCAGGGTGCGGCCGAGCAGCTCGGGGTGGTGGTGGGTCTGGGCGAAGTGGCCGGGCACGACGCGGGCGCCCAGCCGCCACTCGCCGGTGTGCGCGACCTGCTCGTCACCGGCCAGCAGGCGCAGGAAGTGGGACTTGCCCGAACCGTTGGACCCCAGCACGGCGACCCGCTCGCCGTAGAAGACCTCCAGGTCGAAGGGGCGCATCAGCCCGGTCAGCTCCAGGGCCCGGCAGGTGACGGCCCGCACCCCGGTCCGGCCGCCGCGCAGCCGCATGGTGATCTCCTGCTCCCGGGGCGGCTCCGGCGGCGGACCGGCCTCCTCGAAGCGGCGCAGCCGGGTCTGGGCGGCGTGGTAGCGCGAGGCCAGCTCATGGCTGTTCTCGGCGGCCTGCCGCAGGGTGCGCACCAGCTTCTTGAGCTGCTCGTGCTTCTCGTCCCAGCGCCGCCGCAGCTCCTCGAAGCGCGCGAACCGCTCACGGCGCGCCTGGTGGTAGGTGGCGAAGCCGCCGCCGTGCACCCAGACGTCGCTGCCCTCCGGGCCCGGTTCGACGCTGACGATCCGCTGCGCCGAGCGGGCCAGCAGCTCCCGGTCGTGGGAGACGAACAGCACCGTCTTGCGGGTCTGCGCCAGCCGCTCCTCCAGCCACCGCTTGCCGGGGACGTCGAGGTAGTTGTCCGGCTCGTCCAGCAGCAGCACCTCGTCGGGGCCGCGCAGCAGCGCCTCCAGCACCAGGCGCTTCTGCTCGCCGCCGCTGAGGGTGCGCACCTGGCGCCACTGCGCCTTCTCGTAGGGGACGCCGAGCGCTGCCGTGGTGCACATGTCCCAGGTGGTCTCGGCCTCGTAGCCGCGCGCCTCGGCCCAGTCGCTCAGGGCCTGCGCGTAGGCCATCTGCGCCGGCTCCTCCTCGGCGCCGGCCGCGGTCATGACGGCCAGTTCGGCGGCGTCCACGGCCTGCGCGGCCTCCCGCACCCGGGGCGGCGCCACCGAGACCAGCAGGTCCCGCACGGTGCGCTCGTCCTGGACCGAGCCCACGAACTGCGGCATGACACCCAGTCCGCCGCTGACGGTCACCTTGCCGCCGTGCGGCGTCAGCTCCCCGGAGACCAGGCGCAACAGCGTGGTCTTCCCCGCCCCGTTGGCACCGACGAGCGCGGTGACCGAGCCCTCGGCGACCCGGAACGAGACGTCGCCGAGCAACACCCGCCCGTCGGGAAGGTGGTACTCCAGATGCGCTGCCTCGACATGTCCCATGAGGGAATTGTGACCGGCGTGGGCTCACCCCACCAAGCCCGTTTAAACTGCGCGCCATGAGCTTTGGGCAGGGTGGGCCGTACGGCCCAGGGGACGGGCCCTCGTCGACTCCGGACTGGTCCGCGCTCGCGGACGAGAGTGCGGCACGCGACCGGCGCCGTCGGTGGATGTTCGTCGGCGGCGGCGCGCTCGCCACCGTGGTGGTGGCCGGCATCGTCGCGGCGGCCGTGGTGATGAACAGCGGCTCCGACGATCCGCAGGGCAAGGACACCGCACTGCCCTCGCAGCAGCTGCCCGACCGGTCCGCCGAGCCGAAGCCCTCCTTCTCCGACGTCTCGGTGCCGCCGCCGCCCAACCCGGTCGACTACTACACCGACCCCAAGAAGGACACCGCCCCGCTCACGCCCGCCTCGCTCTACCCGATGGCCTCGGTGAACGAGGGCGGCCGCACGTACACCCGGCGCGCCAGGGACACCACGGACGACTGCACCTCGGCCGCGGTGGAGAAGCTGGTGTCCGTCCTCAAGGCGCACGACTGCCGGCGCATGGTGCGGGCGACCTACGTGCGCAACAACGTGGCGACGACGATCGGCATCGCCGTCTTCCCCGACAAGGGCGCCGCGACCAAGGCCTTCGACGCCAACCAGTACGGCCTCGCGCCCCTCACCGCCGGCAGCCTGGACTTCTGCCACGGCTCCGACTGCCTGAACTCCGTCTCCATGCTGGGCCGGTACGTCTACTACACCCTCACCGGCTACACCAGCGGCAAGGACGTCACCCGCGGGGACGCCACCATCCAGCAGGTCAGCACCGACGCCAAGACCTACGCCTTCGGCCGCATCCAGCAGCGAGGCGAGAACCAGGCCGCAGCCGCCGCCCGCGAGCAGAAGAAGCAGCTCCAGCAACAGCAACAACAGGGGAACTGAGAAGCCTCCAGCGGGTCGACGGGCGCCGCCGCACCCGGCTCGCGGGGGGGGCCGGGCCCGCCCACATGATGCCGGGGCGGCGAACTGGCCCCCCGCGCCCCAAG